>JAYTLW010000077.1:0-3664 GCA_043729025.1 Methylobacter sp.
CGGGACGCGTTGCTTAGCGCCAATTCCGAGCTGGGTTTGGCCTTGTCGGTTGATGAAATCGATTACCTGGCCGGCAGTTTTCTGGCTTTGGACAGGAACCCGACCGATGTCGAACTGATGATGTTTGCCCAGGCCAATTCCGAGCATTGCAGGCACAAGATTTTTAATGCCGACTGGACGATAGACGGCGTGGAACAGGTGCAATCCCTGTTCAAAATGATCCGCAATACCGCCGCAAAAAGCCCGGAAGGCATCTTGTCGGCCTACAGCGATAACGCCTCGGTCATGGAAGGATCTTCCGCACAGGTTTTTATCCGCAATCCCCAGACCGGCGTCTATGCCTATGTCGAAGAAGACGCTCATGTACTGATGAAGGTGGAAACCCATAACCACCCCACCGCTATTTCACCTTTTTCGGGGGCGGCAACCGGTTCCGGCGGAGAGATACGTGACGAAGGCGCGACCGGTCGGGGCTCTACACCCAAAGCCGGATTGACCGGTTTTTCCGTATCGCATTTGAAAATTCCCGGTTTTTCACAGCCCTGGGAAGCTGATAACGGCAAGCCGGAACGCATCGCCTCGGCCTTAACCATCATGCTGGAAGGCCCGCTCGGCGGCGCGGCCTTTAATAACGAATTCGGCAGACCCAATCTGGCCGGTTATTTTCGCAGCTTCGAGCAAGCCGTTCCGGGCAAGAACAATGAATTTCGGGGCTATCACAAACCGATCATGATCGCAGGAGGCCTCGGCAACATCCGGCCTATGCTGGTCGATAAACACCCGATTCCTGCCGGTTCGTTGATCATCATCTTGGGCGGCCCTGCCATGTTGATTGGCCTGGGCGGCAGTGCCGCTTCATCGCAGGCTTCCGGCGAAGGTTCGGAAGATCTAGATTTTGCCTCGGTACAGCGGGAAAATCCCGAAATGGAGCGCCGTTGCCAGGAAGTCATCAACCATTGCAATGCGCTGGGCCACGATACGCCGATAGTGTCCATCCATGATATTGGTGCAGGCGGTTTGTCCAACGCAGTACCCGAAATCATCCATGACTGCGAGCGCGGCGGCCGTTTTGAATTGCGCGAGGTGCATAACGCCGATCTAGGCATGTCGCCGATGCAAATCTGGTGTAACGAGGCGCAGGAGCGTTATGTGGTGGCGATTAAACCTGAATCGCTGGCCTTGTTTACCGCCTTTTGCGAGCGCGAACATTGCCTGTTTGCGGTGATCGGCGAGGCGACCGACGAAGAACATTTAACACTGAACGACGCGTTGCTAGGCGACAAACCGGTCGATATTCCGATGTCGGTATTATTCGGCAAATCGCCGAAACTGCACCGTAATGTCGAGCATGTTCAGCCCAATACACTCGCCCTGGATTTGAGCGGCGTCACTCTGGAGGAAGCGGTCAAGCGGGTCTTGGCATTCCCGGCCGTCGCCGACAAAAGTTTTTTGATTCATATCGGCGACCGCTCGGTAACCGGATTGGTGGCGCGGGATCAAATGGTCGGCCCTTGGCAAACGCCGGTGGCCGATGTTGCGGTCACGGCTGTAGGATTTTATGCGCTGACCGGCGAAGCGATGGCGATGGGCGAGCGCTCGCCGATTGCGGTGATAGACGCACCGGCATCCGGGCGTATGGCGATAGGCGAGGCCATCACCAATATTGCCGCCGCCAGCATAGATTCGTTGAAAAAAATCAAACTATCCGCTAACTGGATGGCCGCCGCAGGTTATCCAGGAGAAGATGCGGCCTTGTTCGATACCGTCAAAGCGGTAGGCATGGAATTGTGCCCGGCGCTAGGCATTGCGATACCGGTGGGCAAGGATTCCCTGTCGATGAAGACCATGTGGAATGATCAAGAGGCTATGGAAAAAACCATGACCGCGCCGTTGTCGCTGGTGATTACCGCATTTGCACCGGTCACTGATATTACTAAAACTCTGACCCCGCAACTGCGTAGTGTGCAAGATGAAGACAGCGCCTTGATTCTGATTGATCTGGGCGCCGGTAAAAACCGTTTGGGCGGTTCGGTGCTGGCTCAGGTTTACAACCAGCTCGGCGATGACTGCCCCGATCTGGATGAAGCATGGTTGTTGAAAGCTTTTTTCGGCGCGATACAAACGCTCAATTCCCAGGATAAATTGCTGAGTTATCATGACCGATCCGATGGCGGTTTGCTGGCAACGGTCGCGGAAATGATGTTCGCCGGCAGACTGGGCGTGACCCTGACGCTCGACAGCCTGGGTGACGATGCGCTGGCAGCCTTGTTTAACGAGGAACTGGGGGCTGTAGTGCAGGTGCGGCAGAGCGAATGCAAGGAGGTCGTCACACTGTTAAGAGAGTCGGGCCTGGTCGATTGCACTTATGTGATAGGCAAGGTCGTTGATTACAGCATGGCTCAGGCAGAGCATTGTGGGGGCGACTTCAGTCGCCCTGGGCGACTTGAGTCGCCCTTACAGGACGCAGAAGCCGTTATAGGACAACAATTGATCGTTCGTCATTTGGGTGAGGTTATATATACCGCCAGCCGGGCTAAGATGCAGTGCATCTGGTCTGAGCTCAGCTACAAAATGCAGGCCCTGCGCGATAATCCGGAGTGCGCACTGCAACAGTATGAGCGTATTGCCGACGACCAAGATCCCGGTTTGAATGTTGAGCTGACCTTTGCCGTCAACGACGACGTGACTTTGCCTTTTAAAACCTCGGTAAGACCCCAAGTCGCCATATTGCGCGAGCAGGGCGTTAACGGACATGTGGAAATGGCGGCGGCATTCGATAGGGCCGGATTTGCCAGCATCGATGTGCATATGAGCGATATTATTCACGGCCGGGTGAGTCTCGCGGATTTCACAGGCTTGGTTGCTTGCGGAGGATTTTCCTATGGCGATGTCCTCGGCGCTGGCGGCGGCTGGGCAAAATCCATCTTGTTCAACCCGCGTTGCCGGGATGAATTTGCCGCATTTTTCCAGCGACCCGACACCTTCGGCTTGGGCGTTTGTAACGGTTGCCAGATGATGTCCGGATTAAAAGACATCATCCCCGGCGCCGAACATTGGCCGCGTTTCATGCGCAACACCTCGGAACAATTCGAGGCGCGGGTGGCCTTGGTTGAAGTGCAAAAATCGCCGTCGATACTGTTTGCCGGTATGGAAGGCTCCAGAATGCCGGTCGCCATAGCGCATGGCGAAGGCCGCGCGGAATTTGCCATGGATCCTGCTTTGGCACTGGAAGCGGGTGCCGTTGCCTTGTGTTATGTCGATAATTATGGCGAATTAACCACTGAATTTCCCGCCAACCCTAACGGTTCGCCGTTCGGTATTACCGGACTGACGACTACTGACGGACGCTTTACCATTATGATGCCGCATCCCGAGCGCTGTTTCAGAGCCGTGCAAAACTCCTGGCGCCCGGACGACTGGGATGAATACGGCGCGTGGATGCGGCTGTTTCGAAACGCTAGAGTTTGGGTAGGCTGAGCGTTTGATTGATTTGGGAGTTGTACACGAAAGCCACGAAAGGCACGCAACATGGATGAGGAAATTGACTGCTATTTTAAGGCGGGATGTAATACCAATCCCAATAAGTTGTTGTTTGAATCCCCTCAACCTAACCTTCTCCCGCTGGAGAAGGGATAGCATGTGAACTTATTGGGATTGGTATAAG
>JAYTLW010000078.1:0-2782 GCA_043729025.1 Methylobacter sp.
GTAATACCAATCCCAATAAGTTGTTGTTTGAATCCCCTCAACCTAACCTTCTCCCGCTGGAGAAGGGATAGCATGTGAACTTATTGGGATTGGTATAAGCCTTTGGTTTGTCTAAGTCGAAACGCTAATACTTCATCAATGGCGTCTTGCTGTCATCCAGCACCACAATCGCTTCCTCGCAACTGATTATTTTTTCCTTATTGTTAAGAATAAAGCTCGCAAGACGCTCAATGGCCTGCCAATGGTTAGACGAGCTTATGAATTCAAAGGCTTTGTTAAACAGCTCAACCAGCTTGTCTCCATGCTGACTTCTATCCACGATAAAAGTATCCAGGTAGTCATAAACTTTTTTAAGATCAGATGCCCCCCCGTAATATTGCAGGGCATTGATGTTAACCAACTTCGCATTAAACTGCTCATCGTCACGTAGGGCGACATGTTTTGCCTCCGCTAGAGGCCCGATCAGTAAATTGATCATGTCCGCCTCGAAAGCTGTCCGATACGCATCTTGCTCGAGGTCCGAGAAATAATGGGCGCTTTCAAGCAACGCAACCGGCAGGCTATGAATCAGGCGACCGCCTTCTACGACGGCGGCAAAATGCTCATAACTTAATGAACACATATTCAAAAGGCTGTGCTTTTGGCGATCCAAGGCCTTAATGGTGATCTGAAAAAACACCGGGGGCAGCTGTTTTTGTTTATTGTAAAGATAAATGGCGGCCGCATGACCCGCCTCATGGAAGGCGATTTGTCTGATCAAATCTTGATCATCAATGGCATAAGATGCATTAGTTTGGTGATTCCGGTTCATGATTCCACCTGTAGACTAAAAAAGATGCGGCCAGGGCTGCTGACCGCATTAGAGAGGAAGGATATTAACTCTAATCCCTAGCAAGGGAGCGCATACAAGAGTTGCGTGCATTCTAATGACTAAATGCAGTCTTGAAAACGTGACAGATTGCCGCGCGGCAATATGCCGCTACAAATGGCATAATAAATGCTTTAGTAATAAGTTTGGGTTGAGTTTGCGCCCAGAAAAAATGCTTCAAAGCGGCATGGCGACTGGACTTAAACAAATCAATCACACGAATTACCAAGGCATTTCGCACGGAAAAAATAGGGCATATGACACATAACCTTGTTTAACCGTTTGCTTAACTTTTAAAAAACACACCTAAGGCCGTCTTAAGCCTTGCTAGAGCCTGCTTTCTTCGTCAATTCGTAGTATATTGCTCACCCTGACCGTAGCGAATCTGACTTTCATAGGAATTAGCCATCATTATGTTCTGGAATATTTTCAAGAAAAAATCGCACCAACAGGCCGAGAGCCTTGATCTATCGAGTTTGCCGCTTTCCGATGCTAAAAAACCTTCAGCCCCAAAAAATATCACTATCCCTCTGCCCTTTTTAAAAAGACTGATGCCGGTCGCTCAACTATTGACCGAAGATGAAATGCAGCAACTCGCCACTACTGCCGCCAGCTTCAAGCCCGGCGCTATCATTTTTAACCGAGGCGCCCTGGTAGAATCGCTAATATACCTGGTCAAAGGCAATATCTACATGGAGGCCAATAATGGCTCAGGACTGGAAGTAAGCGCCGACACTTTTAAGGCACTGTATCCTCTGTCCGCCGGTAAACAGCATCAGTTTACCGCGCTGGCGGGATCGGACGTGACCGTGATTTATATCCCCAAGTCCATACTCCAGCCCAAGCTAAGCATGATTGTCCCTATGGATAATGAACTGAAAATTTCGGATCGCCTTATGGATAATTCGTTTTTTAAATTTTTTTACCCGCATTTTATTCAGGGCGAACTCAAAATTCCCAGTTTTCCCGATATCGCATTAAAGCTGCGCAAAGCTATCCAGCAGGATGGCTCGATTGCCGACATAGTTAAAATCGTCAATATGGATCCGGTTATTTCCGCCAAATTGATTCAAGTCGTCAATAGCCCTGTTTACCGGCCGGTAACTCCGATCAGCAATTGTCTTGATGCGATCAATCGACTGGGACTGACAACCACGCGCAACCTAGTGACCGCTTTCAGCATGAATAACTTGTTCATGAGCAACGACCCATTAACAAAGAAGTTAATGCGCAATTGCTGGTTACAGAGCATCAGGGTTTCCAGTATTAGCCACACCCTGGCTCAGCTGACTCACAAAATAGATCCTGACGAAGCCTTACTGGCGGGGCTATTGCATAATATCGGGGTACTGCCCCTGTTAACATTTGCCAACAGCTTGGCGAAAGGCGATTACGACTCTGTTGATCTTGAACTTTGCATCAACGAAATACACGGACAGATCGGCGCGTCTATTTTGAAGAAATGGGAGTTTCCGGATAATTTAAAACAAATCCCCTTACAGTCTACCGACTGGCTTACAAACACCACTGAAGATCTCAACCTAAACGACATTATATTATTGGCAAAATACCATACTATGCTGGCCTCTCCCGGCAACACCGAACTTCCCTTACTGATCAGCCTGCCGGCC
Source organism: Methylobacter sp. (assembly GCA_043729025.1). Taxonomy (GTDB): domain Bacteria; phylum Pseudomonadota; class Gammaproteobacteria; order Methylococcales; family Methylomonadaceae; genus Methylobacter_A. Next base: position 2,500 of record JAYTLW010000078.1, read on the forward strand.
TTTCAAAAACTGGAAAACCAGCCTTTGACCCCGGAGATGTCCCTACAGATACTGCATGACGCCAAACAGCAAATTGCCGAAACCATGAGTTTTTTTGCGCATTAACAAGATCAACTTCCTGTCGTACCCTGTTTAGAAACATGCCAGCGTGTAGGGGCGAATAAATTCGCCCCTACAGATGATCAACTTATACCAATCCCAATAAGTTCACATGCTATCCCTTCTCCAGCGGGAGAAGGTTAGGTTGAGGGGATTCAAACAACAACTTATTGGGATTGGTATT
>JAYTLW010000079.1:0-13356 GCA_043729025.1 Methylobacter sp.
CGATTTGTACAGGTTGTTGGTTGTGCGGTCTTTTTGTTGGTCTTTTTGTTGGTCTTTTTGTTGGTCTTTTTGTTAGTCTTTTTGTTAGTCTTTTTGTTAGTCTTTTTGTTAGTCGCGACGTAGGCGTCGCTCCCACAACAAGATCCCACAAGCAGATCCAACAACAAGCACCCACAAAGCAGTAGAAGTTTTTTTTATAGTGTTAAAGCTAAACCCGTTGCGAAACGGGGGCGGAAAACTGCGGGTCTTGCAAGTCAAGACGGCCGGGTTGTCACTGACTCATGAATTAATTATTTTTGGTAAAGGTGACAATCATGTCTTACAGAACGCAGCTGACTACGCATAAACCGGTATTCAGATTAAAACCCCTGGTGGCTTGTATGCGCCTAGTGATCACCGGTGGTTTGTTCGCGGGCTTTGTTGCGCCGACTTTTGCGGAGTTGCCGGTTCCCGGAGTCGGCGCCACGGCTTTTGCGCCTGCCATCCCCTGGGTCGGTTCCGGCAGCGCCACCCAACAGATTATCGGCGACACCCTGCGCATCAAACAGAAGAGCGATAAAGCCATACTCAACTGGCAAAGCTTTAACGTCGGCGAGAAAAATACCGTACAGTTCGTTCAGCCAGGCAGTTCGTCGGTTGCGCTGAACCGCATTTACGATCAGGATCCCAGCCGCATTATGGGTAAGATTACCGCTAACGGTCAGATCTATCTGTACAACCAAAACGGCTTTGTGTTCGGCAAGGATTCGGTGGTCAACACCAATACCCTGCTGGCCAGCACCTTGAATATCAGCGACGAGGTGTTTAATCAGGGCATTACTCAGGTGTTTGACAAAAATGGCGGCGCCGCCCTGGCGATTGAACCGATCAGGCCCGGCGCCAAAATGGATCCGAAAACCGCCAAAATTTTAATAGAGGCCGGCGCCAAAATTCATACCGACAAGTCGGGCCGCATCATCATCGCTGCGCCGACTATCGTCAATAAAGGTTCGCTGTCCGCCGACAACCAGGGCCAAATCATCCTGGCCGCCAGCCAGGACAAGGTTTATTTGCAGGCGGCCGAAAAGGACAGCCCATTTGCCGGTCTGGTTGTGGAAGTCGATACCGGCGGCACGGTAACCAACACCGGCGATATTCTGGCCAAACAGGGCAATATCACCATGGCCGGTTTTGCGGTCAACCAGCAGGGTCGGGTGAGCGCTACCACTTCGGTGAACGTGAACGGTTCCATCCGGCTGCTGGCGCAAGAGCAGCACGGCACGCAAGGCAATAAGCTGGTCGCCACCAAAACTACCCGCAGCGTCGATCTTAAGGACGGCTTGGGCGTCAACTCAAAATTGACGTTCGGATCCGGCAGCGTCACGCAAATCGTCGCCGATACCGACAACGCTACCGCCATAGACGAGCAAAAACAGTCGCAATCCTATTTGCAAGCCACAGCCCATACCGTTGTGTTGCAGGCCAAATCGTCTATCATCGCGCCCGGCGGCAAGGTTAATATTACCGCAACCGATAATCTGGCCGATTACAAGCAAGGCTCTAAAGGCCGCATTTATATTGAAAAAGACGCTTTGATCGATGTTTCCGGTACTAAGGGCGTCATTGCGCCGATGGAGCGTAATGTTGCCGACATTTCAGTGCAAAGTTATGAGTTACGCGATGCGCCCTTACAAAAAACAGGTGTATTGAAAGGGCAGACTGTAAGGGTTGACCTGCGCAAGGATACCAAAATTGCCGATACCAGCGGCGCGCTGGCTCGAATAGAAAGAGGTATCGGCGAACGTTTGGGCAAAGGCGGTGCAATCGATCTGCAATCAAGCGGCGATGTCATCATTAAAGATGGCGCCAAGATCAATATTTCCGGCGGTACGGTCAATTATCAGGATGGTTACATAAATACCACTAAATTACTGACCGATTACGGACGCATTGTCGACATCAGCGACGCTGATCCCAATGACCATTACACAGCTATTTTTGGCGTGGTCACAGAAAATCACCAGAAATGGGGAGTAAAAACCGTCTGGAATCTGTTCGACCAAGGCCTTGGTCAGTTTGAACGCGGATATGTTGAAGGTTTGAGCGCCGGTAGTTTTAATATAACAGCGCCACAGGTGAGTTGGGACGGCGATTTAGTTGCCGGCAGCAGCGCCGGGCTGTTTCAGCGAAATTTAGCGGATATGCCTTTTGGCGGTCGTTTCGACATCGATGTGGCGGTATTCGATTCCTTGCAGAATATCCTGTTTCAGGCCGAAGGCACTCATTTGCAGATGGCTGTCGATGACGATTTCCCGTTAAACGCGGATAAACAGCCTGCCGATTTGATTATAACTACGGACTTGTTCGGCAAATCAGGCATCCAAGAGGTTTCAGTTAAAACCACAGGTCAGGCAAGCCTGGCCGAGGGCGCTACCATTGCGATGCGGCCCGGCGGCAGTCTCACTATGGAGGCCGGTCATATCGATATCGCAGGCAATTTTAAAGCCGCAGGCGGCGCCCTCGACTTAAAAGCCACTACACTTTCATTGGCAGAGAAGGCCGGTCTTCTGGAAATAGGCGCGCAAGCCGTGCTCAACGTATCAGGATTGTGGGTGAATGATCTGCAATTAGGCCCGGCCGCATTGCCCACTGATCCGCTGGCGATTAACGGCGGTACGGTAACCCTGCAGGCTGGAGATCATTTGCAGGTTAATGCCGGTTCGTCGATACGCGCAGACGGCGGCGCCTGGCTGCCGTACATCGGCAATTTGAAAGCCGGCAAGGGCGGCGACATTAGCCTGTCCGCAGTCGGCACCGAGTCCATTCCTGCGACTTTAACTTTGGCTGGCGAATTATCCGCCTATGGTTTGGAGCAGAACGGCAGTTTGAGCTTGGCTAGCGGCAAAATCATAGTCGGCAAGCCTGATGCCGAAGATACGCTCGATCAGGCATTAGTCCTGGGCGTCACCAACGGCAACTTTGATTTTTCCCGGCAATTAGCCTTTAGCCGTATCAATCTGTCGGCTAACTTTGAGAATTTGACCGTCAAATCTAATGCGTACCTGAACTTGGCCGCGAAAAATCTTGAACTTGAAGAGGGTTATCTTAACCAAGCCACGGGCGCTTCCTTGCGTGATTTCACCAAGCTAGTTGAGTTGCCGGAGCATTTACGCCAGCCGCTGCAAGTCAATATGGAAGGCCTTGAGGGTGTCACCGTCGAAACCGGGAGTAGCATCGTCGCCGACAAAGGCTCTACGATCGCATTGCTGACTAAGGCGGGTAGTCTTTTTGTTGACGGCCTGCTGCAAGCCGACGCCGGAAAAATCAATCTGGCGATCCAAACTGTACCCGGTCGGGAATACGACTCCAAGCAGGTAATTTGGCTGGGCGAACATGCCAGGTTGCTGGCGCAGGGCGCAAGCCGCCTAAATCCGCTGGATGGTTTCGGTAACCGCAGCGGCGCAGTGTTGAACGGGGGCGAAATTAATATAGACGCCCAACGTGGCGCTGTAGTGTTGGCGCAAGGCTCGCTGCTTGACGTCTCGGGAACCAGTGCGCAGCTTGACATCATACAACCGACAACTGGAATAGGCTTTACTTATGCCGCGCAAAGCATTGCTTCCGATGCCGGCAAAATAAAGCTTGGCGCAGCCGAAGGCCTCGTGCTGGACGGCGCGTTGCGCGGCGCAGCCGGTTCCTCCTCAGCACACGGAGGAGCGCTGGCATTATCGCTGGATAACTCAAAACGTAATCCGCCCGATGCCCCGCAAATTCCTTTTCCGAATAATCCCTTGGTGATTAATGTCACACAGTCGGCGCGTCGGGATAAGGACAAAGAACTCAGCTTCGGACAAGACTTTCCTGATGCTCTGAGTGGTCAGACGACCTTGAGCGCCGACAGTATCAGCGCAGGCGGTTTTACCAATCTGAGTCTGAACACCAAAGACAAGGTGGTGTTTGTCGGTGATGTTAATTTAAGCCTTGCAGAGCGGATCAGCATTGATGCTAAGAATATCGGCGCCGTCGGCGTAAACGGCGCCGATGCCGGGACTGTTAATCTCAATACCGCAATCCTGGACATGGGCTCGTCCTTGAACCGCGAAATTGCCGGTACCGCTGATACCGGCAAGGGACGCTTTACCGCCAATGCGCAATGGATACAATTAAGCGGCGCCACCCGCTGGGATGGATTTAGCAACATAGCCCTCAACAGCGAGCATGATTTACGCACCGTAGGCTTGCGTAACGATGATACCCAACGCGATTATGTCGGCGGACTGGTGACGGCGGCGAATTTGAATTTACAGGCCAGCCAGATTTATCCCTCGACGCTCACCGATTTTACTTTTGCGGTGAAAAACAATGCGGACGGGAAAATCACTATCACCGGCCGCAACACCGATGCCTCGCCGTTATCCGCCGGGGGGACGCTCACTTTTTCAGCGACGGACATCAATCAGCAAGGGGTAGTGAAAGCGCCTTTGGGCACTATTAACCTGCGTGCCGAAAAGAGTTTGACGCTCGGGGCGGGCAGCTTGACCTCGGTGTCAGCCAAGAATCAACTGATTCCGTTTGGCGTGACTCAAGGCGGCTTGGACTGGCTGTATCCGCTGGATAGTACGCACAATCTGGTGAATATCGCCCCGGAAAAGCGCCTTGTCATGTCGGCGCCTAAAATTAACATTGCCAAGGGCAGTGTGGTCGACGTTGCCGGCGGCGGCGATTTGCTTTCCTATGAATTTCAAGCGGGCGCAGGCGGCTCATTCGATTATCTGCAAACGGGCAGCGCGTCTTATCAAGGCGGTTTTGCGGTGTTGCCGACCTTGGCTTCGAAGCTTGCGCCGTTTGATCATTATGAAAGCAATGGTTTTTCATTCGGTCTCGGCAGCAGCGTTTATTTAAGCGGCAATGAGCAGTTGCCTGCCGGTGAATATGCGATCCTGCCTGCGCATTATGCCTTGCTGCCGGGGGCGTTTTTGATCACCCCGCAAGCTAAGTCACAAGATATAGCGGCAACCCAGTTTACTGTGGATGATTTGTCCATTGTTCCCGGTTACTTCATGCTGGCGGGTACCGAGGTTCGTGATCAGCGCAGCAGCGGCTTTAGGATTGAAAACAACGCCGATGTTATGTTGCGCTCTAAATACCAGATTGAAACGGCTAATCAGTTCATTGAACAGCGCGCACTGAGAAATGAGACGGCAATACCGGTATTGCCTAAAGATGGCGGTCAGATTTCGTTGATTGCCCAGACCAAACTAATCTTGGACGGACAATTTTTGGTGGATGCCGTAACCGGAGGCCGTGGCGCGAGAATGGATATCGCGGCCAACAACATTAACGTCGTCGACCACCTGAGTTCAACGCCGGTCAGCGATACGCTGGAGATACTCGACAACGATTTGAACAAGCTCAAGGTTGACAGCTTATTGCTGGGCGGCGCCCGCACCCGAAAAGCAGACGGTTCGACCGATGTGAGCGTGACTTCAAATACCGTCAGTTTCGGTAAAGGCACGCATTTACAGCTGACCGATCTGGTTGCGGCGGGCGCTCATAAGGTGGAAGTTAAAGCCGGAGCCAGCCTGGAAGCCAAAGGCAGCGTCAATACCGGCGATACCCAGTTCAACATCGTCGGCGATGGCGCTTTGTTACGAGTGTCTGCGGATAATCAGATCATCCTGAACAGAAGCTCGGCGCCGGGTGCTGACGGCGAGTTGGTGGTGGCGAGCGGGGCAATATTGAAGGCCTCCAAAGCTATGCTGCTGGATGCCAGCAAATCGACTAGCTTGAAGGGCGATATTGTCATGGACGGCGGCTCGTTAAACTTAAGCGCCAATGCCATCAACATGGGCGATGTGGCCGGTTTGAGCGCAAATGCTTTAAATTTGAGCAATCAAAAATTGATGAATCTAAGCGTAGACGAGCTGGTTTTAAACAGTCGCGGCACGCTCGGTTTCTACGGCGATGTCGGTCAGGTTGACGCCCGCAACAAGCCGATACTGGGCAAAGACCTGCTGCAAGCGCCGATAAAAATCGATCGATTGGTGATCAACGCCGCCGGTTTTTCGGGCTTTGGCAGCACTCACCAAGCGGCCAGATTACAGGCTCATAATCTGCTCCTGGCAAACCCCTTGAACGCCACAGCGACCAGCACAGGAATTGGCCTCGGCCGCCTGGATTTATTGGCGGATAATTTTACCCAGGGCGCAGGAACCTTTACGGTTAACGGTTTTAAAGAGGTTAATTTTTTGGTTAAAAACGGCTTTACTGCCGACAGCAAAAGCGACTTGAATGTCGCCGCCGATGTGCATATCAATGCCGGATTTTTGACTGCGGCCGGTGGCGCCAAATTTAAGCTGGATGCAGGCCATCATGATCTACTTGTCGATGGACACCGCACTGTCGCCGCCGCTAATGGCTTTGGCGGGGCAATGGAGTTTATTGCCGACACTATTGCCTTCGACGCCAAGGCGCTGCTGCCATCCGGTAAGCTGGGTCTGCACGCCCTGACCGGCGATGTGACGGTCGGCGCCAAGGCGGCTATCGATTTGGCCGGTCGGGCGGTGAAGTTCGCCGATGCGCTCGATTACACGCCGGGCGGCACATTTTCTGCCGTTGCCGATAATGGCGCGGTAAGGCTGGCTTCCGGCTCGAAACTGGATATAAGCACGGGAGGCGGCGCAGCTTCCGGTGGCAATCTTCTTTTGAAAGCCCCGAAACACACGGTGAGCCTGGCCGGAGATATCAAAGCCAGGGCCGGTAGCGCTGTATTTGATGTCGCGACTTTCAGCGCCGCCTCCGGTTTCGATAGCCTGATGGCCGTGCTCAAAAAAGCCGGTATCAGCGATTCGATCTATTTTCGCAGCCGCGATGCCGACATCAGTCAAGCGGCCAGCACCGCGATCGATGCCCATGCGATAACCTTGGTCGCCGATAAAGGCGCTGTCGATCTTGCCGGGCAGCTTCATGCCGACGGCAGCGATCAGGGCGGCAAGATCGCTATTTATGCAGGCGACAAAATCACCTTGGCAAGCAGCAGCAAATTGACGGCGACCGGCGCCAAGGGCGGCAAGGTGTTGTTGTCCTCGGTGGATAACGATAACGATGCTGTCAGCGGCATCGACTTGGAAGCTAATTCGCTGATCGATGTCGGCGGGGCGAGTGCCGACAAGGGCGGGGACGTAAGTTTACGGGCTTTGCGCACCAATAGCGGTATTAACATTCAACCGATAGCCGGTTCGATTTTGGGGGCTAAACGCTTTTATGCGGAAGGCGTTAAAAAATACGCCAATGCCGATTTGGGTAATGATGGGCTGATCAATACCGCCGACATTGCTCTGATCAAAACCGACACCCAAACTTACATGGACGCCAATATGGCGAATGTCGCCGCAACTCTGGGGCATGGCGTCAAGCTGACGCCGGGCGTGGAGATAAATTATGACGGCAATCTGACGCTGAAAGACAAATGGGATCTGGCTGGCTGGCGTTATGATGATGTGGCGGACAGCACTATCTGGGACGATGTGGCGGGCAGATTGGTTATCAAAGTCAGCGGCGATTTTACACTCGAAAAATCCTTGAGCGACGGCTTTAAGAACCAAGATTTTGTTGTTCCGGGAGTTGCCAACCCTGTCAAAATTGTCGACAAACTACAGGGTGGTGAATCCTGGTCCTACAATCTGGTGGCCGGGGCTGATATGGTCAGCGCCGACATCAATGCCGCTGCGAATAAGGCTAATTTAGTGATCGGCTCTTCCGCCACTACGCCTACTCTTAATACCGTTATTCGCACCGGCAGCGGCGACATGCAGCTGACGGCGGGCGGCGATATTACTTTTTTCAATAGCTCGGCTTCGGTTTATAACGCAGGACGTCCTACCGAGATTTCGCCTTACGGCAGCTTGAAGGATCGTTTCGTTGGCTTGTCGTTTTTAAGCGAATACCCGGTGGCGGGCGGCGACTTGGCGATAACAGCGGGCGGCGACATTAAAGGCGCAGTTGCTGCCGATAACGATTTCAACACGTGGTTGTTGCGCTCCGGCAATTCCGGACAAAGACCTACAGCCTGGGGTGTGGCGCTGGGCTATATCACTAGCACCGTAGGTTCAGCCAATGCCGCCAAAGGAACTAAATCCTTTTTTCAGCAGAATGTCGGCTCGTTCGGCGGCGGTAATGTGTCGGTGGCAGCGGGCGGCAATATCAGTGATCTGGATGTGATGATGCCGACTACCGGCAAACAGGTCGGCATAGCGGATAACTCTACAGCAAATAGTTTTGATTTTTTAACTAATCATGTCGAAGTGAATGGCGGCGGCGCAATGCATATCAATGCGGGCGGCGATATTGCCGGGGGAACTTATTATGTAGGCAAAGGAGCAGGCGACATGACGGCGGGGGGGCAAGTTACCGGCGGCAGCGCCTTTACTCAAGGGCCTGAACTGTTGATCGGCGATACTCGGTTTTCTGTCAATGCCGGTAGCGGTGTGAAGCTAACCGGGGTCTCCGATCCGATGATCGCACATAAAAGCGATGTCAATTTTTTCAGTTACAGTGCGGCGAGCGCGATTAACGTCGCTTCCTTGTCGGGCGACGTGCTGTTAGGCGCTGACGGAAGTATTTTTCCCAAAAATAGTTCTAATAGTAATCAACAAACATTGGCGGCCATCTATCCTGCATCCCTGCATGGCAGTGCTTTTGGCGGCAGTATTGAACTAAGCAATAATATCATCTTGTTCCCCGGTGCGGATGCCGAGTTGAGCCTGTTCGCGGAGCAAAACATAAGGGCTAATGTCGGTATCAAGCTGGGCATGTCGGATACTGATCGTTCGCTATTGCCTGATCCGGAAACTCCGCTTGCGCGTAGCAGCATGCAAGCAACAGTCGGTAGAATTGATCTGATCAACAGTGGCGATTTTACGCAGTTGCATGCCACTGTGCCGGTACACAGTGGCGATAAGCAACCGGCGCGAATTGTGACCCGGCAGGGTGACATCGAGAACATCGGCTTCAATTTGGCGAAAAATGCGCTGGTAAAGTCGGGGCACGACATTCTCAATTTGGAGCTGTTAATCCAGCATGTCCATGACAATGATCTATCTCTGATAGAGGCGGCGCGGGATTTGCGCTACTCCAGCGAACGCGATCCGGCGTCCGGCGCCTTGTTAGGCAATTCTGCCAAAATTGAAATTGGCGGCCCCGGCGAAGTCTTGGTTAAAACCGGTAGACATGTCGATTTGGGCTCTTCGGAGGGTTTGTCGACGGTCGGAAACCTGAAAAATGTCGGTTTGTCCGAAAAGGGAGCCAATATCACGGTGCTGGCGGGCTTAAATGGCGGGAAGGTAAATTATGCGGACTTTATCGGCAAGTATCAGCCAAGCACCTCTTCTCTTCAAGCAGTGAGCGATATTGTTAATAGCATGCCTGCTAGCGTTGATAAGACGCGAATACTGACGGCATTGGGCAATTTACTCAATTTGAATGCTGAAGGACGAAGAGATTATGTCATTCCTGTCGGCGCTAATTTGGCTAATGTCATCATTCAACCTAAACAAATATTGCAGACTGAGCTGGCAACGTTAAGTTTGCGCAATCAGCAGCTAAAAGCGAGTAATCCTGAAGAAAGCAAACGCTTAACCCTTCAAATTAATGATCTGAAAAAACAAATCGACCAGTTGGAAACGCTGTATGCGCAGTTCAATCTGTATGAACACGGCAATCAATTGATTAGCGGTTTCATGAAAGGACTGACAGGCAATGCCCAGTTATCAAATACAGCGGCGCTGTCAGGCTTTAAAGCGCTAAACGCCAAAGACTCTTTTAGTGCGCAAGCCAAGCTTGATCTGCTGGTCACTCCGGTGTTGTTTAAGGAAATCAAACATGCCGGAACGGCGTCCGCAGGTGATAAATCTTTAGGAAATGCGAGCGGCTATGCGGCTATCGAGACTTTATTTCCCGGTCATAACTGGAAAGGCGATCTGACCTTGTTTTTCAGTAAACTGCAAACGCTTAAAGATGGCGACATCAATTTGTTGGTGCCGGGTGGGCAGATTAACGCCGGATTGGCCGCTTCATTTACCGGAGCTAAGCCGCCATCCGAATTGGGGATCGTGGCGCAACGGCAAGGCAATATTAACGCGATGGTGGATAAGGACTTTTTGGTCAACACCTCGCGGGTATTTACGCTGGATGGCGGCGATATTATGCTGTGGTCTTCTAATGGCAACCTCGATGCCGGTCGCGGCGCCAAGTCGGCGATTGCCGCGCCGCCGCCGAATGTCAGCTATGATAAAAACGGTAATATCGTGATCGAGTTTCCGCCTATCGTCTCCGGTAGCGGTATCCGCACCGCAGCCAGCTCGATAGGACAGTTGCCCGGCGACGTTTTCCTGTTTGCTCCCAATGGTGTGATCGATGCCGGTGAAGCCGGTATCGGCGGCACTAATGTGACTCTTTCGGCAACCGCAGTCTTGGGCGCCAACAACATTCAGGTCGGCGGCGTCGGCACCGGCGTACCGGTGGCTTCAACCGGCAGCCTGGCGGCGGGCTTAACCGGCACCAGCAATTTGACCGCTAACGCCAGCCAAACAGCGCAGGCTGCAACCGGACTCAGCGACAAGGATTCCGCAGACAGCAAAAATCTTGCCTTGGGCATGTTGAGCGTTGAAGTGCTGGGCTTTGGCGAGTAAGTTTTTATACCCGTAAACTCATTTTCAGTACCTTATAAATCCGCTTTTAATCTTGGTTAAAAGCGGATTTTTTTTGCCCTCAAATTGACGGCGCAGCTTAATGCGCCTGCGTCATATTAATGTCATGAAGCTCTGGGATAATTGCATTATTGAAATGTAACTTGAGAGAAATTATGAAGCGCTGCGGTTTTTTATTGATGATCCTTATGCTGGTTCCGTCTATGGCTTCAGCCTGGTGGAATGCGGATTGGGGATATAAGAAAAAAATAACGGTGGATGTGCAAAAGCTTAAGCAGGACGGCCTGACCGTGCCTGCCGCTGCGTATGCCTTAATCCGCCTGCACACAGGAAACTTCGGTTTTTTTACCGACCTGGCCGACAAGGGTAAGGATCTGCGTATCCTGGCGGCTGACGAACAAACGCCGCTTAAGTTTTATATTGAAACTCTCGACAGCATCAATGAAATGGCCTTGATTTGGGTGAAGTTGCCCGCCGACATCGCTGCCGCCGCCGAGCCTGCGATCTGGCTTTATTACGGTAATCCGCAAGCGGTCGATGCGCAAGATGCGCCGGGTTCTTACGATGTCAATCAGGTGCTGAGCTATCAGTTCGGCCCGGCGGGCGCGAAGGATTTAACGGCCTATGGCAACAATCCGGGCGAGGCCACCGCAACCAACGGCGAAGGCGGCTTGATTGCCGACGCTGCGGTGTTTAACGGTACGCAGCTTATCCGCATTCCGGCGACGCCCTCGTTGCAAATGGCGGCGGAAACCGGCTGGACCGTCTCAAGCTGGGTAAAAATTGACCAGGCGCAAACCAATAGCGTTCTTTTTCAAAGAACTGGGCCGGGCAGCAGCGTGACCTTGTCGATCTTGGGCGGAACGCCTTTTGTCGAAGTTGAGGTGGGTTCCAAGCAAGAGATTAAGGGGCCGATGCCGATAGCGCTGGGCTCCTGGCATCATGTCGCTGTGTCGGCTACAGCAGATAATCTTACCTTGTATATCGACGGCGTGTCGGTAGGGTCTTTAGGTGTGGCGACGCGTGATTTAACCAATGAAATGACCCTCGGCGCGGATGCCGCCGGGGCTCGCGGATTAACGGGCTTAGTGGATCAGTTCTCGGTCTACAAAATGGCTCTGGATGCTAACGCGATCAAGTTTGACGCGCAGATGCAGGGCGTCTCGGTAACCGCGCTGACTTACGGCGAAGACAGTACGCCGGACAGCGAGGAGGGCGGCGAGTCCCTGATTATGGGCTCGTTAAAGAATGTGACCACCGATGGCTGGATCATTATCGGCATCCTGGGGGTCATGTTTGTGGTGAGCTGGATGGTGATGATCGTAAAAGCCGTGGTGCTGCAACGTGTGCATAGCGAGAACAAGAAATTTGAACAAGCCTATAGCCATTTGGCGACGCAAGAACTGGGCAGTCTGAATAAAGAAGACGATGAGGCTGATCAGGATTTCGACGAATCGCCGTTGTTATTGTCCTTCACCAAGCAGCATGGCGTATTTGCGGGTTCGACCATTTACCGCATCTACCATGTCGGTGTCGAAGAAATGAATCGGCGCCTGAAAAGAGTCGAAGGCACCAGCGAACAGATGTTATCGGCCCAAGCCATGAATGCGGTAAGAGCGACCATGGATGCGGTGTTGATCAGGGAATTGCAAAAACTCAATTCGCAGATGGTGTTGCTGACTATCGCGATCAGCGGCGGGCCGTTCCTGGGACTGTTGGGCACGGTGATCGGGGTAATGATTACCTTCGCCGCGATCGCGGTCAGCGGCGAAGTCAATGTCAACGCGATTGCGCCGGGTATTGCCGGGGCCTTAACCGCGACGGTGGCGGGCCTTATCGTGGCGATTCCCTGTTTGTTCGGCTACAACTATTTGGGCGGCCGCATCAAGGAAATTACCGCCGATATGCATGTGTTTGTCGATGAGTTTGTAGCCAAGCTGACCGAGCAACATACCTAACTGGAGTGCAGGCTTTGCCTGATTTTTGCAGGCGAAGCCTGCACTCCAACAGCTAAAGAAACTAACTATGAAATTACAAGAAGAAAATGCGGCCTATGACGAAATCAACGTCACGCCGATGCTGGATTTGGCTTACGTTTTATTGATCGTGTTCATCTTGATGACCACGGCGGCGGTGCAGGGCGTACAGGTCAACTTGCCCAAGGCCAGCAATACGCCCAGTTTATCCAAGCCGCAAACCAAGGCGATTACCATAACCGCCGACGGCACCATCTTTCTCGATACCTTTCCGGTGACGATGGAGCAGCTTGAAACCACCTTGCAGCAATACAAGGCGGTTAATCCCGCCTTGCCGGTGGTGGTGAAAGGCGACGCCACGGTGCAATACCAAAACGTGATCAATATTCTGGCCTTGTTGGGCAAGCTGGAGATCACTCAGGTCGGTTTAGTGACGCAAAATCTGGTTAAGTAAGGTGGGTGAAATGAAATCATTAAAACATCTTACTCCCTCTCCTGCTGGAGAGGGTTGGGGTGAGGAGAATAAAATTAATTATTGAGATACCCCTCCTCCCAACCTTCTCCCTCAAGGGAGAAGGAGCAGGCACTGCTTAAGTCAGCAGTACTAAGCTTATGAGTATGAATAAACATTTCAGGGTGTATGTGCCTAAAATCATAGGCGGCTTGATACTGATTGTGGCTGTTTTTTATGTGGT
>JAYTLW010000080.1:0-14794 GCA_043729025.1 Methylobacter sp.
GCTTTGCTCGAAAACAGGGAAGCCAAGATGGAGCAGCTTTATACCCTTGGGCAACAAAAGGATGAGGCCGGAAAAACGCTTAAAGTGCTTGAAACAGAAGCAAAGAAAAACCAGGAGCAGATCGATGCGGTTTTTAGCGAAAAACGTAATCAGGATGAACAAAAACAGGCGATACAGGGGGAAAGCGAGCAACTGCAAAAACAACTGGACGCAGCCCCGGACACCTTGCTGGGCTATTTGCGCGAGCATCGGCCGGATTGGGTAAATACCATAGCCAAAGTGATAAACCCTGAGTTGTTATTAAGAGTCGATTTGGAGCCTACATCACAAGCCCTGGAGCAAAGCTTTTACGGTCTGAATTTGAACCTGGATAATGTGCCTGCCGACGCTACCGCCAATGAAGATATAATTCGCACTCTGCTCAGTGATGCGCGGAATCAATTGAACCGACTGCAAGAGGCAGGCGCCAAAAGCGATGAGCAGTTGGAGGAATTAAAAAAGAGCGCCGATAGCCTGGAAAAGCAAACTAAAGCGGCTGTTTTTAGCATCGGTCAATATCAAACACGGCTCAATGGACTCAATGAAGAATTAAACTCGTTAAAACTTCAAATTGAGCGCAGCAAGAAGGAGCGCAAGGCCAAGCTGGAACAGGATAAAACCATTTTGGACGAGCACATCACGTTATGCAACAAGCGCTTGCAAGCACTTAAACAGCAGTTGGAAACCCAAATACAGCAATTAAATCTGGAGCTTGCAGCCAAAATCCAGAAGATAAGCGATGATGAGTTGTTGCAAGTCGGAGAATTGCAACAACTCATCGCTACGTTAAATCAACAAAAGGGCAGCGAATTAGCACAGTTGGAGCAGCAACGGATGCAAAGCTTGCAGGACAGGAAAATCGACACCGCCACCTTAAAAGATCTTGAAGCCAAAATCAGCCAATTAGAGGCCGAGCTAAAAGCCGCAGAGCAAGCGGAGCAGCTGGTTAAGGATTATCAGCGCTGGCTGGATAAAGACTGGTCTTTATATGACAGCCTACTGGTTAAAGCCCGAGAGACAGAGGCGACACTCCAGCAGCAGCAATGCCGATATGAGGATGAAACAGCCACTATGCAATTACGGCGTAGCACCTTACAAAAGGAACTGGAGCAAATAACGGTCAAGCTACAAAAACTTAGCAAAGACATTAGCGCAATCACTAACCTGCTGGCTGAATTAACCGCTTATGTAAAGCGCAGGCCTGAACCGGCTAGTTTTGATAATGCCCACACTTTATCGTTGCTGCAGACCGATTACCGTAAGTTAACCGAGCAGCACAAGGCGCTGCGCAAGGAGTTAGCCGGGCTGATTCGTCATTTGAAACAGGTGTTGGCGCGTTTCCCCGGCACCCACCCGGGCCGCTATTATGCCCGTGTCGAAGATGAATTAGGCTTTGATAGCGATGAACTGGCTTGGCTAAGCCGAATTCAGGCGTGGTATGCGCTTAGGTTCGATGAAGCCAGAAGCTGGTTAATGAGTCAGGCGAAACTTTTTGGCTACGCGATCAAAAACTATCAGCAGGCATTGGAGTGTTTTGACCGTGGCATCGATTCCTTGTCGCGTCGCTTGGCGGCGAATATCGACGGCAATATCCGCTTTGAGAAAATCGAGCGCATCGAAGGGCGGCTAACGTCCAAGGTGACGACGCTGGGTTACTGGGAGCAAATCGTCAGCTTTACCAGGAATTATGATGACTGGAGTCGAACTAATGACGGACAGTTGCCGAGCCAGGAGTTTGCCGACATCGTCAGGCTGGTGTCTGAGCAGTTGAAAGGCAAAGGCCGGGTAGAAATGAAGCTGGTTAATTTGCTGGAGCTGGAAATTATTGTTACCGAAAATGGCCGCAGTAAACGGGCGACCCATGCCGAGGAATTGCGGCAGATTTCCAGTCATGGCTTGTCGTACCTGATTTTATGCGTATTTTTTATTGCACTGGTGAATATGATTCGTAAAGATCAGCCCTTGAATATCATCTGGCCGATGGATGAACTTAAAGAATTGCATCAGATGAATATTGAAGTGCTGGTGGAAATGCTGACTAAAAACAAGATTACCTTATTTTCGGCTTTTCCCGATCCTGATCCCGAGGTATTAAGGCTGTTTAAAAATCGTTATCAGGTGTTCGGCTATCGGGAGTTGATCGAAATGGACGTGGATGAGGATTATTTGTCAACGCTTGAACCATTGACGGCGCTTGAACATGTTTGATCGATTACTAAAACGTTTATTGCAAGGCGAATTTATTTGCGAAGTCAGCGATGAAGCCGGTTTTCGTTATTTGCAAGATCCTGAAAATGCTGCGCAGGTGGACGCGTTTTTAACGCGGCTTGATTATCGCTTATCCAGCACCCAGAACCAGCTGGCGTTTTATGCGGCTTACCGAACCATAGACAGCAGCGCACGTAACGACATCCGCAAGGTCTTTCTGCAATTTCGTAGCGAGTTGCAACCGGTGGTTGAATGGCTGGATATGATGATGTCCTGTTTAAATCAGGATACGGCCTTGTCTCCGGGCGACACGCTGAGCTTTTCCGCTTTGTTGCAAGTCATCGAACAAAATCAGGCTTTGGCTGATCGTTTGCAGACATTTGCAAAATTCAAGGACTTCATCAGCGGCGATGATTCGGTAAAAGGGCGGTTGGAGAAATTGTTGGGCACACTGGAGAAATGGAAATATCTAAGCTTAGCCAACCGCGACATGCTGATTTATCAAGTCACCGGCAAGCTGGATTATTTTTATCAGGCCTTGCAGTTTATTCAGGAACACGAACAAATCCCCGTCGAGCAGGGCGAAACCGATGTGATTCAGGAGAGTCTGTTTTGAGTCAGTCGCAACAGGGCTTGGAACGCTTATTTAAAGCCTTGGCTAGTCATAGCGAGTTGATTGCCGAGGCTTATTTTACCGGGGTGGTTTACAAGGACAATCAAAACCAGCGCGCGCTTAATCAGCTCAAGCAATTAAAAGTGTTGGTTAATCATGACGCAGATGGCTACCGCATTGTCGGGCGCTTGACTCAGTTTTTAGACAGCGCTTTAAGCTCCGACCGGGTTCGGCGACTGGATACCGATTTAGCCGGTTGGATTGAAACGCTGGAGCAACAAATCAGTCTGTATCAGGATGCCGAAGTTGAAAACCGGGTAGCTGATTGCGACAATTATTTTGCCGAAATCGAACGCCTGGTTTTCGATTTGTCCGATACCCTGGAAGAAAACACCCGTTATTTATCGATGCTGGTTAACAGCCGCTTCGCCAATGTGCGCACCCTGTCGGAAAAGCAAAAACAGAATGCGTTTTATATTTCCCGGCTGGAAAAACTGGTGAATGCCATCACCGCCCTGCAGCCGGAATCATTATTGGAAATGGTTGAAAATCAGCCGCATATTTATGACTTGCTGGATCAACAGTTGATTCGAAAATTGCCTATTTATCAGCAGCGCTTACAGGATATTCTCGATACGTTAAAAGTTTTTTTGTTTGAACTTAGGCAAATCGAGGCTAGAGCGCAGTTAGTGCAGGGCTTTGCATTTTTCTTACAACAAAACCAGAATTATCAGCCGCAGGACTGGAGCGAGGGCGACAGCATTCCCGAGCACTGGAACCAGATTAAGCCTTTGGCATTGCTGGCCTATGCCGATCCGCTGGATCATGCCTTGGAAGAAGAATTAATCGGGATTGCGCAAAAAATCAGTATCGATACGGACCTCATGCTGGCAAAACAAAAACAGCGCTTGTTAAACGCGGTGTCTTTAAGCCCACAACATAAAAAGACTTTGGATTTGCCGCTGTATCGAAAACAGTTAAGCGTGTATTTCGACCGGGTGCTGAAACATGAGAATCAGTCCATTTCCGCAGTGGCTTTTCAACAGACCTTCGTGGGTGACATTGAACCTTCAATCTGGTTGAGTTGTGTACTCAATGAATGGTTAAGACGGCAGCAACGCAATAAACGCTTGCAGATGGAATTGATTCAGGCTGATGCCGGTCAGCGCTTTTCCGGCAACAAAAAAGTGCGAGATATTATTCTTCAGTTTAGGCGTGCTGAAAATTGAACAAGCAACTGTTAAACCTTATAGAGCGGGCTATCCGATCTGACAATCAGGACTTTCCGCTTAATCAAAGCTGGCAATACTTGCATCGGAACTACAATATCGGCCAAACACAGGGCAATAAGCTGAAAGTCACTCAGCAGGATAAGGATGACTTGGTCGAGGTGGTTAAGTATGAGACAGGTGTCGATCTTCAGAAAATCTCAGTTGCCGGGTTTTCGGCAATGCACCGCGAAGAGGTTTTAACTTTTGCGTTAGATGAGAAAATAGCAGGATTAGCCGTTAAAAAAGACCGCTTGGCGATTAAAGCGCTGACAGACATGGCTTTGAAAATCAACGGTCATGCATACTTGTTGCCGGGTTGCGGTTATCTGGACATGGCGATGGCAGAGCTCAGCAGTACTGCACATCAATGCATTCTGGTGATTGAAAACTACCGCTGTTTCGATCGCCTGGAAAAAATGCGGCTGAATTTACCTGAGCACTATGCCGATCCCTTAGTGCTGTTTAGAGGCGATAATACTTACAGCGAAAATGCCGTGCGGAGGATTTTAGAGCAATTTCACATGCCGGTGTTGGTGATGGCCGATCTTGATCCTCAAGGGCTTATTATTGCCCAATCTTTTCCCAACGTAGTCGGTCTAATAGCCCCGAGATTAGACGATGTCGAGGCTTTGTTTAAAGACAAACAAAAAGCCAATCCAAAACTCTATGAAAAACAGCTGGCCGGTTGTCAGCGTGCCTTATCGACCAGTCCCCATGCTGTAATCAAACAGCTTTGGGACATGATGAAGACCCATCAGGTGGGTCTTGTTCAGGAGTATTGGTTACAGGCGGATTGCCAATTAGTGGTGCATACTCTGGATCCTGAAAGTTAATGACAACTATCCATGCTTACGCAGGTTTTATGCCAAGCATCAGGTAGAACTTTAGCCGCACCACACTATAAATCAAAACAACTCAATGGGTGCAATACCCCAACAAATAACGCTAAACAGATGCACTACAGCTACCTGACTCAAACTAACATGCAAATTGGTTGCCCAAGCCGGGCTGACTATGGAAGAAATCGTCACCTCAATCCGTGGCGTTACCGACAGGATGGCCGAAATCACCGCCGCTTCCGCTGAACAAAGTGTCGGCATCGAGCAAGTTAATCAAGCCATCGCTCAAATGGACAACGTCACCCAACAAAATGCCGCTTTGGTAGAACAAGCCTCAGCGGCAGCGGAATTGCTGGAAGAACAGGCGCAAAACCTAGTGGTTACAATGGGGCGCTTTACAGTAGCCGCTAACACCAGATAATTTGGGCAGTTCTTTCCGTGCGTCACCTGCACAAAAAGGTAACAATACTTCCCAGAACAGACGCCGGTGAAATTTTACCGGTCACATAAAAAATCACGACTACAGTCTGCCGATCATGACCATTGGGGAGACAGTATGAATTCCGACCTACACTACAATCATCCCTTATAGAGCCATGGACATCGCCATCACCACGCCCGCCCTGTTATTTCCAGCCATTTCAGTTTTATTTTTGGCTTATTCCAATCGTTTTATGGCGATTGCCAATCGGATTAGAGAACAGCACATTCTGTTTAACAAAACCCAAAGTCCGGTTGCCAAAAAACAGATCGACAGCTTAAGACAGCGTATCCGCTTTATTGTCGCCATGCAGTTGCTGGCGGTCATCGGCATTATCTGCTGCACCCTCGCCATGGGGCTGATTTTTTACGGACTGCAATCCTACGGCAACCTTGCTTTCGGGTTCAGCATGGTTTTTATCGTGTTCTCACTGCTGGCTTCAATCAGCGAATTGTTGATTTCGACCAAAGCGCTCAATATCGAGCTGGAAGATATGGAAGGAAATCAGCCGTAGCTACTCATCCTGGTGCAAGCGGATAGTCTGATGCACAAAACCAATGCATTACCTTCATTAACCCGCATTACCTCGCTCCGCTCCATATACCACGTAACTTATTGTATTAATTAACTTATGACTAACAATTAAGCGAAGCTTAATTTTGGCATAAGGATTGCCTTAAACAATGCAGAGACTCTAAAAACCGTAATCCAACGGCGCACTTAAACAAACACAGGCACCCGCAGGGCGGAATACTTAAAACTCTTGTTGGGTGACAGATTTTTTTCAAACTTTGAGGTCGATATGAAACAAACCGAACGATTTACCATCAAAAAACTGCTTACGGTAGTTGCTACGCTATCAGTCTTATCTATTGCAAGCGGCGCCTTTGCTGTTGAAAAACTGGAAAAAGACAGTTTAAAACTCGGCTTTATCAAACTGACCGATATGGCGCCTTTGGCGGTGGCTTTGGAAAAAGGCTATTTCGAAGACGAAGGGCTTTCCGTACAACTGGAAGCGCAAGCCAACTGGAAGGTTTTACTGGATCGCGTTGTCAGCGGCGAACTTGACGGAGCGCATATGTTAGCCACTTTACCCTTTGGCACAGCCATCGGCTATGGCACTAAAGCCGATATTGTCAGCGCCTTCACCCTGACCTTAAACGGCGATGCGATTACCGTATCCAACGAGGTCTGGAAGCAGATGAAGCCGCAAATTCCTATGAAAGACGGCAAACCGGTGCATCCGATTAAAGCGGATACCTTAAAACCGGTGCTGGAAAAATACAAAACTGCGGGCAAGCCCTTCAACATGGCGATGACTTTCCCGGTCGGCACCCACAATATGAAATTGCGTTACTGGCTGGCGGCCGGCGGTATCAAGCCCGGATTTTACGCGCCGCCAGAGGATACTTCCGGCCAGATTGATGCCGAAGCGATGCTGTCTGTCACGCCGCCTCCGCAAATGCCCGCCACTATGGACTCAGGCACAATAGTCGGCTACTGCGTCGGCGAACCGTGGAACCAGCAAGCGGTGTTCAAAGGCATAGGCGTACCGGTCATCAGCGATTATGAACTGATGAAAAACAGCGCTGAAAAAATATTCGGCGTGAACAAGGCATGGGCCGATAAAAATCCCAATACCCATAAAGCAGTGATCAAGGCCTTGATTCGCGCATCAATGTGGCTGGATGCGGAAAACAACAAAAACCGTAATGAAGGCGTGGAAATGCTGTCGCAAAAGCAGTATGTCGGCGCCGATTACGAAGTGCTTGCCAACAGCATGAACGGCACCTTTGAATACGAAAAAGGCGACAAACGCGACTTGCCCGATTTCAATGTGTTCTTCCGTCATAACGGTTCTTACCCCTATTACAGCGACGCCATCTGGAGTCTGACCCAAATGCGCCGCTGGGGACAAATCAACGAATACAAAACCGATGCCTGGTACCTGGAAACCGCTAAACAAGTGTATCGCCCTGATATTTATAGGGCCGCAGCCAAAGCCTTGGTTGCCGAAGGCAAGGCCAAAGCCGGTGATTTTCCTGCCGACACTGAAACCGGCATCAAGCCGCCGAGCTCCGACTTCATTGACGGTATCGCTTTCGACGCCACTAAGCCCAATGACTATCTGACTAAATTTGCTATCGGCCTTAAGGGCAAGCAAAAAGTGGTCGGCGGCAAGGTGGTTGAGTAATTAAAAATAGTACGATTTTATGTGTGTCTCTCTCCTCCTCGACACAGCGGATGTGTATAAGAGCAAGGATGCTCATTTTTTTATCTCACCCGCTTAAAGGCGAGTGTATGCAGAGTGAAGCAAACATGACAAGGTCAAGAATATTAAGCAGTGCGGACTTATTTCAACCTTCAGACGATGAGCCCATACGTTCGGTTATAAGCCAATCTAAAGATGCTGTGGTGGTGGCTTGGTACCTTAAACAAGGACAGAAAATCCCCCTGCATATTCACCCAGAGGGCCAGGATACCTGGACTATATTGGCAGGCGAAGGTCACTATTATCTGGATCCTAATGGAACCACCAAAGCGATTATGACCGGGGATGTCGTCGTGGCCCATTGCAGCGAAGTTCATGGCGTATTTAACGATAAGCCCGAACCCTTGATGTTTATTTCGGTGGTCACGCCTGCTGACGCCGGGTATCAACTTATTTAACAGCGTAAAAATAGCTGAACACAGCGTTGTTTTGACGTGCAAAAATCACCCGTTCACCGTCGACGAAAATTTTGGAGTCCAGCATGTACCATCAAATCATCAAATTTTTAAACATAACCGGGCTCACCTGGTTTGTGCCATTAGTAAAGATAGCCGCAGGAGAAAATCCTGCACTGCAAATCCGCCAACTGTGGCTGATCATGGGCGTGCCCATACTCGCTTTTATGATGTTTCTGGGATTGTGGAGTGTTTCTGCCGCCAAGATCAACACCAGCTTGGGCGCCATTCCCGGCCCTGTCGCGGTGTGGCACGAAGCCGCCGGTTTATTGCACGATCATTACGCCGAACGAGCGAAAGAGGCCGAATATTACCAACGCCAACAAGCCCGCAACGAGCAAAAACACGCTGAAGATCCGGCGGCTGAAATCAAAGTCCGTCCCTATAACGGCCAGGCTACCTATCTGGACAAGATTTTCACCAGTCTGTATACGGTGTTTGCAGGCTTTATATTTGCCACGCTGATCGCCGTGCCGTTAGGTCTGCTGTGCGGCATGAACCCGGTGTTTAACACCGCCATCAACCCGCTGGTGCAGATATTTAAGCCGGTATCGCCCTTGGCTTGGCTGCCGATCGTCACGCTGGTGGTCAGCGCTGTTTATGTAACCACAGATGATTCGTGGTTTGAAAAATCGTTCCTGACTTCTGCGATTACCGTCACGCTGTGTTCACTTTGGCCGACCCTGATCAATACTGCCGTAGGCGTATCATCGATAGACAAAGACCTGATCAATGTCGGCAAAGTGTTGCGTCTTAGCTGGAGCACCCAAATCAGGAAAATCATTTTGCCGTCCGCATTGCCTTATATTTTCACCGGCATGCGTTTGTCTCTGGGCGTGGGCTGGATGGTGTTAATCGCTGCGGAAATGTTGGCGCAAAATCCGGGACTGGGCAAATTCGTCTGGGATGAATTCCAGAACGGCAGTTCCAACTCCTTGGGACGAATCATGGTCGCGGTATTTACCATCGGGCTGATTGGTTTTGCCTTGGATCGCATCATGCAGTCGCTACAAAATATATTCTCTTTCGGTAGAGCACTTTAATCAGGAGCAGTTATGTCCGTCGTAAATCTTAACACTGTGGGGGCGGCTTTAGCCGCGTTTGTCGAGACTAAAGTCTCTCCCACAATACTGACGCCGCCTGCGCCGTCGAATGACGCCCGTCAGCCTTTGTTGGAATTAAAGGCTGTATGCAAAAGCTATGGCGAAACATCCATACTCAACAACATCAACCTGAGCATTAAAGAAGGCGAATTTATTGCCATAGTCGGCTTTTCCGGCAGCGGCAAAACCACGCTGATTTCAACCATTGCCGGGTTAATCCAGGCCGACAGCGGTGAGGTACTCAAACAAGGTCAGCCGATTACCGCGCCAGGCCCGGATCGCGGCGTGGTGTTTCAAAACTATTCGCTAATGCCATGGTTGACGGTGTTTGAGAACGTGGCGCTGGCGGTCGATCAGATTTTTAAACATTGGCCTGCCGAACAACGCCGCGCACATACCGAAAAATACGTCAGGATGGTTAATCTGGGCGCGGCGATGGATAAAAAACCCGCCGAACTGTCCGGCGGTATGCGGCAACGGGTTAATGTAGCACGAGCCTTGGCCGCCAATCCCGATATTTTGCTGCTGGATGAGCCGCTCAGTGCGCTGGATGCGTTGACGCGCGGTAATTTGCAGGATGAGATTTTACACATCTGGTCTGGGATGAAGAAAACCGTCATCCTGATTACCAACGACGTCGATGAAGCGATCTATATGGCGGATCGAGTTATCCCGCTTAATCCCGGCCCCGGTGCGACTTTCGGCCCGGATTTTCATATCGATATTGAGCGCCCCAGAGACCGGACAGCGTTAAACCATAACCCCGAGTTTAAAAGATTACGCGCCGAAATAACCCGTTATTTAATGGACATCGGCATCGAAAAAAACTTAGGGGAGACCGCTGATAAAATCGTCCTGCCCAAAGTTAGGCCTAATACCAGTAATGATTGGAAGCTTGACAGTTCAGCCTTCGCCGCGCCTGCTCCCGGCAGGCTTGCGGCATACACACCATCCCTGGCGATAAAATCCACCCAGGATGATTTAGGCCGACCCCGTTATCTGGAGTTTTCACGACTATCCAAAATTTACCCGACCCCCGACGGCAACAGCTCAGTCAAAGTGGTAGACGGTTTCGACTTGAAAATGAAAAAAGGCGAATTCATATCGATCATCGGCCATTCCGGCTGCGGTAAATCCACGGTGTTATCGATGACTGCCGGTTTAAACAGCGTATCCGAAGGCGTCATTATTCTGGACAACAAGGAAATTGACAGCGCAGGGCCTGACCGCGGCGTGGTATTTCAGGCGCCCAGCCTGTTTCCCTGGCTGACCGCGTTTGAAAACGTTGTATTAGGCGTTGATAAGGTCTATCCTCACGCATCAAAATCGGAACGCGATGACATTGTCAGCTATTATCTGTGCCGCGTCGGCTTGGGCGATTCGCTGCGCAAAAAAGCCGGTGACATGTCCAACGGCATGCGGCAACGGGTCGGTATTGCCCGCGCCTTTGCCTTGTCGCCCAAACTGCTGCTGCTGGATGAACCGTTCGGCATGCTGGATTCTTTGACCCGCTGGGAATTGCAGGAAGTGTTGATGGAAGTCTGGGAAAGAACCCATGTGACGGCCATTGTGGTCACCCATGATGTCGATGAGGCCATCCTGCTGGCGGATCGGGTGGTGATGATGACCAACGGCCCACATGCAAAAATCGGCAAAATCGAAGACATTGATTTGCCCAGGCCGCGCAGTCGCAAAGCCCTGCTGGAACATCCCGATTACTACAAATACCGGGAAAGCATATTGAGCTTTCTTACCGAATGTGACCATACCCATTAACAACAGTTTCAAATTAATCAACAGGAGGCTTTATGCCGCAGAAAAAAACCAAACTTCCAGCATCACTGCTGGCGCTCTCTGTCATCAGCGGCTCGGCCATGGCCGACATAACCCAGCAAGTTGAAGACGCGCTTAATTTCTATCATTACGGTAAAAACGGTGCAGTCAAGTTTGACCTGAACACGCGCTGGGAAAACGTCGATCAGGGTATCGTCAATGATATAAAAACCGGCCTACCGCTATCCGCCGCAAAACAGCCACACACCGCCAATGCCTTTACCTCGCGTTTACGGGCGGGTTTGCTGTCACCGGTATTTCATGGAATCCAGGGCTATGCCGAATACGAAGGCAATCTTGCGATGCTGGAAGATTTCAACAGTACCCGCAACAACAATACCGGTTACTCAACGGTTGCCGATCCTGAAAAAAGCGAGCTCAACCAGTTATGGATCAGCTATGCCGGTATTCCCGATACGGTGATTAAAGGCGGGCGGCAACGCATCAAGTTTGATGACGACCGCTTTATCGGTAACGTCGGCTGGCGGCAGATGGAAACGACCTTCGATTCGGTGCTGATCACACACAACAACCAACAGCTGTTCGGTCTGACCGTTAACGCAGGCTATATCGGCAATGTGCAGACCTTTACCGCCACGACTGAAAACATCAACGCGCCGATCCTGAACGTCAATTATAAAATCGGCGATTACGGCAATCTGATCGGTTACGGCTACTGGCTGGATTATACCGAAATCGATGAACCGGTCACGATGGAAAAATCCAGCCAAACCTACGGTTTGCGGCTGACTAATTTTCAAAAACCGGGAGACACGCTCAAGCTCAGCGATAACTACGGTCTGGTTTATACCGCCGAATGGGGCTATCAACAAGATTACGGCCATGGAAAAACGCCGTATCAAGCTGAACGCATCAATGTGATGGGCGGTTTTACCGCCTATAACTTCACCTTTCAGGGCGCCATGGAACAACTGGACGGTAAAGGCGCCAATAAAACTTTTGATACGCCGCTAGGCACCAACCATGCATTCCAGGGCTGGGCGGACTTATTCCTGATTACGCCAAGAAATGGTATACGCGATGTGTTCGGCACAGTGCACACCACTCTGGATCGTGGCAATGTCGTATTAACCGGCGTTTATCATAATTTTTCCGACGATACCGGGCAAATTAAGTACGGCGATGAATGGGATTTTCAGGCGACCAAAAAATTCGGCAAGCATTATTCGGTGTTAGCGAAATACGCTTATTATAGCGCCGACAACTACAGTGGCGCCGACACTTTTTCCAATACGGACACCCAGAAAATCTGGTTGCAGGGGAATATCAGTTTTTAACTATTGCATGGTTTGCAGTACATCATAACTACTCACCTTCGCAGGCGCTCGCTCCCCTGCTTGGCATTACAAAACTTGACCTGATTAGCTAGATGCTTCAGCCAGCACCCAAAAGCTCGTCATTCCGGCAGGGATGCCGGAATCCAGAGCCATGGACGGTAGCTTGCCAAGTGTTTTGACGCTTGAGTTGGCTTTGTACTCACATCCCTGTGACTGGATACCGGCATCCCTGCCTGTATGACGGTGCTGGCTGAAGCATCTGGCTAATCAAGAAACTTGATATTTAAAATTTCAAAGCAAGCTTTGAACTCCGGTATCTGTGACATTTGGAGTCCAAAGTAAGCTTTGGTCGTTTTGGGATCAGGCATCGCGAATGTGGTGCAGGCAGTTATACCAATCCCAATAAGTTCACATGCTATCCCTTCTCCAGCGGGAGAAGGTTAGGTTGAGGGGGTTCAAATAACAACTTATTGGGATTGGTATTACTCAGCGATAGGGCTGGGTAGTTACACATTTCAGGCATATTTATGAACAAGAATCCCACTCAAATAAACGCTACTTTTAAACCTGCCAATATCCACCTTTTGCCGAGCCAATACGTTTCAACGCACCTTGCTGTTGCAACTTTTGCAGGTGACGCTCAATAGTGCGCGAACTCACTCCTAAATGTGTAGCCAACATGGGAATAGTCAGTTCGGGGTTTTGCTGCAAGGCTTGGATAATCGCCAACTGAGTTTCTCCCGACACTTTTACCGACACTAGGGGCAATCGCCCCAGACGACCATTGCCGTCACTGAACGGGTGAATGAATTCAAATTCATAATGGAACACGCAGCTGGCAATCAGCGGGTGAATGTCGGTGGTCGCCAGCCAGCCCAGCAAATTGTTCATCAGGCGGGGAATTTGTGTAGCAGGTGGAGCCATATGCACCAACTCCTGATCCCGGAAGATACCCACGCCGCCGCTACGCCATTGCCCGGCATTGTCAATCAGCCCCAGCATCAAACGTTCATGCGCGGCCAATAAATGATCGCCGTTGGTGACTTGCCAATGGGGCAATTGTTCATAAGCGGCAAAGGCATTGCGCACCTCCTGGATTTCCCGTGGCAGACCGAACACCGGCTTGCCTTCCAGAATGGCGGTGACTTGTTCCAGCGACAGGCTGTTGTGTTCAATAGCGAGAGAAGCATAAATGGTGCGGATGCGGTTTTCGCGCCGCAGTTGTGGGGATAGCGCATCCTGATGACTGGCCGACCAACGCCCCAGCAATTCGCTGATCTCGGCAACGGCATTGAGAATGTTTGCTGTGATGCTGTAGGGAGGTTGGTAGCCTTGACTCATATATTGATTGTTCCGTTCATTAGAAGGGCGATAAAAACCCAAGAAACCAATATTAGCACGGTAGATTAATTCAAACATTTTTGTGCAATGCTCATTTTTTGTTGCCTTGCAGCACCTTTTTCCTCGCTTCCGCAAACTCGCCATTGACCCGCGTTTGCGGGGTGCCATAAGGAGTAATACGATTCAACTACATCCCTACCTAACACGTACTGCCATTAAATTAATGGATTTAATACTGTGGGCGCGAATTTAACCATAACCATACGACGCAATTGTTATTGACGCCCTACAGATTACGGCTTTTCGAATTGCCGCTATGTGCCATTAACTGCCTGTCGCGACTGGCCGCTTTATGGCAGGCAATTTTGTAATTGGAGTTTATCTGTGTACCAATGACTGACAGTAACGAATAATATCTAGCACCAGATAAAGTGCAAATGTAATAAATGACGCACAACTGTCACTAACGCATCTGATCGGTTGTGTTATTCTCCTCCAAGTTGCAATCGAATCTTATCTAGGCAAAACTGATTGGGAGGTACATCCCAGGTTGTAACGTTTAAATGCCTCAATTATTACAAAACGCAAGTAACAGGCTTGTAAACCACGTCACGCGTCTTGATCCATACATAGCTTGCCTGCCAAATACTGGTTAATAACCTTATTCGTTAGAAAAATATCGGAGAAAAAATTGAAAGATAAGCTCAAACTAAATACTGGCGAAACTCTGAAACAAGAAAGTCATCGCTCAAAGGGAACAATGGCTGAAACCGATATATGGACATACTCAATTTTAGATTCAAATGGAAATAAAGTTGGTTCTGTTGTTCACACAGACCATACGTCTATAAAGGGCTTTAATCAAACTCAGTCTGTCGAGCAACGCGATTCTGATGGAAAAGTTACAGTTGATGTCAGTTGGTAAAATTTTCTTACAAGTACAGGCGGTAAATGTCAAAGTACTTGTCGCCTAAGATGATCATCAATGAACACTGGCAGTTTTACTTTCTGGCGCGGCAGTGTTCGGTTTATCGGGATTCA
>JAYTLW010000081.1:0-13209 GCA_043729025.1 Methylobacter sp.
GAGCGCGGCTAAAGCCGCTCCCACCTAACCCGGCCACCTCACCCCCATTGAGATTTATGGACATTAAAATTGCGTCCCTTTATTTTTCCGTTCTTCAAGCAAGCGAAAGCCTTATCGACGCTGTCACGCTTGACAGCCACGTAAGCATGGGCATCAAAAATATCAATTTTGCCCACCTCACTACCGGCAATCCCGGCATCACCGGTTAATGCACCCAGGATGTCGCCGGGGCGCACCTTGTTTTTACGCCCGCCGTCTATCCACAAGCTGACCATCGGCGGCTCAAAGCGTGGTTCATAGCTCATTTGAAAGGGCGATACTTCATCCCACTTGGCGGGAACAGCTTGATATTCTTCGATGGCTTTAACCCGGCTTGTTTCCTGCTCGGTACACAAACTGAGTGCCAGGCCTTTTTTACCGGCGCGGCCGGTACGCCCGATCCGGTGTACGTAAATTTCTGGATCCCAGGGCAATTCATAATTAATCACCGCCTGCATATCCTTAATATCCAGGCCTCGCGCTGCCACATCGGTGGCCACCAGCACCGAACAGCTTTTATTGGCAAAACGCACCAGCACCTGATCCCGGTGTTTTTGCTCCAGATCGCCATGTAAGGCCTGTACCGAAAAACCGCTGTTTTCAAGGGAACTCGCCACATCCTGACACTCCCTTTTGGTGTTGCAAAACACCACGGTCGATTCGGGTCGATGATAGGCTAAAAGATAAGCCCGCGCGTTGATCCTTTTGGATTTTTCAACCTGATAAAACAGCTGCTCAATATCGCTGTCGTGCTGATTAGACTCAATGCTGACGGAAACCGGTTTAAACTGAAATTTCTGACTTATTTCCCGAATAGGATCGGTATAAGTCGCCGAAAACAGCAAGGTTTGACGGTGTGTCGGTGCGTACGAAACCACGTCGGATATGGCCTCTTCAAAGCCCATATCCAGCATCCGGTCGGCCTCGTCCAGCACCAACACTTTTAGATTGCTTAACCGCAGACTGCGTTTGCGCAGATGTTCCTGTAACCGCCCCGGTGTGCCGACCACCACATGAACGCCATGTTCCAATGAACCCAGCTGCGGCCCGAAAGGTACGCCGCCGCACAAGGTCAGCACCTTGATGTTTTGGGTGAACCGGGCTAAGCGGCGAATCTCCTTGCAGACCTGATCGGCAAGCTCACGGGTCGGACAAACCACCATCGCCTGCACCCTGAAACTGTTCATATCCAGCTTGGATAACAGACCGATACCGAAAGCGGCAGTTTTACCGCTGCCGGTTTTAGCCTGAGCAATCACGTCCCTACCCTCAAGAATATGCGGCAGGCTCTCCGCTTGTATTGGCGTTAAGTGGGTATAACCGAGGGATTCGATATTTTCAAGCAGGGCGGGTTTTAAAGCTAGGGATGAAAATTGGGCAGTGTTCACAAAGACTCTTTTATTGACGCGAATGGCGGCGAACTGCCGTAATTCAATCGCTTATGATACCAGATATTGGCGTTGATTAATGCACCTGGAAACTGACAGTATTCAAATCTTGGCGTAGGGCGCGCACAATGCGCCCTACTTGAATATATAAATATTGGTCAGCGCGTGTGCATCCAAGGCGAATGAATTCGCCCCTACACCGACACATCCACAAACCCATGCACTCCACGCTTGGACTTGATGGCCAGCCAGTCTTTTAATTGCTTTAACTCTGCTGTTTCTTCCAAGTCATCCAGGCTTTGTTTGCTTTTTAACAAACGGAATGCCGCCGCCAGCACTTTATAACGTTCGCCGGTAATGCCTGCTCGCCTCAAACCGATGGTGTTCAATTTATAATGCCGAGCGGGACGCCCACCGATCAACATGAAAGGCATGACATCCATATTAAGACCGGTGGTGCCCTGCACTATCGCGAATGAACCGATCCGGCAAAACTGGTGCGCGACCACCGCGCCGCCGAGGAACACACTATTGCCGACTTCGACATGCCCGCCGATAGCGACATTATTGGCAAAAATAGTATTATTTCCGATGCTGCAGTCGTGCGCGACATGGCTGTTGTTCATAAAAAAACACTCCGAGCCGATGCGTGTTTTGGCATATTCTTTAGAAGCCCGATGTGCGGTAAAGCCTTCTCTAAACACATTATTATCACCGCAGATCAGCCAGGAAACCGTTTCAGGCTTGAAACTCGTATCTTGCGGCAAGCCGCCTAATATCGCATGGGGATGCAATATATTGCCGTCGCCCATTTTTACAAAGCCATGCACTACGGCATGAGCGCCCACCTGGCAGTTCTCGCCGAGTTGCGCGCCTGTTTCGATAACGGCAAAAGGCCCTACCGTAATATTGTCTCCAAGCGTTACATCCTCTGCTATATAAGCGGTCGGGTGAATATTTTGAGCCATTTTTTTATCCTCTTGGATGATATTTTGCGTGCAAGTCTTTGAGCCTTTCGCGGGCAATATGGGTATAAATTTGCGTGGTCGATAAATCGGCGTGTCCCAGCAATAATTGCACGACCCGCAAGTCCGCGCCGTGATTTAACAAATGCGTGGCGAACGCATGTCTTAAGGTATGCGGCGAAAGCTCTTTGTTGATGCCGGCTTTTTTGGCATGACGCTTGATAATATGCCAAAAAGCCTGACGAGTCATGCCATCCGCCCGATTAGTGACAAACAAATAATCGCATTGCCGCTCGCCGAGAATAGTCTTTCTGGCCTGGTTCATATAATCTTCCAGCCAGCTCATGGCTTCCTCGCCGACCGGCACCAAACGCTCTTTATTGCCTTTGCCGATTATCCTGACCACGCCTTGCCGAAAGCTGATCTGTTCAAACTTTAAATTGACCAGCTCCGAGACTCTAAGCCCTGTGGCATAAAGCATTTCCAGCATGGCTCTATCCCTAAAACCCAGAGCATGGGTGACTTCAGGCGCTTCCAGCAATAATTCTACATCTTTTTCGGACAGCGAGGTAGGCAAGGGCTGACCGATATGAGGCGATTCTACCAAGGCGGTCGGGTCGACTTTGATGCTGTTTTCGCGGATATAATAGCCGTAGAAACGGCGCAAACTGGACAGGATGCGCGCAGAAGACCTGTTGCCTATGCCTTCTTTATAGCGACTGGCGAGAAAGCTTGAAAGCACACTCCCATCTACTTCCAGCATCGGTTTTCCTGCCAACCATTTGGCGAAAATCCTCAAATCGCTGCCGTAGGCCGACAATGTATTCTCGCTCAAGCCCTGTTCCACCCAGACTGCATCGAGAAACTGGTCGATTAAAAGGCTTGCATTCATTGTTTATGGCTAGCTTCAAATTCCAATAATTTGGATTTTATCGCCAAAAAATCACCGTCAGTGTGTCCGCAATAGCCGCCCATGCCGGACACGGAAACCACCCGGTGACAGGGAATAAATAATGCGTAAGGATTGTCCCGGCACGCGTTGCCGACTGCCCGCGCCGATGAGCCTATTTTTTTTGCCAATGCCGAATAAGTCAAAGTTTGCCCAAAGGGAATTTGGCGAAGCGCGGCCCAGACTCGGTTCCTGTATGCACTGCCTTGCTTTAACAATTTAACGTTAATAGGTTTATCGGGATTCTGCCAATAGGCGTCCAATTCGTGTTCAGCAGGCGGGTTTGGACTAGCACCCGGCTCCCAATCTGTTTTGCTGATAACCCCCTGCTGACGAGTTAAAACAAGTTGCCCTGCCGGGGTTTGGATTTTGACAACGTCTTTTGCCCCCGAGCTATGTTCCACCCATTGAATAATAAACGACACTAAACAAGTCCTGGTTGATTTTGATGATTCCGTAAAATAAACCTACATCGAAATTATAACTTTAGCTCAATAATCAGTCATAAAAAAAGGCAGCTCTAAGCTGCCTTTTTTATCTCATAAAAACCGGTCGAATTAAAGTTTTTCTTTAATACGAGCCGCTTTACCGGTCAGGTCACGCAAGTAATACAATTTAGCACGACGCACATCACCGCGACGCTTAACATTGATCTCGCTGATGATAGGGCTGTGCGTTTGAAATACACGCTCAACACCAGTACCGTGAGAAATTTTTCTTACTGTGAAAGCTGAATTTAAGCCGCGATTACGTTTTGCAATTACGATACCTTCAAAAGCCTGAATTCTTTCACGCTCGCCTTCTTTTACCTTAACCTGCACAACTAC
This sequence comes from Methylobacter sp., assembly GCA_043729025.1. Classification (GTDB taxonomy): domain Bacteria; phylum Pseudomonadota; class Gammaproteobacteria; order Methylococcales; family Methylomonadaceae; genus Methylobacter_A. The sequence goes on from JAYTLW010000081.1 coordinate 4,169, forward strand.
CGTGTCGCCCGGACCAAAGTCAGGAATCTGTTTCAGTTGTTCCGCTTCCAATTCATCAATAATATTGCTCATACCACACCTTAAATTAAACCAACTCCACAATAAATTCTTTAAGCAAATTTTCCTGCTCTGCACTCAAATTCTTTTTTTTCAACAAGTCCGGTCGTCTCTGCCAGGTTCGACCCAAAGCCTGCTTCATTCGCCAGCGGCCTATGTCCGCATGATTGCCGCCTAATAAAACCTCCGGCACCGAACGTCCTGCAATCTGTTCTGGCCTGGTAAAATGCGGATAATCCAGCAAACCATCGCTGTGAGAATCCTGCAGGGCTGAATCCTCATCGCCGAGCACTCCCGGCAACAAACGCGTCACCGCATCGATAACCACCAAAGCTGCAAGTTCGCCGCCACTAATGACATAGTCGCCGATAGACCATTCATCATCACAATCCAGATCGACAAAGCGCTCATCAATACCTTCGTAACGCCCGGCAACTAAAATCAACTGCGATACTTTAACCGCATCCGCCAACAAGGCCTGGGTTATCGGCTTGCCTTGCGGACTTAAATAAACCACTTTGGCGGCTTTTATCCCTGCCTGTTTGGCGGCATCAACCGCATCATGCAAGGGCTGATACTTCATGACCATACCCGGGCCGCCGCCGTATGGACGATCATCAACAGTCCGGTGTCTGTCGCAGGTATAATCCCGAGGATTCCATACCGACAAACTGACTAATTTACGTTCGATTGCCCGGCCCGTTACACCGCAGCCGGCAGCCGCTGTCACCATTTCCGGAAATAATGTTACAACGTCAAATCGCATGTCAGCAATTAAAACTCAGGATCCCAATCGACAATAATCTTGCCCGCATCCAGATCAACCTTAATGATGGTTCGTCCCTGTAAAAACGGAATAACCCGTTCTCGTTCTCCCTGGACGATGATCACGTCATTAGCACCGGTTTCCAGCAGGCTATCAACCACGCCTAATTGAACCCCATCAATGCTTTCAACTTGCAAGCCGATCAAATCGGACCAGTAATATTCGCCTTTAGCTGCTTTGGGAAGCTGGTCTTGAGTTATAAAAACATCCCAACCCATAAGGCTCGCGGCTTGATCTCTGTCGACAATACCAGCCAGCTGAGCGATTATCGTCTTACCCTGTAGCTGCCCTTCAACAACATCAAGCTTTTTTGTTTCGTCACCTTTTTGTAGCAACCAAGGGGAATAAGTTAAAATATTTTCCCTCGGATCAGTAAAGGAAAATACCTTAACCCATCCCTTTATACCAAAAACGCCGGAAATTTTTCCGACACTGATATGCTGTAGCTCTGGCAACTTAAAGTTATGCCGCCGCTTTACGTGCGTCTTTAATCAATTTTACAACGCGCTCAGAAGGCTGCGCGCCGTTGGCTTTCCAATAATCAACGCGCTCGCAATCCAAACGCAATTTTTCTTCATTGCCACGCGCTAAGGGGTTAAAAAAACCAAGACGTTCAATATAACGACCGTCACGGCCGCTTCTGCTATCGGTTACAACAACGTGGTAGAAAGGACGATTTTTCGCGCCACCTCTAGAAAGACGAATGGTTACCATCTAAGCTCCTCAAAAAATTTAGTCATTGTTAATCGGCGAATTTTACGCGATTTTCCCAATAAGTAAAGAACAACACACAACCGATTAAATTCATTTACTCCAGTTATCGAATCAATCGCAATTAACACAATAAATAACCTAACAATTTAACGGGTGTTTTGCTGCCACAGACTCACAGATTAAACTTATGAAATATCCAGAAGTTACAAAAGGAGTCTTTTTATAATCTGCGAATCTGTGGCGTTTTATTTTGGTCGCTGAGCGAGCACCATAAAACTACCTGCGCATACCCATGCCGCGCACATTATTTTTTATGCCCCGCATCATATTCGCCATATTGCCGGTCTTGAAGCGCTTCATCATTTTCTGCATCATCATGAACTGTTTCAGGATGCGATTGACATCCTGCAACTGTTGGCCGCAACCGTCTGCAATCCGCTTTTTCCGGTTGCCTTTAATCAGATCGGGATAACGCCTTTCCTTCAGGGTCATCGAATTAATCACCCCAATCTGGCGCGATAACTCCTTGTCATTAACCTTGTCTCTCATTTCCTGAGGGATGTCATTCATGCCCGGCAATTTATCCAGCATCGACCCGACCCCGCCCATATTCTGCATTTGCTGCAATTGCTCGCGAAAATCCTCCAGATCGAATGCCTTGCCCTTTTGCAGCTTTCTGACCAGCTTCTCGGCCTTTTCTTTGTCAACTTTCTGCTCGATTTCTTCGATCAAACCCAGCACATCGCCCATACCCAAAATACGGGAAGCGATGCGATCCGGATAGAAGGGCTCCAAAGCATCGGTTTTTTCGCCCATACCGATAAACTTGATCGGCTTGCCGGTAATATGGCGTATAGATAACGCCGCACCGCCTCGCGCATCGCCATCCGCCTTGGTCAGGATAATCCCGGTCAACGGCAAGGCATCATTAAAGGCTTTGGCGGTAATCGCGGCATCCTGCCCGGTCATGCTATCGACAACAAACAAGGTTTCTATAGGATTGATCGCCGCATGCAATTCCTTAATCTCGCCCATCATCTCATCATCAATATGCAGACGGCCTGCGGTATCGATAATAATGACATCCAGAAATTTTTTCTTGGCTGATGCTATCGCATTTTTAGCAATGTCTACCGGTTTTTGGGACACATCACTTTCAAAAAAATCCAAGGAAATCTCGTTTGCCAGCATCTGCAATTGCTTGATAGCCGCCGGGCGATAAACGTCGGTACTGACTACGCCGACTTTTTTCTTTTGATTTTCTTTGAGCCAGCGGCCCAACTTGGCCACCGTGGTGGTTTTACCTGCACCCTGCAAACCGGCCATTAAAATAATTGCGGGCGGAACGGCATTAAGATTCAGCTTTTCGTTGGCCTCACCCATCACGGCAACCAGCTCGGCCTGAACCAGCTTAATCAGCGACTGGCCGGGAGAAAGACTGGACTGGACCTCTTGGCCTAACGCGCCTGTTTTGATACGCTCAATAAAATCCGTAACCACCGGCAAAGCGACATCAGCTTCAAGCAAAGCCATGCGCACTTCGCGCAGAGTGTCCTTGATATTGTCTTCAGTCAAGCGCCCCTGACCCTTAATTTTTTTAAGTGTGCTACTTAATCGATCGGTTAAATTATCAAACATATCAGTATCTTTATTAAATCTTTAAGGAAATCACTCGCTAACACAAATGCGTTAGGACTATTTAGCGGGATATATTACCATAGCCATCAAGGCCTTTGCATTAAACTCAAGGGAATTTGTGATGCCCTGTAATTGCGACTTGTCGCATGATACGTAAGTCCCTCTCCTTATAGTAGGTAATAAGTCCGCACCTAAGAATTGGTGTTATCTATTGATCACAAACCAATAAAATAAAGTCTAATGAACACCCTATTCGCTACGCTTTCTATATGCACTTATCTGGCAAGTACGCTGCTTATTGCCCGAGACACCCATCAGAACAAAAGGCGCCGCACACCGCTGTATTTGGCCTGGACGGCAGTTTGCGCACATAGCTTAACGGTCACTGCCGCTTTCGTACATAACAACAGCTTTAACTTCGGCTTTATCAGCACCGCAGCCTTGGTTTCGCTGATAGTCGCCCTATTGCTGCTGCTTGCTACACTCAATAAACCCGTCGAAAAACTGGGCATCGTGATATTTCCCATTGCCGCGATCATGCTGTGGCTGGAACTTAATCTGCCCGAAAAAACCCATCTGCTGTATATCCACAACTGGCAGATGAGCGTCCATATATTGACCTCAATTATCGCTTTCAGCCTGCTCAATATCGCCGCCCTGCAAGCCGTACTTCTCGCCATTCAAGACCAGCAACTGAAAAGCCATCCGCCCAAACGCTGCATCCAGTCATTGCCGCCCTTGCAAACCATGGAGGCGCTATTGTTTCAAATGCTCGGCGCCGGGCTTCTTTTTCTCACCCTGTCATTGGTGAGCGGCTTTATTTTTATTGAAGACTTATTTGCCCAGCATTTAGTGCACAAAACTGTATTATCCATTATCGCCTGGATTATTTTTTCCGGTCTTTTGATGGGCAGATCGTGTTATGGCTGGCGCGGAAAAACCGCAGTCCACTGGACTTTAATCGGCTTTATGCTGCTGCTGCTGGCTTATTTTGGCAGCAAACTGGTGTTGGAAGTTATCTTGCACAGATAAGACTCAACGCCCTTAATATTTTTTTAAGGCTGTTAGTCGATTATTAATCTATTATCCGACCTATGGTTTTCAATTCAATATAACTATGCTGGAAACCTCTGAAGACACACTGGATCCGTCAGATTGGAATGCCTTTCGCTTACAAGGCCATAGGATGCTGGACGACATGATCGACTATATTGAACACCAACGTGATCAGCCGGTCTGGAAACCCATGCCCGAGGATGTTCGGGATTCATTCAGGCTAGCTTTGGATGACGGGCAACATAACCTCGAAATAACCCACGAACTATTCATGAAAGCGGTGCTCCCCTATGCCTTAGGCAATGTCCATCCCGGCTTTATGGGCTGGATTCATGGCGGAGGAACCCCGGTCGGCATGCTCGCGGACATGTTGGCCGCAGGATTAAACGCCAATCTTGGCGGACGCGATCAAGCGCCGATCGAAATCGAACGCCAAGTCGTACACTGGGTTCAGGAACTGTTTGATTTTCCGGAAACCGCCAGCGGACTGTTTGTAACCGGAACCTCGATGGCCAATCTGCTGAGCGTGTTGATTGCGCGCACTTCCCGGTTAGGCACCAAGGTGCGCCAACAAGGTCTTGCGGCGAACGGTCAACCGTTGATAGCCTATACTTCGACCGGCGCTCATGTCAGCCTAGCCCAGGCCATGGATATTGCCGGTTTCGGCAGCGATGCATTGCGCAGGATACCGGTTGATCAGCTGCACCAAATGGATATAGCCGCGCTTGAACTGGCTGTCGCCGAGGATAAAAAAGCCGGTTTAATGCCGTTTTTTATCGCCGGAACGGCGGGCACCGCCGATGTTGGCGCCATTGATAATCTTCAGGCCATAGCCGAGCTTTGCCGCCGCGAAAACATCTGGTTCCACGTCGATGGCGCTTACGGCGCGCTGGCCATGCTCGCGCCTGATATTGCACCGCGCTTGCAAGGCATTGCGCACGCGGATTCCATAGCTTTTGATTTTCACAAATGGGGACAGGTTCCCTATGACGCAGGATTTCTGTTAGTGCGCAACGGCGAACTGCATCAGAACGCCTTTGTCTCGCCCGCCGCTTATCTGCAACGCGAAGTACGCGGCATGGCGGCCGGCTCACCGTGGCCGTGCGACTTCGGCCCGGATCTGTCTCGCGGTTTCAGGGCGCTTAAAACCTGGTTCACCCTAAAAGTATATGGCGCGGAAAAATTAGGCAGGGTTATCTTACATACCTGCGCATTGGCCCAATACCTAAAACGACGCGTGGAAGCCGAACCCAAGTTGGAGCTGCTCGCACCCGTAGCGCTGAATATTGTCTGCTTTCGCTATCGCAGCTTGGATGCCAACCGGGTCAATGCGGATATCGCAGTCGCCCTCCAGGAATCCGGCATTGCCGCACCGTCAACGACGACCATCAACGGACAGCTGGCCATTCGAGCCGCCATCGTCAATCACCGCACCACCGTCCGCGACATTGACGCCTTGATCGATGCTACGCTGGCATTAGGCGAGTGCGCCGCAGGACCAATACCAGGAACAGGCCATGCTTAACCATGAATCAAAGCCGCCGCTGATCGGCTTGGCGAAGCTGATGCGGATGACCTACTCCGGCTGCGATCTTGCCCCCCTGGGTACACAATTAATCGAACGCGCCACGACCGATACCAGCGGCCATACGCTGATGGATTTATCCACGGTGTTGCAACTTCGAGGCAATCGCGACTTAGCCTTGGCCCTGCAAGCCCAGGCCATTGAAAGTCAACAAATATATTCAACGCCCACTACCGAAGGCCAGATTAATGTTCGGCTGTTGGCGATCATGGGAGCGGGCGATTTGATGGCCAACACGCCGGTGGAATTCCTGTTGGAAGACTCCGATGTTGCCCTCGACATCGTTTATGTGACTGAAGATTTGCCCTTGCCCGACCAGCTGCCGGATCACGATGTACTGTTTATCGCCATAGCCCAATCCGATCAAAACATGAAGCTGTTACAAGCAATCGAAGCCGCCATAACCTCATGGCCGCGCCCGGTGCTGAACAAACCGGAGCGCATTGCATTGATGTCGCGCAACGCCGCTTGCGCCTTGCTAAAATCCGTTCCGGGGGTAGCTATGCCGATCACAGCGCGCATAGCCCGGCAGCTGTTGGAACAGATCGCAAATGAACAACTGTCTCTGACCGACATTATTGAGGACGGGACTTATCCGATTATTGTTCGCCCGGTCGATTCCCACGCCGGGCAAGGCCTGGACAAAATAGATGATGCACATGCGCTGCTTAACTATCTGCAAGTCCTGCCTCACAGCGAGTTTTATGTGTCCCGCTTTGTTGATTATCGCGGGCAAGATGGCTTATTTAGAAAATATCGCATCGTACTGATCGATGGCAAACCCTATGCCTGTCATCTGGGCATATCCGAACACTGGATGATCCATTACCTGAATGCCGGCATGGCCGAAAGCTGCGACAAACGCGCCGAAGAAGCCCGTTTTATGAGCGATTTCGACAGCGTTTTTGCCGACAAGCATGCGTCGGCCTTAACAGCCATCTACGAACGGGTTGGACTGGACTACCTGGGTATCGATTGCGGCGAGACTGCTGACGGCCTGTTACTGATTTTCGAGATCGACAGCTGCATGATTATCCATGCCATCGATCCGGTCGAGGTGTTTCCCTACAAACAACCGCAGATGAACAAAGTATTCGGCGCCTTTCGCCGGATGTTACAAGACGCCATGCAGCACGGCGTAGATTTAAACCTGCAAAATTCATCGTTGACACTGGACAGCCTGCCGTCCACCGAACAACTGCTGATTGCAGGCGGCGATACGCGTATCGCACTCGATCCGCAGAGCGGGCTGAACAAATACGGCTGCACTCCGTTTCCCGACCCTCAACTGCTGGCGTTCGGCTCCTCAACGGCATCGGTTATTTCCACGGAAGGCTATACCGTAGCCAACCGGCTGCGCCAAAAATGGCTGGACAACCTCGACACAGCATCTTATGCAGCCGTATATGCCCGACATTTGCAACTGGTACGTCTGGAATGGCTGCAATTATGCGAACTATCCGATATTAGCGGACTGGAACTGGTGCTCATGCCATCGGGCACCGACATCCATGCTCTTGCCGCCGGTTATGCGGGCAGCAATGTATCGGCGTCGGCACTGGCCATCATGGTGGAAGCAGATGAAACCGGAAGCGGCGTGGCCGCAGCCTTGAACGTAAATACCGGCGTAGGCGCGAATAACATCGAAGTCTTGCAAGTCTCCATTCGACTGGCCGATGGCAGGCCCAGACCCTTGACTGAAATCGATGCCGACGTGGCAGCCCTGGTCGGGCTAGCCGTTGCAGCAGATCGGCGCGTCCTGTTGATACTTGCCGATCAGTCCAAGACCGGGTTAATCGCGCCGGGTCTGGCCTGCGTCATGGCGCTGCACCGCCGCTATCCCGATCATATTGAGGTGCTGGTCGATGCCTGCCAGTTTCGCATCGCGATGCCGACTTTACGCGCCTATCTGCAACAAGGTTTTATGGTCGCGCTAACCGGTTCGAAATTCCTTGCCGCCCCGTCTTTCTCAGCCGTATTACTGTTGCCTGCAACCGCAGCAGAGCGCCTTAAAAAACGCGCACCGCCGCCTTATTCATGCCCGGGCGACGAGACTACAGCGGAATATCCGGACCATGCCGCCAATTTCGGACTGTTGCTGCGCTGGGCAGTAGCGCTGGATGAACTGCGCCGGTTTCGCGCCGTGCCGAAATCTGTCGTCATAGATTTCCTGTTGGCCTTTGCAGAGGCCATCCAGCAACGGCTGACGTCCGACCCTCATTTCGAACCCTTAGCCGTACCCCGGCTCGACCGCAGCGCGTTAATCAAAGCCGATAACTGGGATCATCTCCAGACTATCTTTCCATTTCTGCTTTACCATCCCCAATCCGCCGAACGGATGCCGTTAAGCCGCGAACAAACCCGGAATGTCTATCAAGGCCTGCAAAGTGAGCCTTGCCCAGCCGCAATTGACCCTCCCGAAAGCCCTATACGTTGCCAACTTGGTCAGCCCGTTGCCTGCGGCTTCCGTAAGGGCATACCGGTCAGCGCCTTGCGTTTATGCATCAGTTCCAGATTGATTATCGAGGCCGCCACGCGAGGCGATAAGGGTGATGGCATAATTAAAGATGCCCTGGCGGCTTTAGACAAAACTGCGCTGCTGATCCGATCCGGCCTAGTCCAGACGGGCGCCTGAAATACCGGTTACTCGGGTATTTTTTTGCCGCACATTTCAAGTTCATTCGTTAAAGTAATCTGATCCCAAGCCAACGCTGTTGCGGTCATTTCCGCTAAATTGCGCAATTCGGCCGAAGTCATATTGGCTAAAATTAACAACGGAATCCGTCGCCTGAGCAGATCGTCCAGATGGATAACCATTTCGTTAGCAGCACAAAACACCAACTCGGCGACTATAAACGGCAGGCCGGGCGTAATCCGCTTTGCCAACGCAGCCTTCTGCTCTATCAATTGAAAAATCAGCGGCGCCCGTTTTGCCTGTCGCCGGATCAGCCAGTGCGCGCTTTCGTCGTCTATGCCCAGCGCCAGGGCTTTGACCATAGCCGCCTCCGCCCACAGCCGATAATCCTCAGCCGGCAGCCACGGAAACGGCCTACCGTCGGTGCTGCAAGGTGCATTGACCTGTAAATTTTCGCACAGCGTGTTGACGATCTGCGCTGCATCCTCCCTGGCCGAAGTAAGTTTTCCGCCAATCGACGTCAACAGCCC
>JAYTLW010000082.1:0-2643 GCA_043729025.1 Methylobacter sp.
TCGATACGGGCGGTTGGTTAGACCTTATGAAGACAATCCTTTGCCTTCCCGTCAGGGACTTTCACCCTGAAAGAAACGACAAGCTTCGCTTGCCGCACTAACATAAAGCTAGCCGAATGCGACACGGAAAGCTAATAAATAAAATCACATTATAACCGCGCTCCAGTTTAGCGCAATGTTAGCGTTAAAGTTATTGGCACCATTGACGTTCACAGGGAATGCCATCCTGGTTACCGTCCATTTTAGTGCCAGGACAGTTGTTTATAAAAAACGTTGCTTCCTCGCATGAAGTCATTTGAGAGCAATGAGTTCTACCATCACACTTGAACTGACTACTGTTCGATGATACATCAGGTTCTGAGTTGGCAACAATTGTTTCCGATGTATCAGATAGCAGTTTTTGTTGGTGGGTTCGGTACTTTTGATTGCCATACCAGCCCAGTCCTAAAACAATGAGTATTACAATAATTTTCTTCATGCGCCAGTCTTGTCCTTGTTTGCCTAACTATAAGTAGACACCTTTAAGGTGTCTATTAATTTTCAATTGCCGGTGTATAACGCCACACCAGCAACCTGTTGAATTGGAGACTATACTGTTATAATTTTGATAGCAACCTTTTTATGCAAAATAACAATACACCCCCAAAACTTCTGGATCAAGTCCGCGACCGTATTCGCGTCAAACACTATAGTATTCGTACCGAAACACAATATGTGCAGTGGATAAAGCGTTTTATTCTGTTTCACGGTAAACGCCATCCCATTGAAATGGGCGCGGCGGAAGTGGAGGCATTTTTGACACATCTGGCGGTGGAAGGGAAGGTTGCGGCTTCAACGCAGAATCAGGCGTTGTCTGCATTGCTGTTTTTATATAAGGAGGTGCTGTTGATTGATTTGCCATGGCTGGATAATGTTGTGCGCGCCAAGCGGCCGCAACGGTTACCTTGCGTATTAACGCGTACCGAGGTGCGCAGCGTATTGACGCGGATGAGCGGAAGCTATGGTCTGATGGCGAATCTTCTATATGGCACGGGCATGCGCTTGATGGAGTGTGTGCGCCTTAGGGTTAAGGATGTGGATTTTGAGCGCGGCGAGATTTTGATCCGTGACGGCAAGGGAGCCAAGGATAGGGTAACAATGTTGCCGGAGTCGTTAAAGGGTTCTTTACTAGCGCATTTACACCTGCGCCGCACCTTATTCGATAACGATACAAAACTTGGCAAAGCGTCGGTTTATTTGCCGGATGCGCTGGAACGCAAATATCCCACCGCGGCGACAGATTGGGTTTGGCAATATATTTTCCCTTCTGGCAGTTTTTCAGTCGATCCGCGCAGCGGTGTTGAGCGCCGGCATCATATTGACGAAAAATTATTGCAGCGGGCAATGAAAAAGGCGGTGCAGGCTAGCGGCATAGAAAAGTTGGCTACGCCGCATACCTTACGCCATTCCTTTGCCACGCATTTACTTGATTCCGGTTACGATATTCGTACAGTTCAGGAGCTGCTTGGGCATTCGGATGTCAGTACGACGATGATTTATACACATGTATTAAATAAAGGCGGACGCGGTGTGCGTAGTCCGCTCGATATGTAATGTTGGATAGTGGGGTTGGGTTGAGGGACGAAGCCCATCCTAACCAACTACACTGTTTAACTCCTGCCCAACCGCTTTTCAGTTTCCAGCACCCGTTGCGTGGTTTGTAGCACAGTATCAGGATTCAAACTCATCGAGTCTATGCCGCAACTGACCAGAAAATCCGCCATTTCTGGATAGTCCGATGGCGCTTGACCGCACAGGCCGCAATGTTTGCCGTTACGTTTTGAGCCTTCTACGGCAAGCCGGATCATTTCTTTAACACCGGGATCTCGTTCGTCAAAATCCTCGGCGACGATGGCGGAATCACGGTCTACACCTAATGTCAGCTGGGTAAGGTCATTTGAGCCGATAGAAAAGCCGTCAAAATGTTGGGAAAAGGCATCGATCTGGATAACGTTATTGGGAATCTCGCACATCACATAGATTTCCAGCCCGTTTTCGCCGCGTTTTAGGCCCAGTTGCGCCATGTACTCAAGCACCCGTTGCGCTTCGTCAACACGGCGGCAAAATGGAATCATCAGAATGACATTGGTCAGGCCCATGTCATCGCGCACCCGTTTCATGGCGGCGCATTCCAGTGCAAAGCCTTCCGCATAGGCGGGGTGGGTGTAACGGGATGCGCCACGAAAACCTATCATCGGGTTGGCTTCATCAAACTCAAACCAGCGACCGCCCAATAAGGTAGCGTATTCATTGGTTTTAAAATCGGACATGCGCACCACGACGGGTTTGGGATAAAACGCCGCCGCAATGGTTCCGACGCCTTCCGACAGACGCTGGATAAAGAAATCCTTGGGGGTTTCGTAGTTGCGCGTCAATTCATTGAGTTGTTGCCGTTCGCCGGCATCCTGCACGCGCTCGGGGTGTATCAACGCCATCGGATGCGCTTTGATGTATTCGGTAATGATAAATTCCATGCGCGCCAAGCCCACACCGTCATTGGGCAGGAAACTGGTCTTGAAAGCCAGTTCCGGGTTGCCGATATTCAGCATGATTTTGGTCTTCGGACGTTTCAGGCCGGACAAGTCTGTGGTTTTGATTTCAAAA
>JAYTLW010000083.1:0-14433 GCA_043729025.1 Methylobacter sp.
TATAGATCCCGATGTCGCCAAAAAACTGGACAATTACGCCAAGTGCATAGGCTTATCGTTTCAGGTTAAGGACGACATACTCGACCAGGAAAGCGATACCGCGACCTTGGGCAAAACCCAGGGCAAAGACCAGAATAACGACAAACCCACCTACCCTGCCCTGTTAGGTCTGGCCGGAGCCAAACAAAAAGCGCAGGAACTGCATGAGCAAGCGCTGAGTAACTTGAGTATTTTCGGCAGCGAAGCCGATTTATTGCGCGATTTATCGCTGTATATTATTCAACGGAATCATTAGAAGTTGCATTGTTCCCACACTGCTGCGTGGGAACAATGCCAAACCCTATTTGCGCCCAGCGAATTTCATCCAACGCAAGCGGTTGGCGTTGGTGACTACGGTTACAGAGGACAGCGCCATCGCCGCACCGGCAATCATCGGATTTAACAAAACTCCGAATAGCGGATACAACAAGCCCGCCGCGACCGGGATGCTGACGGTGTTGTAGAAAAACGCCCCGATCAGATTTTGTTTGATATTGACGACCGTCGCCTTGGATAATTCGATGGCTTCGGGCACTTTGAGCAGGGAGCCTTGCATAATAACCACATCGGCGCTTTCAATAGCGACATCGGTGCCGGTGCCAATAGCAAAACCAACATCGGCCTGAGCCAGAGCAGGCGCATCATTAATACCATCGCCGACCATGCCGACGATTTCACCTTGCTGTTGCAGCTCCTTAACCACAACGGCCTTGTCCTGAGGCAAGACCTGCGCCCGCAGCTCGGAAATACCCGCCTGATCGGCAATGGCCTTAGCGGTAATTGGATTATCCCCGGTCACCATAATGATGCGCACGCCCAGATTTTTAAGCACTTGCACCGCCTGCGCCGAATCTTTTTTAATCGGATCGGCAACTGCGATAATGCCGACGACTGCCAGGGATGGCGGAAGTGTCGCAATCGGTAGGGAACCGATGCGACCAATTTTATTGTCTACGGCCAGCAGCATCGGCGTTTGACCCAAAGCCGAAAGTTTTTCCAGACGGCTGTTATAGCGTGTGTAGCTCACGCCTTGACCCTCCATCAGCGCCGGGTTGCCGAACAACACGCGCCGCTCATTGATTACCGCCGCCACTCCCTGACCTGGGACTGCTGAAAATTGTGTAACTTTTTCCAGTTTTATTTGCCTCTCTTCCGCCGCCGCCAAAATGGCCGTCGCCAGCGGGTGTTCCGATCCTGATTCGATACTCGCCGCCAGTTGCAGTACCCGTTCTTCGCTGATGTCGCCGATGGCTTCAAGGGTTGATACGACCGGTTTGCCCTCGGTTACCGTGCCGGTTTTGTCGAGTATCAGACAAGTCAATTTGCCCGCTATTTCCAAGGCCAGGCCGTTACGAATCAAAATACCCGATTGAGCGGCACGGCCTACCGCCACCATCACCGAAATAGGCGTCGCCAAACCCAAGGCGCAGGGACAGGCGATAACCAGCACGGTCATTGAGGTGACGAAGGCGTAACCCAAGCTAGGCACGGGGCCGAAAGCGTACCAAATCAAAAAAGTCAGCACGGAAATCACCACCACGGCCGGTACAAAAATACTGGAAATTTTATCCGCCAAACGGGCGATTTCGGGTTTGCTGTTTTGCGCCTGCCTGACGCTGATAATAATCTGCGCCAGTGCTGTGTCCCTGCCGATACGGGTTGCGGTAAACAAAAAGCTGCCGCTTTGGTTCATGGTTCCGGCAACCACTTCGGTGCCCGCAGTTTTTTCTACCGGCAGTGATTCTCCGGTCAGCATCGACTCATCTACCGTGGAATGCCCTTCCAGCAATACGCCGTCGACGGCTATTTTTTCACCGGGCCTGACTCTTAAGGTTTCGCCCAATCCCACCAGCTCGATAGCAATATCGCTTTCCTCGCCGTTTCTGATCACCCGTGCGGTACGCGGCTGTAAACCTATCAGTTGCCGAATGGCGCTGGAGGTTTTGCCTCGAGCCAAAGTTTCCAATGCGGATCCCAGATTAATAAAGGCCAAAATCATCACCGCCGCTTCAAAATAGGCATGTTTGGCCAGGGACGGCAGAGCGCCGTAATAACCGATAACGATGCAGGAATACAGCCAAGCGGAACCTGTGCCCAGGGCGATCAGGGTATCCATATTAGCCTGTCCCAGCATTAACGACTTGTATGCGCCGCTGTAAAAATGCCAGCCTGAATAAATCAAAATGCTAAAGGTAATCAGGGCAATTTCCGGCCAAAACCATAAACCGGTGGTCGAACCGATTTCCGGCAACCCGCCGAAATGCTCGGCTGTCATCAGCGTCAATCCGAAGATTGCCGCTACTGCCGCTTTTTTCATCAGCTGACGGTAGCGCTGCAACTCCAGTTGTTCCTGTTCGGCAGGATCTTCAAAACCCTCCATCACTGCGGCATCGTAACCGGCGGCTTTTACAGCCAGCTTTAACAACTCCGGGTCGGCATGGCCTTTAACCACTGCGGAATGATCGGCAAAATTGACGCTGACCGAGGTCACGCCGTCAACTGCCGCCAAGGCGCTCTCAACGGCGCTGACGCATCCGGCGCAACTCATGCCTAAAATGGATAAGCGTAAATCCCCCCTGCCCCCCTTTTCCAAAGGGGGAATACTACCGCCTCCGTCTGCCTTTTCCAAAGAGGGAACACTATCGCCTCCGCCTGCCTTTTCCAAAGAGGGAACACTACCGCCTCCGTCTGCCTTTTCTAAAGGTGGAACACTACCCCCCCCTTTGGAAAAGGGGGGTTGGGGGGGGATTTTAAGCATAATATCACTTTCCATTACCGTGCCTCTACGCTATAACCCGCGTCGATAATAGCGGCGGTAATCATATCCAGGCTGGTTTTGTCGGCATCGAACTCCACATTAACCGACCGGTTTTTGCTCGATGCCTTAACCGACAATACGCCCTCGACAGCTTGCAGTTTATTCGTCACATTGGTTTCGCAACCGCCACATTTCATGCCGATTACGCTTAGCGATACAGATTCAGTCATCTTCAGTCTCCTCAATGTTACAATGCAGTGCAGTGATTCTTGGTTATCATACTCGACTGCCGGTCGATAATCATGGTATAAATCCCCCACATTAGGGTTTGAAGCTTCGCCTTAAGCGTCTATCTTTAAGCACTCTGCACTTGCAATCTCAATCCTACAAATATTTGAATACTAATTAAAATGTCAGACATTATAATCGGTCGACAACAAATTTTTGACCAAAAACTGAATATTTACGCCTACGAACTCCTGTTTAGAGGCAATGATTTTGATCTAAATCATAAGGACGGCGCTACGCAAGCTACCAATCAGGTTATTACCGATACTATTTTAGAGCTTGGACTCAACACCATAGTGGGCCCCCATAAAGCCTTCATTAATTTTACGACGCAAAACATCCTGGACAAAACACCTTTACACCTACCTAAAGACCGGATTGTTATTGAAGTGCTCGAAAATGTTGAAATTGATTCAAGAGTCGTCACCAACTTAAAAGAACTGTCCCATCTTGGCTATATCATCGCGCTGGATGACTTTGTCTTTTCCGATGATTGGATGCCGCTGGTCGAATTTGCCGACATTATCAAGCTGGATGTTCTGGAAATGGGCGAGGCCAAAACCCGGGAGCTGATTAAACGACTCAAGCCTTACAACATACGGCTGCTTGCAGAAAAAGTAGAAACTTATGCCGAGTACCAATACCTCCTCGAATTGGGCTGTAATTATTTCCAGGGTTTCTTTTTCAACAAACCCAATATTGTTTCCGGCAAACGCGTGAGCGTCAATCAAACGACAGCTATACAATTGCTGAACACCGTTAACGACCCGGATATTGAATTTGAAGACCTGACCAGGATAATATCCATGGATGTCGGACTCAGTTACAAACTATTGCACTATATAAACTCCGCGTTTTTCGCCCTGCCCAATAAAGTCTCATCCATTAAACATGCTGTTTCCTATCTGGGACTAAAGGAAATAAAACGCTGGGTAAATATATTGACGCTGGCCTCCCTATCATCCAACAAGCCGGAAGCGGTCATGCAAAACGCCTTGATACGCGGCAAAATGTGTGAGGAGTTGGCTAGCCTGAGCGGCAATAAACCAGATTACTTTTTTCTGATCGGCATCTTATCCAATCTGGATAGCTTACTGGACATGCCCTTGGATGAAGCGCTAAGCCAGTTGCCTTTGAACGATGGCATTGTTTCCGCCATACTGCACAAAGAAGGACTGGGCGGTGCAGCGTTGCGCTGTGTTATTAGTTATGAGCAGTGGGATATTTCATCAATAACATTTAAGGATATGGATCAATCCATCATAGGAGATGCTTATATTAAAAGCATAAACTGGGCAAAAGACACTATGGGTAATATAAAATAACGATGCCTTTAAATACTATCACCCACCAAACGATCGCGCTGGCCGGCATTGCCCAGGCAACGGCGCTGGTTCAACAACTGGCAACGACCGGAACCGCCGACTCAATCGCCCTAGAATCGAGTATTGCCAGTCTTTTTATCAGCGACGAACAAGGCGTAGCCAATGTCTACGGCGGATTACCAGCCCTTAAACTGGGGATTGAGCAGCTTAACGATCAAATGACCGGTTTTAAAATAGCCAATCCTATACAGGCGCGCTATGCCGCTTCGCTGGTGTTTCTGGAGAATCAACTTGCCAAACAACCGGCCATGCTTAAAACCATTTTCACCGGCATAGATCGCGCCCAGGCACAATCAGAGCATTTCGGCCTGTTGCATGAAAATGTACTGGCCAATCTCGGCGACATTTATCACACTACCATCAGCACCCTACAACCGAGAATCATGGTTAATGGTGAACAGGAATATTTATCCAGACCCGACGTCGTCAATAAAATACGTACCTGTCTGCTGGCCGGGATCCGTTCGGCCATACTATGGAAACACTGCGGCGGCACCCGCTGGAAATTTCTGTTCTTCCGGAAAAAAGTTCAGGCTGAAATACAAAAACTGCTGCAACAGCTATGACCGCGCTGATCGAAGCCGAACACCTGAGCCGCTATTACGGCAGTCATTGCGCCGTTAACGATGTCAGTTTCAGCTTAGCCAAAGGCGAAGTACTCGGTTTTTTAGGCGCCAACGGCGCCGGTAAAACCACCACCATGCAGATGCTGTGCGGCAATCTCGCGCCCAGCGCCGGGCAAATTAAAATCAACGGTTACGATCTGCTGGATCAGCCCAAAGCCGCCAAAATGAATCTGGGCTATTTGCCCGACACACCGCCATTGTACAAAGAATTAACCGTGCAGGAATTTTTGGTTTATTGCGCCGGATTGCATCGTATGACCAAAAATTCAGTAACTCAAGCCATCAAACGGGCCCAACAGCGCTGCGGTTTAACCGAGGTTGGCGACCGGCTGATAGCCAACCTGTCCAAAGGCTTTCAGCAGCGCGTCGGCATCGCCCAGGCTATCCTGCACAATCCTGAAGTCATCGTGCTGGATGAGCCGACGGTCGGTCTCGATCCCATACAAATCCGCGAAATCCGCGCCTTGATACGGGAACTGGGACAGGATCACGGCGTCATCCTGTCTACCCATATACTCACCGAGGTGCAGGAATCCTGCTCGCATGTACAAATCATCCATCAGGGTCAATTAATATTAAATGAAACCATAGCCGGACTTAACCGGCAAATGGATACCGGCACACTGCAAGTCACCACCCGGCTTGCGCCCGACATCAACAGCTTGTTGACGATTCCAGGCATAGGTTCCATCGAAACTATTTCAGCAAACCGCTTAAAAATTCATCACAGCGTAACCGCCAATCCAACCGAACAGATTGCCGAACGGATTATTGCCGCCGGTTGGGGTCTACAGGAACTGACCCCGGTAAAAAGATCGATGGAAGATATTTTTATCAGCTTAACCAAGGAGCATCGCGATTTATGACCATGATTTTAACAATTGCTTCCCGTGAATTCAGAACCCTGTTTTTATCGCCGATGGCCTGGACGATATTAGCCATCCTGCAATTCATCCTGGCGTTCTTGTTTTTAACCCAGGTTGAAGCCTTTACCACGCTCCAGCCCAAACTGGCTACCATTGAAGGCGCGCCCGGCTTGACCGATATTATCGTGCCGCCGTTATTCGGCAACGCTGGCATTATCCTGTTACTGGTCACGCCGCTATTAACCATGCGCCTGATCTGCGAAGAACGCCGCAACAAGACCTTGTCCCTGCTGCTATCCGCACCTGTTTCCAATATCGACATCATACTCGGCAAGTATTTAAGTTTACTCGGGCTGATGCTGCTAATCATTGCCTTGACCACCCTGATGCCGTTATCTTTGCTGTGCGGCGCCGAGCTGGATTTAGGTAAATTATTTGCCAATATCCTCGGTCTGCTGCTGCTGGTTACCGCGTTTACCGCAATCGGCCTGTTTATGTCCTGCATCGCCGGTCACCCCACCGTTGCTGCGATGGGCACCTTCGGTATGTTGCTGCTATTGTGGATTTTAGACTGGTCGGTCGGCATGAATGATCAACGCAGCGAGCTGTTCGAATACTTGTCTATCCTCAGGCATTTCCAGAATATCCAAAGCGGCCTGATCAGCTCGGTCGACGTCGGTTATTTTTTGCTGTTTACCGCCACTTTTATCGCGCTAAGCATCCACAGTCTGGATAACGACCGTTTGCAAAAATGAAAATATCGCCGCATAAACACCAGCAAATTCGCTTAAAAAACGGGCTCATCACCCTGGTTTTATTGTGCCTGCTCGGCACTCTGGCCTGGTTAAGCAGCCGCTACAGCGTAGCAACCGACATAACTAGAAATAGCAGCAACAGCCTGTCTTTGGCCTCGCAAAAACTGCTGGAATCGCTGCCCGATAAAATCCAGCTCACCGCCTACGTTAAAAAAGACCCAGCGTTAAGAAGCCAGATTGCACAATTGGTAGCGCGCTATAAACGCCATAAAACCAATCTGACGCTGAGCTTTATAGACCCTGATTCTGACCTTAAAAAATCCCGCGAACTGGCTATAGACGCAGCAGGCATCATTATTGTCGGCTATCAGGGGCGCAGCGAAAAACTGAACTTTATCGACGAATCATCACTGACCAATGCCCTGCTGCAGCTGGCTAATGCCGATGAACGCTGGGTCACTTTTTTGACCGGTCATGGCGAACGCGCCCCGGACGGCATCGCCAATTTCGATTTAGGCCAATTCGGCAAGGAACTGGAGCGCCGTAAAATCAAGGCTCAAACCATCAATCTGGCGACGATGCCGGACATTCCAGGCAACTCCGCTTTGCTGGTGCTTACTGCCCCCGCCGTGCCTTTAATGGCAGGCGAACTTGAGCTGATCAAGGGCTATATCCGGCAAGGCGGCAATCTGCTGCTGTTAACCGATCCGGACAACCGCCACTTGGACGCAGTGCTGCCGCTACTGGGTTTGCGGCAACTGCCGGGAACCTTGGTAGACAGCGGCTCCAAGCTTTACGGCATTAACGACCCCAGCTTCGTGCTTGCCAGCGACTATAATCCCCATCCGATCACCCAGGGCTTCGCTACCATCACCGTTTATCCCGTCAGCGCCGCGCTGGAAATCAGCGAAGAAACGAATTTTCAACCCATAGAGTTGCTCAAAAGCGCAATACAGTCATGGACGGAAACCGGCCCGATAGCCGGGAAAATTGTTTTCGATGCCGATGGCGACGAAAAACAAGGCCCGCTGGCCTTCGCCTATGCGTTAACCCGTCCTTCGACAAGCTCAGGGCAGGCCCTTCGACAAGCTCAGGGCAAGTCCGTCGAACAGCGCGTCGTCGTGGTCGGTGACGGCGACTTTCTATCCAACGCCTATCTCGGCAATGTCGGCAATCTGGACATGGGCTTAAGAATGATCAACTGGCTGATTCATGACGACCGGTTTATCGACATCCCTGCCAAAATCGCAAGCGATAAAACTCTGCAATTAAGCCAGATCAGCGTCGCCGTCATCGGCTTCGGTTTTTTGGTGGTGATACCCTTGCTGTTAATGGGTGCTGGGTTTTACATCTGGCGTAAACGCAAGCAGCGTTAAGACTTTCTTGGCTAATTGTCTTAAATGCCTATTCCAACGCTGTGTATTGTAAACGATGCGTATAAAGACAAAAAACCTACCCTACATTAACCCACCGCTCAACAATTCCCTTGCCCGATTATCCGCGCCTGACGGAAGTTGACCGGCGCTGGCGTTGATCCAGGCGGCTATGTCTTTCCAGGCGGTGGGCGCAGCTAAATCGCGCAGCAGCATGTGGTAGCCCTGCGGATAAATTGCCACGGTTTTATTGACTGCATCCGCTGCAAGAAATTGCTGCAAGAACGCATAAGTTGGCTCCTTGGGGATAATTTCGTCTTTCTCGCCGTAGAGCATCAGGGTATTTGCGCGTAGCGACGCAGCGCTGTTAAATGCCTCATCCATCAAATCGGTCAAGCCGTACACGGTTTCCACGCGGGTTGCCTTGATTATCCACGGATCTCGACCCATGGCTCTGAGCATGTCGATATTATCCGATGCCACGACGTGTACGCCTTTCCCGGTCAAGGTCAACCAAGGCAGGCTGTGCGCCAGCGTCCAGAGCAAACCGCTTTGATACCAGGGCATGGTTGACCGGGCCCATAACGCCGGCGCGGCGAGTATGATCCCGGAGACATCCGGCATATCCGCCCGGCTCATGGCGGTGATGACTATCGCGCCGCCCATGCTTTCGCCGAGCAGATAAATCGGGCGTTTCGGGTAGCGCTGTTTGAGCAGCCGCACCAAAACCTGTAAATCCTGGGTATAGGCCTCGCCCCCCGCCCATAAACCGCGTTGCGGAGCCATGCCGAAACCGCGTTGATCGTAAGCGTAACAGGCGATGCCCAGTTTGCTGAAATACTCACCCGGCGCATCGAAAAAACGGCTGTAATCGTTAAACCCGTGCAGCGCAATCATGACTGCATTCGGTTCGGTTTTGGGCAGCCAATGACGTATCGGCAAAAGTGCTCCATCTTCAGTCAGGAATATGTTCTCGCCTAGCTGTGGCTGCGCATTGATTCGCGCATCGGGCGGATAAGTCATCGGCATACAGCCGCTTAGCGGAATAAGTAACAGGGCAACAAGTGTATAGCGGATTTTCATGCGTTTTGATCAAGTTCTGTGCGGGAAGTTTCATTATATACTTACGCACATCAAAATTCGCCAGCCTAATTTGCAGCTATTAAAGTCCAGCCTAAGGCTTTATCATAGAGCGCAGAACCTAAGTTAACATCCCTCAATTGATAATTTTAAACCTTGGCAAAACAATCCCGTCATCCCAACAACCGCAACTTTATTTCCTTGTCCGCCAAGGCGATAATCCGCAAAACCGTGCTTTATGTACTGTTCACCTTTTTGGCTACATCGGTAGGCTTGTGCGTGTTGTTGCGCTGGGCGCCCGCGCCAACCTCGGCGTTTATGGTCTATCGGCATGTTGAAGATTTAGTGGAGGACGGCTCGTTCAGGACTCTTAAATACTCCTGGGTCGGCGCCAAAAAAATCTCGGCTTATGCCTCTGCGGCAGTTATTGCCGCCGAAGATCAGCGATTTTTTCAACACTCCGGGTTTGATTTGCACGCCATACAATCATCTATCGATGAGTACATGGACGGCGGCCGACTAAGAGGCGCAAGCACTATTTCTCAGCAGGTGGCCAAGAATTTATTTTTAACACCGTCAAAAAGTTTTGTCCGCAAAGGCCTGGAAGTCTGGTTCACGCTGCTGATCGAATTGCTATGGACTAAGGAGAGGATTTTAGTGGTTTACCTGAATATCGCCGAATTCGGCGACCATCTCTTCGGCATAGAGGCCGCCAGCCGGTATTATTTCGGTGTCCACGCCAATCAAATCAGTCGCTATCAGGCGGCGTTATTGGCGGCAACTTTGCCTAATCCCTTGCTGCTGAGGGCTGCGCAGCCCTCAGATTATTTACTGAAGCGGCAACGCTGGATACTCCGGCAAATGCAAAATCAATGAGGTTTCCAGAGCACTAACTCTGCTATAATTCGCGCGATAATAACTGTCCGACACAGACTTCCAATCAAGAGAAAAACCATGATCATACAAAAACCCATCATCAACGCTTATTTGTTAGTGAGTAGTCTGGTTATGTCGAGTCTGCTTGGGGCTTGTGCAAGCACCCCGGCAGTCAACGAACAAGATCCCTGGGAAGGCTGGAATCGCGGCACTCAAAAATTTAACGACAGTCTCGACAAGGCTGTCATTAAACCTGTAGCGAAAGGCTACTTGTGGGCAACCCCGAAAGTCGTTGATGACGGCATAACCAATTTCTTCAGTAATCTTAACGACATCGGCGTAACCATCAACGACTTTATGCAGCTTAAAATGATGCAAGGCGGTATGGACGCCAGTCGTTTCCTGATCAACACAACGGCCGGCGTGGTCGGCTTTATTGATGTGGCAAAAATGATTGATTTGCCGAAACATAACGAAGACTTCGGACAGACCTTAGGCTTCTGGGGGGTTCCAACGGGCAACTATCTGGTGGTGCCGTTTTTGGGCGCCAGTTCGCCCAGAGAAGTGGCAGGGGCGGTTGGCGACGCCTTAATGAATCCACTCACTTACACCTTTGTATTTGCCGGTGGCGGCGCCGCCGTTAGCGCTGTCAATGCGGGCGCCAAAACGGTCGATGTCACCGATACCCGCGCCGGTTTAATGTCGACTGAAAAACTTGTTGATGAAGCCTCTATCGATCGTTATACCTTTATCAAAAACGCTTACCAGCAACGCCGCGAATATCTGCTTCATGACGGCAATGTTCCTGAAGAAGATGAACTCCAACTGGAAGATGAAGCCGCAACAGAGGACGCGGGCACTGCAAAGGGCGCCGATATTGCAAAAGGAAACGGCGCTACACCGGCAGGCGCCGCTAATAGCTCAGGCCCAGGTTTAGCTCCAGTCACTAATAATTCCAAACACTTTCTGGACTTATCGGCGCCCGTTAAAAAATAAGCGGTGTCGATCGCCCGCCGTTTTAAAATGAAATTTTCAGTATTTATCCTGTTGTTGGGCATTTTTTCAGAATGCGGCTCATCCACCGCTCTAAATAACTGGGCGATGATCAAGCAGGCTGCGCAAATCGGCGCTAGCGCCCAGAGCATTGGATCTTATACGGCCGGTTGTTTGAGTGGCGGGGTCTCGCTGCCGCAAAATGGCCCAGGCTATCAATTGATGCGACCTACTCGAGGCCGATCGTACGGTCATCCTGACTTGATACGGTTTATCGAAAACCTGGCAAAAACCACCCAGCCCTGGGGCGTTATGCTGATCGGCGATCTGGGGCAAGCGCGCGGCGGCCCCACTCCTAGCGGGCATCGCAGTCATCAAACCGGGCTTGATGTCGACATCTGGTATTTGCTTTCACAACAAGCCGCAGCCGGTAGCCTTAGCTTTAATGAGCGTGAAACCTGGAATGCTCCCTCAGTGCTTGCCGCTCAATCGGATGCCATTGATGACAGCCGATGGTCGTCGGCTAATGAAAAAATTCTTGAGGCTGCGACGCGTAGATCCGATGTTGATCGCATCTTCGTCAATCCCAGCGTCAAACGGCTGTTGTGCACGCGTAAGTCAGCCCATGACTGGCTAAGAAAAATTCGTCCATGGTGGGGGCATGATGATCATTTTCATGTGCGCCTCAAATGTCCGTTGAATAATAAACAGTGCACGGAACAAGAAGCGCTGCCGGATAGCGATGGCTGCGATGCGTCGTTGGCCTGGTGGTTTACAACGGACGCCAAAACCCCGGTTTCCAAAAAACCGGAACTCCCTGTGCTGCCGGCTCTCTGTGATGTCGTTTTAAAAAAATAGTTAAATCAAACCCTTGTCATCCCGAATCGGGACGATAAAACCTAAACCGTCATCCGTTGCAATAAACTCGGACAACTCCAGGCGCAACTTGTCCAGCGCCTCATCCAGCGTTTCCTGCTTAACCTGATGAAACGATGGCTGCATGGTTGAGGCATTATGGTACTTCAAAATGTCCAATAATATTCGAGCTTGTTCAATGGTGTATCGATGCTTCACAACTACTCCGTGGGTAAAATCAGTTTTATTTTTTTATGCAAACTTAGGCAACTCTAGCAGCTCCGTGAATTTTCATCCTATCGCCTGCTTTAACAAACAAAAGCATTATAACTTGAGACGCCTATACTCAAAAACCCGCTTATTGATCGGCCCCGAAATAAGATCACCATGTAGGGGCGGATTTATCCGCCCAGGGCGAATGACAAATCTGCAGGGAGCAGATTTGCACTGGCCCGAAGGGTGCATGACAGGGAAGTCATGCATGAATTCGCCCCTACAAATTCGTTCGCTACCCTCACCCACTCAATAGGTTTTCATTAGTCCATCCAGCGTCAATCCGCAACTGGGCGCGAATGTCTTCATGAAAAAAATAACTTCAGGTTGCTCCGATGCAGCTATCGTTATAGCTAATTGCGCGGCGGCGGTTTCAAATTCCAGATTTCCGGCCTTTAATTCAGCCTGGCATTTAAGATAGGCCGATATTTTATCCGCCGCCTTGATGATTTGCACATGCTCTATCGGCATCCGCTCATGCTGAATCAGCACTTGAAAGTCCGCCTGTAACTCTATCGGCAACAGCGCCAGCAGCTCTATTTCGGCCTGATGCTCAATGCGTTTGTAGGCGGCGCTGATTTCCTTGGAATGGTATTTGATAGGCGTGGGTAAATCGCCGGTAATCACTTCGGTAATGTCATGATACAAAGCCGCCGTGGCGATGGCGTTGGCGTCAACATTGCCGTCGTAATAACGGTTTTTAATCAAGGCCAGGGTGTGGGCAATGACCGACACTTCCCAGCTATGCTCCATGACATTTTCATCATGCGCATTGCGTTTGAGCCCCCAGCGTTTAATCCATCTCAGTCTTGATAAATAGGCATAAAAACTACTGGTAATATCGGTCATCATTAATCTATTTCTTCAATAAAGGTGTTTTCAACCGGCGTTTGCACATAGTGCTTCTTATTGTCCCAGAAATAATAATAGCCCTTATCGCTGGTGGTGACCTTGCCATTGCTGATCGTCCAGGTTTTTAGGGTCGCACCGTTGGCATAAGTGACCAGATAATTTCCGTCCAGAAATTCAACCACCTTCCGAGACAGCTTATTTTGTTGATCCTGCGTACAGCCGGTCAGCAAAACCAGCAGTAACGCCGTATACATTATTTTCATGGTTTAAACCTTTTGATTATTAAAAGCTGTTGATTGTATAGCGATGATGCTTAAATAGTCCACTTTGCTTACAGCGAAACATCATGCTTATCCAATGGTACCCCGGCCATATGCACAAGGCCAGCAAAGAGGTCAAAGGAATCCTGCCCCAGGTTGATTTGATCATCGAAATTCTGGACGCACGTATTCCGTTCAGCAGCCAAAACCCGATGCTGACAACCCTGCGCGGCGACAAACCCTGCATCAAAGTGCTCAGCAAAAGCGATCTTGCCGATCCAGTTGTTACCCAACAATGGCAAAATTATCTGGAGCAGGAACAAGGCGTAAAAACCCTGGCGCTGACCATCGAGCAGCCCGAGAAAATGCGCCAAATCCTTGAACTGTGCCACAAGATGCTGCCCAACAAGGACAGCAGCGACAAGCCCATCCACACCCTGATCATGGGCATACCCAATGTCGGCAAATCCACGCTGATCAACATCCTGGCCGGAAGGATGATCGCCAAAACCGGCAACGAACCGGCCATCACCAAGACCCAGCAACGCATCGACATCGGCAACGGCATTATTCTGTTGGACACGCCCGGCATGCTCTGGCCCAACGTCGAAAACAAGAACAGCGGCTACCGGCTGGCGACCACCGGCGCGATCAAGGATACCGCAATCAGTCATGACCACGTCGCGTTCTTCGCCGCCGAATACCTGTTAAAGCATTACCCGGAATTATTACAAACCCGCTTTCAGCTGGAGCAACGCCCGGAAGGCGAGCAACAACTGATGGACGCCATCGGCAAGAAACGCGGCTGCCTGCGCTCAGGCGGCCGCATCGAAATGGATAAAGTAGCCAAAATCCTGCTGACCGAGTTGCGCTCTGGCGCCATCGGCAGAATCAGCCTGGAAACCCCGGAGATGATGGAAATAGAACTGGCTGAATTGGTGATTATTCGAGCGGAGAAAGAGGCTAAGAAACTGGCGCGGAAGAATAAATGGAAAAAATCAGGCTAATCGTCTTAATGTTGATAAATAATTAGAATGATGCGCTTGACAAAAAACAGGTTCTTCCCGATTTCGTGGGGTAGCCACTATATGTAGTATATGATACATGTATGCCAATAAGTGTATCGACCAACCTGTAGTCAGGAAATAGACAAT
>JAYTLW010000084.1:0-8973 GCA_043729025.1 Methylobacter sp.
GCATTGACGCCGGTCTTGTCAGTGACCAGATTAAAGGCTGCCGCCTTCGCAATTGAGCTGCCGGAATTGGCTGCGAAAGATTTGTTATCGGAAGATGCCGCCGAGGTGCCGATAACAAAGCCATTAATATTGACATCGCCAGCCATCATCGACGGAGTAGTTCCATTTCCGGCTATCACGCCACTGGCGCGTGCAGTGAGTGCAGAAGCGTCGCCGGTTCCCAGTTTACTGATGGTGGCGGAATTCATGGTTACGCTAATTTGTTGACCGGCATTAGCGCCGATTTGGAAGCTCTGATTTTTGAAGCTGCCATCCAGCAATTTCGTGCCGTTAAACTCGGTTTGACCGGCAACACGGTTAATTTCTTGCAGTAACTGTGACGCTTCTTCTTGAAGTGAAGCCCGGTCTGAACTGGTATTGGTAGCGTTAGCCGATTGCACTGATAATTCGCGTAACCGTTGCAGACTGTTGGTAATTTCACCCAGTGCGCCTTCAGCGGTTTGCGCCAACGAAATACCATCATTGGCATTACGGGCAGCTTGATTCAAGCCTTTGATTTGCGAGGTCATCCGATCAGAGATAGCTAAGCCCGCCGCATCGTCTTTTGCGCTATTAATACGCAGGCCGGATGATAAACGTTGCATGGCTGTCTGTCCGGCCATTTGTGATTTATTTAAATTACGTTGCGCGTTCAGCGCACTGATATTGGTATTGATGAATTGTGGCATGACGCTTCTCCTGAATGGATGGTTTTAGTGTGCGGAAATGTTTTTGCATCCCTCGCAATCTGAAACTGTTATCGGCGTAGCTTTAGGAAACTTGAATTATTTTTAGGGTTGTTGATTTGGGCGAAGTGTTATCGTGCCCACGCCGATCCGTAGGAACGATGCATTGGGCTACCAAGACAAAAAGTTATTTGGCTTACATCTCAAAAATATTGACCAGGGTTGATGAGATTATTTTTTGTGTTTTGATGTCTATAGTCCCTAGTTTTTTAACTAGCCTGGACTTATCGACCGACCTTAATTGATCCAGTAAAATAAGACCGGTCTTATCCTGAAACTGAAGCTCAACTCTTGAAGGCGCATGAAACCCTTTCGTAGTCATGGGGGCTATTAAAACAGTTTTTAGGCAATTCATTTCATTGGGTGAAACAATGACACAGGGCCTTGTTTTTTTAATTTCACTTCCAATAGTCGGGTCAAGTTCGATCAGATAAACGTCAAATCGATTAACTACCATTCCCACGTTTCTCCAGTAGCAAGCCCTGCGCTATGATCAAGATTCCCGTTGGTTTCATTAAAATCTTGCTCAGTTTGAGAAACTGGGATATTTCTAAATTGCTTTTCCCAGCCTTGTCTGGTTTTTTTTATAGGGGTGATTAATAAGCCATTATCGACAACTTGAATCTCAAATTCTTGGTCTTGAAGCTTGGCTTGTTTAATAAGCGGTTGCGGAATCCTTATTCCTTGAGAATTTCCTATTTTGATTAAATGCGCCATATTTGACTCCTCTTTGCTCTTTAAGTATTTATGGTCACATTGTAATTACTTAAAAGGTAAGTAGTCAAATAGGGTGGCGCCCAAAGTAGGTATTTATGGTGATGCTTTCTGCCCATTACATTGCTTAGTTGTAAACCTATTGGCAGTCACCATGACTACCTAGCTTGAAATAAAAGAGTAAAGTTTTTGTTAAAACTGTCGCTACATTTAGCAGGCGTTCCAGGTTGTGAAACGCAAGGTAACTATAAATGAGGAGAGACAAATGAATGCTGTGTCAGCCATAAAACAATATCAGCAAGTGAGTGTTAGTAGTTCTGTCATGGGTGCGTCTTCTCATCGCCTTGTGCAAATGCTGATGGAAGGCGCTTTGGAGCGGATTGCTCTTGCAAAAGCAAGTATGACTCGTAATGAAATCGCCTTGAAAGGCCAAAATATTGGTGTGGCGATTAATATTGTGGGCGGACTGCAAGCTTCCTTAAATAAAGAAGCAGGCGGCTCTATTGCAGAAAATCTGAGTAATCTTTATGACTATATGGTCCGCCGTTTGCTGGCCGCAAATAGTCAGAATGATGAAGGTATTTTGGATGAGGTTTCCGGCTTGATGATAGAAATTAAAATGGGCTGGGATGCTATGCCTGATGACTATAAATATTAGCGCAGGAGATTTTATGATCAGTTCGGTGGGTAGCGCAGGCGGCGGATTGATTGCAGCCGTTATGAAAGAGGCGACAGCCGCGCAAGATGTGGGATTTGCCCTCATGAAGAAAAGTCAGGACATTGAAAAGGCTAATGGAGAGTCGGCGTTAAAGTTAATCGCTACAGCGACGAGTCCTGGGCGAATTGATGTTAATGTTTAAGCCTTAACGTCTGACAGGATATGTTTACACCCCTCAAAACTCGTAAATGAGTGCAGTCCCTCTTTAAATTTCAAGCAAGCAAATAATCCTATCTCCAAAAGCCTGTAAAGGATCTTCGTGAGTGCCGCCATGGTGCTTTCCTGGTATTGGCGGTCTGCCGCATGACGCCCAATCTATCGGGCGGCGAGGCTAACGGTTAAATGTAAAGTTCGGTTTCCATATCGCTGCATAAGGGCCTATCGAGTCGGCTTGCAGGGCGGTAAAAATTACCCCATAGTTTTCAGTGCGGGCTATACTGAAGATGTATGTTTGGCACGATAATGAACTTTCAGGATCTCTACTTTTGGCGCGCAGTTTATGAATGAAAAACCTTACCCGGATGACTGGCTTGATATAGATACTAAGCTCTATACCAGGTCGGTCAGGTTGTTTAATGCAGTCAAAGTCATGTTGAGCGTCAATCTTGAACTGCATGCCGAGTCCCAGGTTCTGGAAGGCGATATTTTTTTATTCAATCATTTTTCCCGGTTCGAAACATTTATACCGCAGTTTCTTATCTACGAGCAAACCGGAGCTTACAGTTGTGCGATTGCTTCCGGGGAGTTCTTTAAAGAAGACAATGCATTGTCGCGCTATTTAAAACATGTAGGTGTTTTCCCTCATAATCATGATCGCCTGTTGCCGTTACTGGCAGCGCAGATTTTACGTGGCCGTAAAGTCATTATTTTTCCTGAAGGCGGCATGGTAAAAGATAGGCGGGTTATCGATAAACGCGGTCATTACAGTATTTACTCCCGGATGACCGGCAGTCGGCGCAAACTGCATACAGGGCCTGCTGTTTTGGGACAGGGCGTAGAAACCTTTAAGGCAGCTATCCGACACGCCCATAGTCAAAACGATGTTGCCTTGTTGCGGCAATGGAAAGATGTTTTGAAAGTCGACAGCGTTGATCAGTTGATAGCAGTAGCGAATAAACCGACGCTGATGGTTCCTGCCAATATTACTTTTTATCCGATTCGCTCCTCTGAAAACCTGTTGTTTAAAAGCGTTGAACTGTTTTCCAACGGCTTGAGTTTGCGTCAATCCGAGGAATTGCTGATTGAAGGCAACATTATATTGAAGAATACCGACATGGATATACGCATGGGCGCTCCGGTTGACCCTAGTGGCGTCTGGGACTGGCGCAGCCGTTATCTGGTAAACAAGATTGCCCCGGAAATTAACACCATAGACGATGTTTTTACATTGAATTCCAGACCTAAAAACTGGAAGCAACGCTTACTGGGCAGATATTTCATAAAAAATGCCCAAGCCTCGCGTGATCAGTACATGACGGTAATTTATGCCAATGTCACTATTAACTTAAGCCATTTGGCGGCAACGCTGATCATGTATTGCATCAACCAAGGACAGACGCATATCGAAAAAGACAAGTTTTACAGCATCTTATATATTGCCATCAAACATTTACAAACCAACACGGTGATTCATCTGCACCGAAGCCTGCTTAATCCAGACGATTACAGCGATCTGTTGAAGTCGGCTAACATGCGTTTCGATTATTTCATCAGTGCTGCAAAGGAAGCCGAGCTTATCGACGAGCATGAACACAGTTACCGGTTTCTACCCAAGCTATATGCCGAGTCCGACTTTGACAGTATCCGTCTGGAAAATCCGATTGCAGTTTACAATAACGAAGCCGCACCCTTGCATACCGTTAGCGATACCCTGATGAACGCCATCGTCGAATATGCTAACGCCGATAAAAATAAGCTGGCTGCCTGGCATTTTGAAGATGAATGCCGCACTCTGGCATGGGAAAAGCAAGCTTACTCAAAGCCGTTGTTTGATGACATCAGCTATGCGGAAATTGCCATTGCCGATCCCACGCCTTTTTTCATTCAGCCGGAACTTGCCAACGGCTTCGGGATTTTGCTGGTTCACGGCTTGCTGGCCAGTCCCGCTGAATTAAGAACTTATGGCGACTATCTTGCCAAGCAGGGTTACACGGTATTGGGTATCCGGCTAAAAGGCCACGGCACATCGCCCCATGCGTTGCGTGATCAGCGCTGGGAGGACTGGTACGGCTGCGTACAACGAGGTTTCAGTATACTCAAGGCGCATAGTTCGCGTATTTTTGTGGTCGGTTTTTCTACAGGCGGTACATTGGCGTTAAAACTGGCCGCTGAACATTATCCTGAAATGATCGGCGTCATCGCCGTTTCGGTGCCGCTAAAATTCGTCAATCCCGCTTTTATGTTGGTGCCGTTACTGCATGGCACCAACAAGTTGGTCGGTTGGATGTCGGCCTTTGAAGGTGTAAAGCCGTTTATTGATAATGAATCGGAACACCCCACCATTAACTACCGCAATACGCCGATCAGGGCGCTTTATGAATTGAGGCTGTTAATTGCGCAGCTTGAGGACTTTTTGCCTAAGATTAGTATGCCTGCGCTTATTTTGTATGCTGATGAAGATCCTATTGTTTCCCCCAGAGGCGCGCCGATCATTATGGCTAAACTGGGTTCCAAACATAAGCAAATCCATGCTATTAAATCCCAGCGCCACGGCATTTTAATGGAAAATATCGGTGGCACTTGGCGCGTCATTGATGATTTTTTAAATGAGTTAAGGATTTTTCCTAAGCGGTAATCGAAGTAGGATGGCTAGGCACTTGTACTCGGGCGCATCAATTGCAATTTGGCTGTTAATATTTTTAACTGATCACTTAAGAAGAAGTACGCTATAAAACTTCGCGCCCTTTGTGGTAGAAAAACAAGATAGGAGAAAGTCATGAAAAATGTAGTTATCGCAGGGTATTGCAGATCGCCTTTCACGCCGGCGCAAAAAGGCCAATTGGCCAAAGTTAGAGCGGATGACCTTGCCGCACAGGTCATCAAAGGCTTGATCAACGATACCGGTGTTAATCCGAGCGATATTGAAGATTTAATTTTAGGCTGCGCCTTCCCGGAAGGCGAACAGGGCATGAATCTGGCGCGTTTAATCGTGCATCTTGCCGAACTGCCTATCACCATTGCCGGCGTCACCCTTAATCGCTTCTGCGGCTCCTCGATGCAGGCCATACATAACGCGGCAGGCGCGATACAAATGAATGCCGGTGAGGTGTTTATCTGCGCAGGGGTCGAATCGATGAGCCGGGTACCGATGGGCGGTTACAATTACCTGCCTAATCCAGACCTTTATAAAGCCTACCCCCAAGCCACTATCGGCATGGGCGAGACGGCGGAAAATTTGGCCTTGGAGTATTATATCGACCGCCTGGCCCAGGAAACTTTCGCTTTAGCCAGTCAGCAAAAAGCGGGGGCTGCCCAGCTCACCGGCTTGTTTGCCGGTGAAATTATACCGATTAAACGCGCCGACGGGGAAATCGTTCAAGTCGACGGCTGTATCAGAGCGACTTCGACGCTACAGGCGCTTGCCGAATTGCAACCGGCCTTCCTTATAAACGGCAGCGTAACTGCCGGAACCTCCTCGCCGATAACCGACGGCGCGGCCGCCGTGCTGGTCTGTAGCGAAGACTATGCAGACGCCCACGGCTTGGAAAAACTCGCCAGAATCAAAGCCATCGCGGTATCCGGCTGTGCGCCGGAAATCATGGGTATAGGCCCGGTCGGCGCCACCCATAAAGCCCTGCAACGCGCCGGTTTGACCTTGCAGGACATCGATATAGTCGAACTGAATGAGGCTTTTGCGGCGCAATCTTTGGCGGTGCTTAAAGAGTTGCCGATTCCCTTGGAAAAGTTGAATCTGGACGGCGGCGCGATTGCCCTAGGCCATCCTTTGGGCGCGTCAGGCGCCAGAATTACCGGTAAAGCCGCCAGCCTGCTGAAACGGGAAAACAAGCGCTTTGCACTGGCTACTCAATGCATCGGCGGCGGTCAAGGCATAGCGACTATTTTGGAGGCTATCTGATGGTTATCAAAAAAGTGGCGGTGATAGGCGCAGGGGTGATGGGCGCGGGTATCGCCGCTCATATCGCCAATGCCGGTATTCCGGTCTATTTGCTGGATATAGTGCCCACCCTTCGACAAAGCTCAGGACAGGCCCTTCGACCAGACCCTTCGGCTGCGCTCAGGACAAGCTCAGGGCAATCGGGTGTCGAAAACCGGAACAGCATTGCCGAATCGGCCATTGCCAAATTACTCAAAGCCGAACCTGCGCCGTTCATGCATAAAAATAACGCCAGACTGGTCACGCCGGGCAATATTGAAGACCATCTTGAATGGCTCGCCGATGTCGACTGGGTGATCGAAGCGGTGCTTGAAAATCCAAGCATCAAACAAGATCTTTACCGGAAACTGGATAAAATCTGTCGCCCCGACGCCCTGATTTCATCGAATACCTCGACCTTGCCGCTGAAATTGTTAACCCGCGACCTGCCGGACAGCTTTAAACAGCGCTTCATGATCACCCATTTTTTTAATCCGCCCCGCTATATGCGCCTGCTGGAGCTGGTTTCAGGCACTCACACCCGGCCGGAACTGGTTGCGACCGTCAGCCGTTTTGCCGACACTCATCTGGGTAAAGATAGCGTCACCTGCAAGGATACGCCGGGATTTATCGGCAATCGTATCGGCATCTATTGGCTGCTATACGGTCTGCAGGCAGCGATTAAACTGGGCTTAACCGTCGAACAGGCCGATGCGGCGATGTCGGCGCCGTTCGGCATCCCCAAAACCGGTATTTTCGGCCTGCTGGATCTGGTCGGACTCGATCTGATTCCGCATATTCTGGACGGCATGAAGCTGGCTTTACCTAAGGAAGATGCGTTTCATCAAGTCAACACCCTGCCCGAACTGGTTCTAACCATGATAGCCGAGGGCCTCATCGGCAGGAAAGGCAAAGGCGGCTTTTATCGCTTGAATGAAATCAGTGGAAAGCGCGTCAAGGAATCGATTAACCTGCAAACCGGCAGTTATCAGTCTAGCGAAAAATTTGTTTTACAGGCTATGCCCAAATCCCAGGATCAGTTGAGGGCCTTTTTGTCGAGCGACGATACAATCAGCCGGTATGTCTGGCAGGTGTTATCCAGCACCCTGGCTTATAGCGCCAGCCTGATCCCCGAGATTGCCGATGACATAGTCTCTGTCGATACCGCGATGCGTCTCGGTTATAACTGGAAATACGGGCCGTTCGAGTTACTGGATAAGATCGGCGTGGATTGGTTTGTCGATCGATTGCTTGCCGAAACCCGCAAAGTGCCGCCATTTCTGGCAACATGTAGGGGCGACTTCAGTCGCCCAGGGGCAATGACCGGTAAGAGCGCGTTAGCGACTTCGCCTGTACACCATCACAGCCTGTACAAGGTCGTTTCCGGCAAACGTCTGTATGCCGATTTATCCGGCAATTACCAGCCCGTCCGTCGCACAGACGGTATCTTGCTGCTGACCGATATTAAATTGCAGGCTCCGGCGGTACTGGAAAACCCCTCGGCCAGTCTGTGGGATATTGGCGACGGCGTTGCCTGTCTGGAGTTTCACAGCAAAATGAATACGCTGGATATGGACAGCCTGGCTTTGGTTCGGCAGAGTGTCGAAAAGGTCAAAACCGATTTTTCTGCATTGGTTATTTACAACGATGCCGACAATTTCTCCGCCGGGGCTAACCTAACCTTGCTAGTGCAGGCCATCCACGCCGAGGACTGGCCTGCGGTAGAGCAGTTGATCAAACAGGGGCAACAGACCTATCAGGCCTTGAAATATGCGCCGTTCCCGGTGGTCGGCGCGCCTTCAGGCTTAGCCTTGGGCGGCGGCTGCGAAATACTGTTGCATTGCGATGCCATTCAGGCGCATTCCGAACTGTATATCGGCCTGGTCGAAGTGGGCGTGGGTCTGGTTCCGGGTTGGGGCGGCTGCAAGGAATATTTGCGCCGCTGGCTGGAATTTGCCAGACGCCCCGGCGGCCCGATGCCGGCCATCGGTCAGGCTTTTGAAACGATCGGCATGGCCAAGGTGTCCAAATCGGCGGCGGAAGCCAAGGAACTGCTGTTTGTGTCTACCACCGACGGAATTACCATGAATAAAGACCGCTTGTTGGCCGACGCCAAAGCCAAAGCCTTGAAGTTGCTGCCGGGTTATATGCCGCCTAAACCCAGTATTTATCAGTTGCCCGGCGCCAGCGCAAAAGCGGCAATGGACATGGCGATTAATAATTTAAAACGGGTCGGTAAAATAACGGATTATGATGTGGTTGTCTCGTTGCAACTGGCAGATGTGCTCAGCGGAGGTCTATGCGACATCACCGAGCCGCTGACCGAAGACGATTTGTTAAACCTGGAACTGAACGCATTTTTGCATTTAGTCCAACAATCGGGCACTCTGGCCAGGCTGGAGCACCTTTTCAAAACAGGAAAGCCACTTCGTAATTGACTTGGAATTACTCAGTTATGTAGGTCGGGTTAGCGTAGCGTAACCCGACATTTGCCGCTTCGATGTGTCGGGTTACGCTACGCTAACCCGACCTACGACTACGACTTGCTGAATAGGAGAACCCTGCGCAAGTCGCTATCGTCCAAGGCCTTAATTATGCAGGATTCTGTATTCATTTCCCGAACGGTGTTATTGAAAACCGAATGGGTTTTCTGATTAGCAAGG
>JAYTLW010000085.1:0-15669 GCA_043729025.1 Methylobacter sp.
TGTGACGATAGCCGCAGTCTTTACATCGATAACGCTGTCTGCCCTGAACGATGCCGTCTTTAACGCAAGCTTTTGATTGGCATTTCGGACAATTTATCATGAGCCTTTTCCTGTCTAATAATATAAGATACAGAAAAGCATAGAATAACTATAATAATTTAACAATTCCCTTAAATTAAGGCATTATTTGTCTGGACAATGGGGTTCACTTTATACTTTGGGCTACGGCTTGCCAAATAATGACGATTTTTTTAACTTTGGTGTGATAATTCCACACGGGGCCGAAAAAAGATATTTTTCAGAAATTCCACACGGTTTTGCGAATACCCGATAAATTAAAGCGCCTTTTCTTTAAGTTACAGAGAATAAAAGCAGTCGGCTATTTAAAAAAATGGCCAGAAAACTATGGTTTTCTGGCCATTAAGATAGAGTCTTTGCTACGGGCGAAGCTTTAAGGGGTTAAACCTTGTCCAATAGTAACAACCTTTAACGCGTTGGTGCCGCCCGTTATGCCTTCCAGATCGCCTTTTGTGATGATGAAGGTGTCTCCCTGTGCAGCAACGCCGCGCCTTTTTAGTTCTGCGAGTATGGCCCGGTTGACTTCAGCATGGTCGCTAAGGTCATGAATGAAAAGCACCGGAAAGACGCCCCTGAATAAAGTGACTCTGCCCAGCGTTTCTTGCCTGGGGCTGAATGCAAAAATCGGGATGCCGGAGCTGATTCTGGACATCCACAAAGGCGTGGAGCCGGATTCGGTTAACGCGGCGATACCGTGGATTTTGGTATGGTTGGCCAGATACATGGCGGACATGGCGATGGCTTCATCGGCGCGCTCAAACTGGATGTCAACACGATGCGATGAGACGCGAACTACGGGTTGTTTTTCCGCTTCGATGCACACCCGATGCATGGCTTCAATGGCTTTAATCGGATGTTTGCCAGATGCCGTTTCTGCGGACAGCATGATCACATCGGTGCCGTCATAAACCGCGTTGGCGACATCAAAAACTTCGGCGCGAGTAGGAATCGGATTGTCGATCATGGATTCCATCATTTGTGTGGCGGTAATCGCAACACGGTTGAGGTCGCGGGCGCGCCGGATCAACATTTTTTGCACGGCCGGTAGGTTGGCGTCTCCAATTTCGACGCCGAGATCACCGCGAGCCACCATGACCGCATCCGAGGCCAGGATGATTTCGTCAATAACGTCCAAGGCTTCTGCCCGCTCGACCTTGGCCACGATGCCGGCATGACAACCTTCGGCAAGCAACAGGCGGCGCGCCTCATGAAGATCCTCGGCGGTGCGCGGAAACGAAATGGCGACATAATCGCATTTCATTATGGCAACGGTTTTAATATCTTCCTTGTCCTTGTCGGTTAAGGCGGCGGCTGACAGGCCTCCGCCCAACAGATTGATGCCTTTGTTATTAGACAGATCGCCGCCTACAATAACCGTGCAGTTAACCCGCATGTTTTCAACATTGATAACATCAAGCACGATACGGCCATCATCCAGCAGTAGCCTGCTGCCCGGTCTGACTTCTAATGCCAGGGGTTCGTAAGTAATCCCCACTTGAGTATTGTCACCTGCCATGGGATCGAGATTGATATCCAGAGCAAAATGCTGCCCCTCATTTAAAAACACCTTGGTATCTTTAAAACGGGCAATGCGAATTTTAGGCCCTTGCAAGTCGGCCAAAATGCCTACCAGTCTGCCGGTTTTCAGGCTGAGTTCTCGGACAGCATTGGCTCTGTTAATGTGATCTTGCGCGGAGCCGTGGGAAAAGTTCATGCGCACAAAGTCCAGGCCCGCTGCAAACATGCCTTCGAGAACGCCGGGTTTATCCGTAGCCGGGCCCAGTGTGGCTAAAATTTTGGTTCTTCTTAACATGAGGTAGGAAATCCGTTATTTTGCGTTGACTAAAGCAACTGTCGTATCCAACATGCGGTTTGAGAAACCCCATTCGTTATCATACCAAGACAGCACCTTGACAAGGTTGCCATTCATGACTTTGGTCAATGCTGAGTCATAAATTGACGACGCCGGGTTATGATTAAAGTCGATTGAAACCAGTGGTAAGCTGTTGAAGTTCAGTATGCCTTTTAATGAGCCTTCGGAAGCTGTTTTGAGTATTTGGTCGACTTCTTCCTTGCTGGTGTTTCTACCTGCCTGGAAAGTTAAATCAACGATAGAAACATTGATAGTCGGCACCCGCATTGCAAAGCCATCCATTTTTCCGACCAGTTCAGGCAATACCAAGCCAACAGCCGCAGCCGCGCCGGTTTTGGTAGGGATCATCGATTGTGTGGCAGAACGGGCTCGGTGTAAATCGCTGTGATAAACGTCAGTCAGAACCTGATCGTTGGTGTATGAATGAATAGTGGTCATTAAACCATGCACCACGCCAATGGTATCGAGCAATGGTTTGACTAAAGGCGCCAAGCAGTTGGTCGTGCATGATGCATTAGAAATGACCGTGTCAGACGCTTTCAGCACATCATGATTGACGCCGTAGACTATGGTTGCATCAACATCATTGCCGCCGGGTGCGGAAATGATCACTTTTTTGGCGCCGGCGGCAATATGTGCGGATGCCTTGGCTTTGCTAGCAAATAAACCGGTACATTCGTGAACGGCGTCTATACCCAGCTCTGCCCACGGTAGTTTTGAAGGGTCTCTTTCCGAGAAAACCTTAATCTTGTCGCCGTTGATAACGATGTAGTCGCCATCAACACTTACTTCGAAAGGAAACTTTCCATGCACCGAGTCATATTGAGTCAGGTGAGCATTTGTTGCAGCGTCGCCTAAATCATTGATGGCGACAATTTGAATTTCGTTGGTACGGCCTGCTTCGTATAATGCGCGAACGATATTACGTCCAATACGACCATAACCATTGATTGCAACTTTAATTGGCATAGATATTCTCCAGAATGATGAAATGAAAACGTATAAAAACGGATAACCCTTAAGGCCTCCGAGAAATCCGTTGATTGTACCAATTGTCAGGTGATTAGTCTATTGACATGGAAAACGGCAACAGGGTTTGGCTTTGCCGCTCGTGCCCGGCAGTCTTATAACTGTCGTTATGTGGAGAGGGAAGATTGTTCAATACTAAAGCTAAAACGAATAGGGCTGTTTTAATCAGTGCTGGAAGTTTACCCTTGGGAACTCACTCTGGGTTCATCGGATAACTCCGGTCGTTTAGGCATTAAATTTGGCTTCTACTTTTTGTTTATAGTTTAAATAATGGATGGTTTGCAGATGCTCGGGAGTGTCTATGCGGAACACAGAAAGTGGCAAATCCATATCGGTAATATGGATCGGATAAAACTCTTTATCGTGCCGAAATTGGAGTATATGTTGATAAGCGGCCTCAAAGACTTGGTTGCCGTGGTTTAGCGAGGAAAATTCTTGATCATTGCAGTAGATCGTATAGATAATGCCTTTGTGGGTGTCTTCCCCGGTGATGCATAGGCTTAATTCATTGTTTGAGGATGTCGCTTTCAGTTGTACAGGAGCATAAGAAAAGATGCCTGCGGGATTTTTTTTGATTTCATAATATTCTATGGTCAAAAAAGTTTCAAAAAGATTACGGTTGAGGATTGATTCTAAAAAGAAGGCATATTGTTTTAGCAGATGCTTAGGGTTTTCTTGGCTATGTTGTTGGGTATATAAAGCGCCTTTTTCATCAACAATATAGATGCCGATGTTTTGCTTGCTTTTATAGTAAAAAAACTGAATCACTTGCGGCTTATTCAATGAGTAAATAAGCTGGATGGGCGTATTTTCGAGGACGGACGGGTCAAAATGAACGGCGCCGAAATGCTCCTGAGGACTAGCTAATTCGTTTAATAGCCGTTTTTCCGTGGGGAGCACTTCGTAACTTAAGGTTTTGTTATTGGTCTGGAAGGCGTAATACGAGGTTCCGCCAGGCAAAATATAACGGGGCGATTGATTATTATAATCTTGATCGGAAAAAAGTTTAACCAGGGTGTTAAATACCGTCTCAACACGGAGAATAATGGCTTTGGCTCGAGTCGGGGTGTGGCAGATAAGCGTCAGGTTACCCAACGATAACGGTTTTTTGTTGTTATTAATGATGTCCGTTAAGCAGTTAAACAGCCCTTCTATGCCCTCATCCCGGCTGGTTGTGATTTCACTCCAGCTGGATAATGAAATCCGGGTTATGGTTTGAATAAAACACTGGCGGTTTTTTCCGTAACTGAGCGCATCAGAACGTTCGCTCATAATGCACAGGCCATCGTCATCCGAGATTCCCATAT
Organism: Methylobacter sp.; assembly: GCA_043729025.1. Taxonomy (GTDB): domain Bacteria; phylum Pseudomonadota; class Gammaproteobacteria; order Methylococcales; family Methylomonadaceae; genus Methylobacter_A. The sequence goes on from JAYTLW010000085.1 coordinate 4,288, forward strand.
TGATAATAACCAATGAATTCAGCGGGGCCTTGAGGATTTGGTAAGCCTCAAGTGGGGTGTCGTAGTTAAAGTTCCGGGATAAAAAAAGATTGATCTGCGTCAGGGTCGAATGTAGCTCTTCATTCGTCATTTTAATTGAATGTGAACTGAACTGGAGCTGTAGTTGCTTGTGATAGAGGTCATTGATGATCAGCCAACAAAGAATTTCGATTAAAGTCCGGCATTTTTGCAGGGGTTCAAATGCTGGGTTCCTAGCCATTTGGCCGTCGTTCAGATACAAAGACCAGCCATCGTTGCCGCCGGGTAGGCGGTTTTCTTCGATAGCTAGAGCCTGTTCTTTGGTATGAACTTCGGAGCGTGTAGTGATGATTTCAATTTTACCCGGTTTTTTTTCCAAAAATGAACGGAGCTTTCTGCTGATCAGTTTCAGATCATTACTATTTTCCTGGTTGGGGGCTACGTGGTTTCTGGCGAAGCCTGTGATCATCCGGTAGCAGTGGGTTAGCTGTTGCAAAATAACGGTGTGTTCCGAGATTGCTTTTTTTATATCCCAGCGTCGCAGTTGTTTAAGGTCGTCCATAGTGGTGGCAGGCCAATTCCACTGTTGAGCGATAGCTTGCATATATTTATCTCTGGATGCCCGGATCGAGGCATCCATGGTGTGGTCGGATGAACCCATCACTTTTAAATAAAAGCTTTGACGGGCTAAGTCTAATCGTTCGTAACTATGCGTTTTTTGCAGATAGGTTTCGACTTTTTGGTAAATCAGCAAATACGGATCGAGGTCAGTGGTCATAAAATCGCCCTGAAAAACGGCTTTTTTTATGTCTTGGCATAACCATTGGGTCTCTGGATATTCGCTGGCATAACATTCCATTAATAACAGTTTCAATAGTGACTTGTGTGGTGTATGCAGCGCTTTATAAAGGTGCCAAAGTGTTGCGCTGGTAAATTCCTCAGCCGGAACTGCTTCGAAGCCGCCGAAATCAATAAGTTCATGTTCGGGAATGAAGCGATTAGCTATTAAATGTTTGATATAGTGCGTGTAGTTGCCTTCCTGATGAGGGGGAACCAGCCACCATGCGGGGCTTTTCCCGGCAATATAAATGGCCGTTCGGTAAAACTCTTCAAGCAGCAGATAATGCTGGGTTTGACCGCTGCTTTCAGCAGAAATAGGGTTGTTTTGACCGAGTCGAAATTGTTTGCTGTCCATTAAAAAGAAGTGCACTTCCAGCTCTAACGATGCAGCCCAGTTTTCTACTGCGGTGGCTTTTTTTTGCAATTCCTCAATGGCGGCAGGTAACAAGTCGGATTCATGGCATAACCAGATATCCATATCGCTGGTTTTAGAGAAGGCGATACTGCCGACACTGCCCATTAAAAACAGTCCTTCGATAGGGTAATGGTGTGACGCGGCGCGGCTATAGTTGAATTTTTTTGCCAGCTGTTTGGCGGCATTAATAGTCTGGCTGCTTGGATTGTATTCGGGTATTCCAGCGGGTGTCGTAGAGGAAATAAATCCCGGTAACATCGGGAAGTTGTAATGAAAAAGTAAGGGTAATAAATCTAGGAATACTTGCTGGCGGGGTTGTAGAAACTCCTGAACACGCTGCTCACGAAGCTGATTCAAGCGTTTAAAGCGATTTTTGATCGCTTGCAGATCTTGTATGCCGATGTCTTCGCCGGGCGAGCCTAAATGGATAACAGGCTCTGAGTGCGGTCTGGTCATGACGTCGGCGTTAATTGGATGTAGAAGCCAAATTTTGTCGTGCGGTCTGGATAGCCAGCCTGACCGTCTCAGGCGCCGTGCCGCCTATGTGTTTTCGAGCCGCTACCGAGCCTTCCAGCGTTAAATAATCAAACACATCCTCACTAATCAAGGCTGAAAAACGCTGTAGTTCAGGCAAGTGCAGTTCGGCCAAGTCGCGTTGGCTTTCAACGCCTAAGCGCACGGCCAAGCCCACGGCTTCATGCGCATCGCGAAAAGCCATACCTTTGCGCACCAGATAATCGGCAAGATCTGTGGCCGTGGCAAAGCCGCGTTTGGCGGAGTTATACATATTGGTTTTTTTGGCGATTAGATGAGGCACCATGTCGGCATAAGCCCTAAGGCAATTAATCAGCGTGTCGGCGGTATCGAACAGCGGTTCCTTATCTTCCTGATTGTCTTTGTTGTAAGCCAAGGGCTGGCTTTTCATCAGCATCAACAGAGCAACCAGATGGCCGGTTACCCGGCCCGATTTGCCGCGCACCAGTTCCGGCACATCGGGATTTTTCTTTTGCGGCATAATCGATGAACCGGTGCAGAAGGCGTCGGGTATTTCGATAAAATCAAACTGGGCACTGGACCATAAGATTAATTCTTCGGAAAAACGCGATAAATGCATCATGATTATGCTGCCTGCAGCGGTAAATTCAATCGCAAAATCCCGGTCGCTAACCGAATCCAAAGAATTGGCTGAAGGTCGGCTAAAGCCTAGTAAATCAGCAGTCATCTGGCGGTCTATCGGGTAACTGGTGCCTGCCAATGCCGCCGAACCCAGCGGCATAATGTTGACGCGCTTATGGCAATCCTGCAGTCTTTCCCGGTCACGACTCAACATTTCAAACCAGGCCATCAGGTGATGGCCGAAAGTAATCGGCTGAGCGACCTGCAAATGCGTAAAGCCCGGCATGATGGTATCGCTATGAAGTTCTGCCAAATCCAGTATGGCTGTTTGCAGGCGTGTGAGCTGGCCTAAAATCTGCTCAATTTCACTGCGCAAGTACAGGCGAATATCGGTCGCCACCTGGTCATTACGGGAGCGTCCGGTATGCAGTTTTTTTCCGGCTAGGCCAATTAAATCAGTTAATCGGGCTTCGATGTTCATATGCACATCTTCCTGCTGGATCGACCAAACAAATTCACCGTGACTGATTTCCTGGGCGATTTGGGTCAGGCCATCAATAATGGCGTCGCGTTCTAGTTCGGTCAGAATGCCGCAAGCGCACAGCATTTTGGCATGGGCGATTGAGCCTTCGATGTCTTGCTGCGCCATGCGCCGGTCAAAATCGACGGAAGCGGTAAATATCTCGACAAAGGCATCGGTGGCTTGGCTAAAGCGGGCGCTGGAAAGTTTGTCGGTATTAACGTTGGTCATGATGCCTTTTTCTGGTGACTAAAATCGCTGATTATACAGCTAAAGCTTCCGCTCCTGCTAACGCTCCTTAGCTACATCCCTGTGGCAAGACATGCAAGTTCGATTAACCGTCAGCAACTGACACGGGTTACAATGACGGCGTTTATTGTTGAGTGAAGGATGTTCTTTTGACTGAAAAAATTATCCGTATTGCAACGCGCAGGAGTCCTTTGGCGTTGTGGCAGGCAGAGCACGTTGCAGAACGGTTGCAGCGGACATTTCCGGGATGCAGGACTGAACTGGTTAAAATGACCACCCAGGGCGATAAAATCCTCGATGCACCGTTAGCCAAAATTGGCGGCAAAGGTTTGTTTGTCAAGGAACTGGAACAGGGCATGTTGGAAGGTTTTGCCGATATTGCCGTACATTCTATGAAAGATGTGCCGGTAGAGTTTCCTTCCGGCTTGCATTTGGCGGCTATTTTAAGTCGCGAAGATCCGACCGACGCTTTTGTCGCCACGCATTATTCCGCGTTCAGTGATTTACCCGCTAATGCCAGAATCGGCACATCCAGCCTGCGCAGACAATGCCAGATTAAGGAAATTTATCCGCAAGCTGAAATAGTGTCGTTAAGGGGCAATGTCAATACCCGGTTGTCCAGGCTGGATGCCGGAGAATACGATGCCATTATCCTGGCTACAGCCGGTTTAATAAGACTGGGCATGGCCGAGCGTATTACTCAACGCCTGGAGACTTCAGTCAGTCTGCCGGCCATTGGTCAGGGCGCTATCGGCATAGAATGCCGGAGTGATGATCTGGAGATCAATGCGATGTTGAATGTCTTGCACGATAACGAAACCGGTCTGTGCGTCACTGCAGAAAGAGCCATGAACGCGCGGTTGCATGGCGGATGCCAAGTGCCGATTGCCGGTTTTGCAAAGATACAGGGTAGACAATTGTTCATGCGCGGATTGGTCGGCAGTCCCGATGGCAGCGTGATTTATCGGGCTGAACACACAGTCGACCTGGACAGTCCTCAGGACGGTCTTTTGGATCATACTCAGGACAGCCCCTTCGACTATGCTCAGGACAGGGCTGTAGACATTGGCAACAGGATTGCAGAAGACTTGTTGGCGCAAGGTGCAGGTGAAATCCTGCAGGCGCTGTTGTTTGAATAAGACCTTGAACGGTGCGCGTATTTTAGTGACGCGGCCGGAACATCAGGCGGAAAACCTGAGCCGCTTAATCGAACAGCGGGGCGGGATAGCTGTCCGGTTTCCGACGCTTGATATTGTCGCTCGGGATGATGCCGAGCAGATTAAAGCGTCGCTGGTCGACCTGGACAGCTACCATTGGGTTATTTTTACCAGCGCCAATGCAGTAAATTTTGCTCTAAAGGCGAATAGTGGCAAAATAGGCCGCACGAAATCCCCCCTAGCCCCCCTTTTGCAAAGGGGGGGATTGGGGGGATTCGCCGCAGTGGGGCAGGCTACGGCGGAAGCTTTGAAAATGGCCGGACTCCCCGTCGATTTAGTGCCTAAGAATTATAACAGTGAGGCGTTGCTGGCGATGCCTCAACTACAGCAAGTACAGGGGTGGAATTGTTTAATCGTTCGTGGCGAAGGCGGACGTGAACAGCTGGCAACGACTTTGCGCAGCCGAGGCGCGGCAGTTAATTATTTGGAAGTCTATAAAAGGATAATTCCGCGTATTGATAACTCACCTGTGGTCGAATTAATTGCACAACACCGCCTGGATGTCATTACCGTGACCAGTGTTGAAGCGTTGCAAAATTTAATGCTCATGCTGGATGAACAAAATCATAAGCTATTGACGCTAATACCCTTGGTGGTAGTTAGCGATAGGGTCAGGCGTGTAGCCGCCGATATGGGATTTAATCGAATTGCTGTGACGGATAGTCCTATCGATACAGCAATTCTTGAGACAGTAACAACGTGTGTGACAGGGGAATAGAGTGGCCGAATTGAGTGAACAACAAGAACAGCAGGTGAGCGAAAATAATAATAAAGCTTCCGCTCCTGCTCAGGGCCCCGTAAGCAAAGCTCACAGATCGCGTAGCGGGCTCTGGTTTGGCATCATTGTGCTGCTCATTATTATCGGTGTGGCAGGTGTCGGTTTTTATTTTTTTCATCTATTGCGTGCCGAACAAGCTGATTTAGGCGGGGAAGTCAATAAAGGCGATATGCAACTCATCGAGTTGTCTAAGCAGATCAGCGGTTATCAGGCGCAACTTGCCGCCATTCAATCACAGCTGGCAACCGTAGAAGCCGATGTTGCCGGAAAAGACGCTCATTTTACTCAAACCCTGGCGGATTTTTCCCGCTTACACGGTGAAAAACTGGACAGTGCGCGCAATGAATTATCAGGTTCAATTTCACAGGTGCAGCGCCAGCTGGGCAAGACCCGGGGCGACTGGCTGATCGCCGATGCGGAATATCTGTTAAGCATAGCCAATCAACGCCTGTATTTGATGGGCGATGTTAATACTACCGGCGAAGCGTTGGAAGCAGCGGATCAGCGTCTTAGAGAAAGCGGGGATGCCGGGGCGTTTAAAGTTCGCGAACAAATCGCCAAGGATATTGCCGCAATCCGTAAGGTTACGGTTGCCGATACGGTCGGTATTTATGCGTCGCTACAAGCGCTGCAAGATCAGGCCGATAGTTTAGTCTTGTTTTTGCCTTACACAGGAAAAACCTTGACGCCGCCCGAAGCAGAGAAGCCGACGACCGATAAGAGTCTGCTCGATGAACTGCAAGGCATGGTGACTATCAGGCACACCGAGCATCCGATCAAGGAAATCTTAACGCCAGAACAGGCCCAGTTTATTCGTGAGCAGTTAAGAATAAAGCAGGAAATGATCAAAATTGCGCTGGTTCAGCAAAATGAGCGGCTTTATCAATCCAGTCTGGCCGACGCAAAAAAATGGCTGGAACAGAATTTTGCCAAGAACGCCGAGACCAACAATGTTATTGCCGAACTGGACAGAATGAATACCATTAAAATCCGCAGCCAGTTCCCCGACATCAGCCTGTCGTTGAAAATGCTCAGAGATATTGCCAAACTGAGACTGGAAGCCGATAAAGCCCTACCGTCCGCCGATCATGATCAGCCCGTCCAAGTTGAAAAACCCGTTGCAGAGGTAAAACCGGAGCCGGTAAATTCTACCGAAGCGACAAAACCCGCCGAGACAGCACCGCCCGCTGAGCCGCCGCAACCGGTTGAATCTAAGCCTGCCGCACACTAACACGAGAGTACATGATGAAAAATATAGTGTATTTTCTGGGTTCGCTGTTATTGGCCCTTATCGCGGCTTTTTTTGCCAATAAATGGCTGGGCGGGTTTGAGAATCCCGGTTATGTGCTGATAGGCATCGGTCACTGGTCGATGGAAACATCGTTAATCGTTTTTACGGTTAGCCTGATTCTTGGTTTTTTTGTGTTTTATATCTTTTTCAGGTTACTGGGTTGGCTGCTTAGATTGCCGGGCCAAGTCAAAAATCGCGGCAAAAACCTACAGTTTAACCGTTCCCAGGAAGCCCTGATTGCAGGTCTGGTCGATTCTGCGGAAGGCAACTGGGAAAAAGCCGAAAAAGTATTGATCAAACATGCCTCGCACAGCGGCGCTCCGTTGATCCATTATTTGACTGCTGCGAGGGCCGCGCAATCGCGGGGTGCGTTCGATAAAAGAGACGAATATCTCAAAAAAGCGGCCGATCAGGCGCCGGGTTCCGATGTTGCGATAGGCCTGACCCAGGCGGAATTGCACTTATCGGAAAAACAGTTCGAACAGGCCCTGGAAACCTTGACCCGCCTGCATTCGATAGACCCGACTCATGCCAGCGTTTTAAAATTATTGCATCAAGGCTATCAACAGGCCGGCGACTGGGAAGGCATCCGTAAACTGATTCCGTCATTGAACACCCATAAGGTGCTGATGGAAGCGGAGATAAAATTGCTGGAGACCGAAGCTTACAGCAAATTGTTAAAGCAGGCGGCCGGCCGAGGCCGCGTCAATGAAATTGAGTCGTTGTGGTCGGAAATTCCCGATTACATAAAAAACATGAAAGGTGTGTCGGCGATCTACTTTGCCGCGATGATAGACACCGGGGCGGGCGCCAGGATCGAAGGCGCGCTGGCAAGAGCCTTGTCGACAACCTGGGATCAAACCTTGGTGGTGTTATACGGCAATATCCAATCGGTTGATGTGGCAAGGCAGCTTGAAACCGCTGAACAATGGCTGGTTATGCATCCACGGGATGCGGTATTCCTGACTGTACTGGGCAAGCTAAGCATGAAATGCGGCGATAATGAGAAAGCCGAAACTTACCTGCACAAAAGTATTTCAATAGAGCCTACCGTTCCGGCCTATCAATTATTGGGCGATTTGCAGTTTACCCAGGGCGATAAAGATCGGGCCAGCCAATGTTACAAAGAGGGTCTGGAGCTGGCTTCCAGCGAGATTGTCAGCCGGATTGATACAATATCTTGAGTAGGCGGTAGGATGGGTAGAGGCTATAGCCGAACCCCATCAAATTAATTATCTATGCGATGGGTTTCGCGTTGCTCTACCCATCTTACGAACTGAGCGCATAAAAAAGAGTTGCAAATTGGGTAGCGACCAATATTGATATGAATTTTCCCGGCTATTAAATCGCGACTCCAACTTTTTAACGCCTCGCAAACCAAAAAAGTCATATTCCAACTTTTAATCAGGTAGGGATATGACGATCCTTTACTTTATGGAGATAACACATGCTTGTATCTGGCATGATAATTATCACATTAAGCCCGCAAAGTTTTATGCAATCCCTATGAATATCATCGGCAGCTGGACGTGGAAAGGTTTAGGCGATGCGCTCTTTAGTCCCAAAGCGACCGGTATAGAATCCAAAATAAACGAAGTTAAGCAACGCTTGCCGATTCCTGTCTTTTGGCTGCTGGGCAAAACACAAGCCGGTAAAACATCGCTGATTCGAGCATTAACCGGTAGCGATGCTGCGGAAATTGGCAATGGCTTTCAGGCTTGCACTAAAAGATCGCGATTTTATGATTTTCCATCGTCCAGCCATCCGATGATACGATTTCTGGATACGCGAGGCTTGGGCGAAACCGCTTACAATCCCGGAGAAGACTTGGTCTGGTGTGCCAATCAGGCGCATTTATTAGTCGTGGTGTTACGGGCTTTGGACATGAATCAAGCCGAGGTGGTTGATACGGTGCTGACCATTCATAAGCAGCACCCGGACTGGCCTGTTATAGTGGTGCAAACCGCCTTGCACGAAGGCTATGCCGGCGATGCCGAGCATATTCAACCGTATCCTTATCAACAAACACCCTTTCCATCGCAAGTGCCTCATGCTTTGGCGCAAGTGCTATTACATCAACGCGACTGGTTTAAGACAGTGCCCGTGCATTTTGTGCCGGTTGATTTCACCCTGCCGGAAGATGGTTTTGAGCCTGTCGATTACGGGCTGGATGCGTTATGGAACACCATCGAAAGCGTGTTGCCGGCGGGTGTGATCGGCTTATTACGCGGTACCGAGCAGCATAAAGAATTACTGGATTTTCACGCCCAACAAGCTCATCCGCACCTGATCGGCTACGCAGTGCTTAATGTCGGCATGGGCGCGATTCCGCTGGCAGGTTTGCCGTTAGTGCTGGCTGTGCAAGCCAAACTGTTTCATAGCATCGCTTCAATTTATGGCCTGGAGTTGACCCGCAGACTGTATGCCGAATTTACCAGCCTGATTGGCGTCAGTGTCGGTATAGGATTATTAGGACGGGAATTGCTTAAATTTGTCCCTGTTTACGGTTCGGCGGTGGCGGGCGTTTATTCGGGAGCGATGACGTATGCGCTGGGCAAAGCTTTTTGCGTGTATTTGTACGGTGTTAAACGAGGCGCTTTACCTGACCATGCGACGTTAAAACAAGCTTACGACGAAGCCTTCGCCCATGCGCGTCAATTGCTCAAAAATAAGGAAACCTAGCTGATGCCCGTGTCTGTAACGCGTTTTGGCATTGTGTTGGCGGTGGTGTTTTTAATGCCCTGGCTGGCGTTAATAGGCTTGGGCGGTTACTGGTTATGGCAACACGGTTGGATTTATCAGGGCCTGGGCATCTTATCGGCGAACATTGCGATGGTATATGGTCTGGCGCGCTGGCGCAGTCATAGCGCAAAGCCGTTGTTTGTAGAGCCTATTGAGATTCAGCCTAATCCAAACTGGTCGGATAAAGCCCAGCTGGCGTGGCAAGAACTTAAGCCGTTAACCGAACGCTGGCAAACAGAATCGGATTTATTGACGAACTCAAGCAAAGCCTTAAAACTGACTAATGAAGTATTAACGCTGGTTGCGCGGCACTTTCATGCCGATTCAAAATATCCTATTTTAGAATTTCCGCTGCCTTATTTGCTCAAGCTGATTGTGTTGGTCTGTGAGGACATTCAGCACGACGTATTAGACAAAATTCCCGGCAGCCATGCGGTGAGAGTCGGTGATTTATTACGCGCCAAGCAGGCCGTCGATACGCTAAATAAACTTAAATCGGTTTTCGATGTCGGCAATTGGCTATTTAATTGGGGAGGCGCAGCGCTGGCTAAAGCACGCAGTTTATTAATCAGCAAAGGGCTGAATAGCGTTACCCATGAAATATCACAACGCTTGATCAGCGCTTATATTAACAAGCTCGGCTATTACGCTATTCAGCTGTACAGCGGTCAATTAACCTTGGATGATATTGTCCCGACTGACAGATTAACCGCCGCCTCAAAACAAGATATTGCCGAAAGTGAAGCGCATAACCAGTCGATAGAGCCGCTACGTCTGCTTGTTTTAGGCCAAGTCAGCAGCGGTAAATCCAGTTTGATTAACGCCTTATTTGGCGAAATAAAAAGCGCGGAAGGATTCTTGCCCACTACCGCAGAAATCACCCCTTACCTGCTTGAACGCGATGGCTTGCAACAAGCCATCATACTGGACAGCGCCGGTTATGGCGGTTTAATGCACGACCAAGCACCTGAGGCGTTAAAGCAGGAATGGGCAAAAGTCGATGTGATTTTAATGGTTTGTAATGCCGCACAAGCTGCCCGCCAAGTCGATACAGAGCAACTGAACGCCATTCGGCACTATTTTCAAGAACAATGCCCCAATCAAGCCTTGCCGGTTATCATTGCGGTGACTACGCATTGTGATCGTTTACGTCCGGTCCGTAAATGGAACCCTCCTTACAATATCCAACAACCGGACAACGCCAAAGCACAGAGTATTCGACAGGCTTGTGTAGCGATGGCCCAAGATTTGAGTTTATCACTGGACTGCATCGTCCCCGTTTGTCTTGCCCCTGAAAAACCTGCTTACAATATCGAAGACGGTTTGATGCCGCTGATTCACGAACATCTTAACGCGGCGCAACGGGTGCGGTTTTTGCGCTGTTTGCGTCAGCAACAAGCAGAAAGCTACTGGCGGCAATGGCGAAAGCAGGCATTAAAAGCGGGGCAAATTATCTTTAATATCGGCAAGGATAAAAGTTAAGCCGCATAGATACTCTGTTCAAAGTCAAATCTATTTCGTTGATTTTTGATTATCTGGCAGATGTCGGCATTGCATAAAAACGTGGAGAAAAGGGGGGAGGTTACTTTTCGTCGCCCATTAATGCGCCTGCCAGCCCTCTTTTAAACCCGTGCTCTCTAAGCCGCCTCGCGAGGCAAAATCTCCCGCTCAATAGCGGGTAAAGCTTGTTGCTCAGCCACGCGCAAGTCGTAAGCGGTTTGCAGGTTCATCCAGGATTGAGCGTCACCACCGAAATAACGCGCCAAGCGCAGTGCGGTATCGGGCGTAATGGAGCGGCGTTCTTTGACAATTTCGTGCAGCCGGGTAGCTGGAACACGCAGGGCATTAGCCAATGCGTTTACGCTCAGGCCAAGCGGAATCAGGTAGTCTTCACGCAGGATTTCACCGGGGTGAATGGGGCGCATACCGTTATTTATCATGGTTTTTTCTCCTCAGTGGTAATCGACAATTTCAACATCAAAGGCATCGCCGTCCGTCCAGCGGAAACAGACACGCCATTGATCGTTGATACGAATGCTGTACTGCCCTAAGCGGTCGCCTTTCAAGGATTCAAACCGATTGCCGGGCGGACTTTGCAAAAACGACAAGGTAGCTGCGTTATGCAATTGCACCAGTTTACGTTCCGCCACGTTTTGAAATGCACGGAATTGCTTTGGCGATTGACCTTCAAACAAG
>JAYTLW010000086.1:0-6511 GCA_043729025.1 Methylobacter sp.
ATCCGCACGTCAGGGCTTATTTCGAGCATCTAGTGGTGACTAACGGCAAAGAAAAGATGCAGGCTCTCTGCGCGGTCATGCGAAAATTGCTCCACGCCATCCATGGAATGTTGAAGCACGACAAGCCTTTCGATAACACCCGTTTTTATACAATTCCGGTATCTGTCGGATAGCTAAAAATTAATGAAACAAGTTTGACTTTGAACAGAGTATCTACACCAACATCAACCCCTGCAACACCTTGATTTCATCCCTGATCTTCGCCGCCTGCTCGAATTCAAGATTTTTCGCATGTTGATACATCGCGTCTTCCAGTTGCTTGAGTTTTTTGCCCGCCTGCTTGGGCGTCATCACCGCCTTGTAATCGGCCGAAAATTCAGCCACTTTGCTCAACAGCTTAGTGGCGTTGGTCAGCCCTGAACCGGGTATCGAGACTTGCAAAATATCGGTGACCGACTTAAATATGGTGGTCGGCACGATATGATGCTCGATATTGAAGGCATGCTGTTTTTCGCGGCGACGGTCGGTTTCTTCTATCGCCTGCTGCATCGATTTGGTGATTTTATCGCCGTACAAAATCGCCTTGCCGTTGACATTCCTCGCCGCCCGGCCGATGGTCTGCACCAGCGACACCACCGAACGCAGGAAACCTTCCTTGTCGGCATCGAGTATCGCAACCAATGACACTTCCGGTATATCAAGCCCTTCGCGCAACAGGTTGATGCCGACCAGCACATCGAACTGGCCCAGCCGCAAGTCGCGGATGATTTCGACGCGTTCCACAGTATCGATGTCAGAATGCAGGTAACGCACCCGCACCCCGTGTTCGGCCAGATATTCGGTCAAGTCTTCCGACATTCGTTTGGTCAGGGTGGTCACCAGCACCCGCTCTTTTAAGACCACGCGCTTGTTGATTTCCGATAACAAATCATCGACCTGGGTGGTTGCCGGGCGCACTTCCACGACGGGATCCAGCAAGCCGGTCGGCCTGACCAGCTGCTCGGCAAACACGCCGGAATGCTCCCGTTCGTAAGGCCCCGGCGTTGCCGATACATAAATCCGTTGCGGCGCTTTCGCCTCAAATTCAGTAAACATCAGCGGGCGGTTATCCAGCGCGGAAGGCAGCCTGAAGCCGTATTCAACCAGCGTTTCCTTACGCGAGCGGTCGCCCTTGTACATCGCACCGATCTGCGGCACGGCGACGTGGCTTTCATCGATAATCACCAGCGCATTGTCGCGCAAGTAGTCGAACATGGTCGGCGGCGACTCGCCCGCGCTTCTGCCGGACAGGTAGCGAGAATAGTTTTCGATGCCGGAGCAATAGCCGACCTCCAGAATCATCTCGATATCGAACAGGGTTCGTTGCTCCAGCCGCTGCGCCTCGACCAACTTATTCAACGAGCGCAATTGCTCCAGACGTTCTTTAAGCTCTATTTTGATAGCTTCAACCGCCGCCAATAGCTGCTCGCGCGGCGTGACATAATGGCTTTTCGGGTAAATCGTGTAACGCGCCAGCCGCCTTATGATTTCGCCGGTCAGCGGGTCGAATAATGACAAGCGTTCCACCTCGTCATCGAACAGCTCAATCCGTAACGCCTCGCTGTCCGACTCGGCCGGGAACACATCGATCACCTCGCCACGCACCCGGTAGGTTGCACGGCGCAAGTCGATGTCGTTGCGGGTATATTGCATTTCGGCAAGACGCCGCAGGATGTCGCGCTGGTTAATCATGTCGCCCTTGACCAGATGCAAGACCATCTTGAAGTACGATTCCGGCTCGCCCAAGCCGTAAATCGCCGAAACCGTTGCGACGACGATGGTATCGTCCCTTTCGATCAAGGCCTTGGTCGCCGACAAGCGCATCTGTTCGATATGCTCGTTGATCGCCGCATCCTTGTCGATGAACGTGTCGGAAGCAGGAACATACGCTTCCGGCTGGTAATAGTCGTAATAGGAGACGAAATACTCGACGCTGTTTTCCGGGAAGAATTCCTTCATCTCTCCGTAGAGTTGCGCGGCCAGGGTTTTATTGGGCGCCATAATCATGGCCGGGCGCTGTACCTGATTAATCACATTGGCGATGGTGAAGGTTTTGCCGGAACCGGTCACGCCCAGCAAAGTCTGATGCACTTCGCCGTCACTCAAGCCCTCGACCAAGGCTTTAATCGCGGCCGGCTGATCGCCGGCCGGCTGAAACCGACTGTGGATTTTAAACTTCTTTTTCACTTAGACTTCTCGATAAACATGGTTTTCGCCTAGTTCCCACGCGCTGCGTGGTAATGCCGTTCCAACGCGCCGCGTTGTGAGGTAAACCGCAGCGCGGATTACATGAATTCCCACGCAGCGCGTGGGAACTAGGTATAATCCGCTTCAATTTTGACATTGATTTTACACGGGGAAACATGAGCATCAAACTTTCTAACAGAGTCCAGGCAGTTAAACCATCACCGACTTTGGCGATCACCGCCAGAGCCGCGCAAATGCGCGCTACGGGCAAAGACATTATCGGTCTGGGCGCAGGCGAACCGGATTTCGACACCCCGGATCATATCAAGGCGGCGGCGGTTAAAGCTATTGAAAGCGGCTACACTAAATATACCGCAGTTGACGGCATACCCAGCCTGAAAAAAGCCATTATCGCCAAATTCAAGAACGATAACGGTCTTGATTACCAAGCCAAGCAGATACTGGTTTCCTGCGGCGGTAAACAAAGCTCATTCAACCTGACTCAAGCCCTGCTTAACCACGGCGACGAGGTTATTATTCCTGCGCCATTTTGGGTTTCCTATCCCGACATGGTGTTATTGGCCGACGGCGTACCGGTTATTATCGAAACCACCCAGGCGCAAAACTTTAAAATATCGCCCGAACAATTACGCGCAGCGATTACCGATAAAACCCGGCTGATTTTCATCAACAGCCCGTCCAACCCGTCCGGCGTTGCCTATAGCCTGGAAGAGCTTAAAGCCTTGGGCGACGTGCTTAAAAATTTCCCCAACATCATCATCGCGACCGATGATATGTACGAGCATATCCTTTGGAAGAAAGGCACGTTTGTTAATATTTTAAATGCGCATCCTGAGTTTTATGACCGCACCGTGGTCATGAACGGCGTATCCAAAGCCTATTCGATGACCGGTTGGCGTATCGGTTATGCCGCAGGCCCAGCGGATTTGATTGAGGCGATGACCACTATCCAGTCGCAAAGCACATCGAACCCGACATCGATTTCACAGCACGCCGCCGAAGCCGCGTTAACCGGCGACCAAAGCTTTATCGACGACATGTGCGTTGAATTTAAAAAGCGCCATGATTATGTCGTTGCCGAATTGAACAGCATAGACGGCGTTGACTGCCTTGAAACCGACGGCACCTTTTACGTGTTCCCGAACGTGGAAAAGCTGATTGCCAGATTGGATAACATCAATGATGACCTTGAGTTTTCCGAATATTTGATCGAAGAAGCAGGCGTTGCGTTGGTGCCGGGTTCCGCGTTCGGCACACCGGGGCATATCAGAATTTCGATAGCCACCAGCATGGCTAATCTGCAAAATGCTTTGGGGCGGATCAAGAAGGCAATTTAAGTTTTTTGGTAGTATGGGTACGACTGCAAAGTTGCAGCCGATGCGATGGGTTTCACTTCGTGCTTTACAAGTCGCGTTGCTCTGCCCATCCTACGCGCTCAATGGCTAATTTATGACGGATACTCCATAATCTAAACAAAGCGTAATATTGAGGATCTTATGATATACAAAGTCGAAGGTGATATCCTTTTAAGCAAGGCACACGCGATCGTAGTTGGGGTAGAAAAAAACGACCCTATGGATAAATGCTTGGTACTTGAGTTAAGTAACAGATATCCCACGATGCACACGGACTTTCATCGCTGGTGCCATCAACACAATACCAAACCGGGTGAAGCCTGGCTGTGGACGGGGTCTAATAATGTCCGTATTGTGCATCTAATCACTCAGGAAAGTCTGGAAACCCACGATCATCTCCATGGCAAAGCAACCTTAAACAATATTCGACACGCCTTAAGTGCCTTAGTGAAAATCATAGCCGATGAAAAACTGGGGTCAATCGCATTGCCACGGATAGCCACAGGCGTAGGCGATTTAGATTGGGATGATGTGTTGCCGTTAATTGAAATTAGTCTAGGCGGCCTTGCTATACCGGTTTATATATACGCGACTTATATTGCTGGCAAAGCGGCTGACGAACCTGGCGTAAAAACCTTTATACAGTTGCCTGACGTCCCTGAGGAATAGACCATTTTATAATTGGGCAGTAAAGGGACAGGTTATTTATTAACGGGCCGTAGGATGTGCCCATCCCGACAAATTAAAGAGTGGTCACTGAATGCCAAGCTCTATAGCTAGACTCTTCATCCGACAATGGTTGTGAAAAACCAGTCTTATCGAATTTACTGCTCAATGAAAAGCAACAAGTAAGTGTATGTTCTTATGCATGAATGGTGCGCCCGAGGGGATTCGAACCTCTGACCACAGCCTTCGGAGGGTGAATAATAGCAAAACCCACAACAAAACACAACAATCAACAACAATTAAATCAATGACTTAACTGTTTTGTATTGTTGCCAATTATTGCCATTTATTACCCTTTTTTATAATCAATTGCAACGTGAGTGCAACGTGAGAGTATAATGAAACCCTAGAAACAAAGCGGCCTCGAAGGTGTAATCAGCACCGACAAGGCCTTACCAATAACTTAATTCTGGGTTAAGCAATGGCTAGTTGCATCATATTAAAAAGCCGATTGCAATCCTATAGAGGCAATCATGGCAACAATCACTAAACGCCTAACCGCAGACGGAAAACCTTACTACACCACACAAATCCGACTTCAAGGCTACCCATCGCAAACCGCCACTTTTAACCGGATTACAGATGCCAAAAAGTGGGTTCAAGATACTGAGAGCGCAATCAGGGAGGGCAGGCACTTCAAAACAGCCGAAGCCAAAAAACACTCCTTTGCTGATTTAGTCGATCGATACATCAAGGAGATATTGCCAACAAAACCCAAACAAGCGCGACAACAAAAACAGCAGCTTTTGTGGTGGAAGGACAAGATGGGCTCTTACCTGCTTTCTGACGTAACAACGGCCATGATTGGGCAGTACCGGGACGAATTGGCAAGCGGCGCGACTACACGAGGAGAGCATAGAAACCCCGCCACCGTAGTTCGATATTTGGCGGCGTTAAGTCATGCCTTCACTATTGCCGTGAACGAATGGCAATGGCTAGAAGATTCCCCTATGCGGAAAGTTAAAAAGCCGACTGAATCAAGAGGGCGCGTTCGCTTCCTTGATGATGGCGACAGGGTGAAACTGTTAGCGGCCTGTAAAGAGTCGCCAAACACTTTGCTTTATCCGTGCGTAGTCTTGGCCTTGTCCAGCGGCATGAGACAAATGGAGTTAATGAAGCTTTCTTGGCCGAACGTCAACTTAAAAGACGGCTTTTTAATCCTGCATGAAACCAAGAACGGCGAACGGCGGCGTGTTCCTTTATCTGGATTGGGTTTATCGCTGCTACAAGAACGTGCAAAGGTTCGACGGCTTGATACTACGCTATTATTCCCAAGCGACAGAAACCCACAAAAGCCAATTGATTTACGTAAAGCCTTTGCAAGTGCGCTTAGGGTTGCCGGGATAACTGATTTTACGTGGCACGACCTAAGACATTGCACAGCGTCTTATCTTGCCATGAATGGCGCGTCACTGGCTGAGATTGCCGAGATTTTAGGACACAAAACCCTAGGCATGGTTAAGCGTTACGCCCACCTGTCAGACGGCCATGTGTCCAGCGTGATTGAAAGCATGAACGCTAAAATCTTCGGGGGTGTGTGAGATGACTTTTGATTTTGAAAGCTACCTTAAATTAAGCCTTTGGTCTGAGGGCGAAGCAATTTGTTTATTGTCGAGCATCGACCCCATCGAATATAGGGAATTACTGCAAGCAAAATTAAAAGACTTAAGCCGTGACCCCTGGGACGATTTTGATATAACTTTCAGCGGCACAGCGTACCGGCAGAGCGAAATACTTAGAAATCAGCGAAGCGATCGATTGGTGGGGATGCAAGACGCTATTGGCTCGATAAAAACTGTGTTGAACCGGGATGTAATGACGAAAATTATTACTCCTGATTATATAGACGGTAGAACTGTTTATTTTGCCCCTGAAAAATTCATGTCATGGGCAATTTTAAAAGACTATTGCGTACCAACCGAATTAATGAACTTTGCATCGAAGGCAGAACAGCAGACCGAAGCCGCGGGTAGTGGCGATAATGGCGCGGGTAGCCATACAGCCACCGAACCGGCAAGCACAAAGGTTAATACAGCACCGAAGGAGCAGGAGCTAGCCAGTTGGTTAAGGGAAGTTTGGATTAAAGAAGGCAGGCCGGGAGGTACGACTTTCTTTACTAAATTGAAAAAATACGTAAAGCAAAATGGAAGCCCGATTGTAGAGCATTACAGCGCGGGGAAAGT
>JAYTLW010000087.1:0-34223 GCA_043729025.1 Methylobacter sp.
TTAATTGTTGAAAGTTTTTTTCTTTCTGTGAAAAGTCTTATTTAATGCGGATTATGGCATTTTCTCAAAGCCGCATTATTTAAGGGTTCCACATTTAACTATGACATAGCCTATAGAAATGACTATTATTGTAGCTTTTGTTCTTGTCGCCGCAGCAGGGTTCATTACCTATCTGGCATTTGATGCCATCCGCAAGTCATAGTGTCGGCCTAACCTTATTCGTTAGGTTACTTTTTTTATCTCCTATCTCCAGCAATGTAACCTGACCCCCTTTCCGTGTGGACCCCCTTTCCGTGTGGTAGGTAAATCGCCGGTGTCACCCAGCATTGTGTAAACATCCGCTCAATTTCTATTGCGCCTTTTTGGGCACGATGTCGCTTTACGTGACCCTCCAAATAGTCTTCACATAATTTCCTCAGTGTAGGCTGCTTCTTTATCAGATATGTGTTGCTGCTCGACCGCTTCACGTTGGTTATTTCGTACTTGCTTTGCCTCAAGAGCCGGATCGACACCATTATCACGCTGGATTTTTAACTGCTCCCAAGCGACAATGGCAGCAGGAAACGACATAGCAGGTCAATGTCCGATAGCTGTTTGTCTCATGCGCCTATCAACCGGGCTTTTGTAACGATATGTCCATGTGCGCACCTTTACTGATACGGCTAACCTAAGTCCAGGTTAATCACTGATGATAATATATTGCCCAGGTGTGAGGGCTTTTGCGGTGCGGGCATCGAAGTTCATGGCGTAGCTTTTCTTTATCCTAAAAATTCCGGCGTAGGTTTTTGGAATTAAAGTAATGAAAGCTACGCCAAGTAGCGAAGTGTAAACAAGCTTATGCGGGTGTAGCAAGGGTAAATGCTACGCTACCATTACGCCTTAAATGCGGAGTAACATGTAAGTTAAATATTAAATATTATTAAAATCAAATGATTAAAGAAGATTTAACAAAAAATAACACTCCGATGATGCAGCAGTTTTTACGCATCAAGTCAGATCATCCCGATACCTTGTTGTTCTACCGTATGGGGGACTTTTACGAACTGTTTTTCGATGACGCCAAAAAAGCCTCGCAACTGCTCAATATCACGCTGACCAGCCGTGGGCAATCGGCAGGCCTTCCGATTCCTATGGCCGGCATTCCTTATCACGCGGCCGAAGGCTATCTTGCAAAGCTGTTAAGACACGGCGAATCGATCGCGATATGCGAACAAATCGGCGACCCTGCAACCTCAAAAGGCCCGGTCGAACGCAAAGTAATGCGCATCGTGACCCCCGGCACGGTCACCGACGAAGCCTTGCTGGAAGACCACAAAGACAATCTGTTGGTCGCTGTATGTTCGTTCCCAAACTCGCAACACGGCATCGCCAGCCTGGATTTAACCAGCGGGCGCTTTGTGTTGCAGCAGGTCGAATCCATCGATCAGTTATTGAGCGAAATCAGTAGACTTAATCCCGCCGAACTGCTGTTTAGTGAAGATTGGCCGCTGCCCGCCAGCTTAAAGCAACGCGGCGGTTTGTGCCGAAGACCGCCCTGGCATTTTGAAGTGGAAAGCGCACGGCTACTGGTGCTAAAGCAGTTCAACACCCTTGATCTGAAAGGCTACGGCTGCGATAACATGCCCGCCGCCATCGCTGCAGCGGGCGCTTTGCTGCACTATGTAAAAGACACCCAGCAAAGCGCGTTGCCGCATATTCAGGGCATCCGCACCGAAAGCTGTGATGACAGCATCTTGCTGGATGCGGCTAGCCGCCGCAATCTCGAGCTGGATTTCCACCCTTCCGGGCAACTGCAATACACGCTGTTCGGAGTGCTGGATAAATGCGCAACGGCGATGGGCAGCCGTTGTTTGCGGCGCTGGATCAACCGGCCGCTGCGCGATCACGCTACGCTGAACAACCGCTATGCCTGCATCGACACTCTGCTCAATGTGTTGTTGTATCGTGATATTCAAACCCAGCTGCGGCAAGTGGGCGATATTGAACGGATCAGTTCCCGCATCGCATTAAAATCGGCGCGGCCCAGAGACTTACTGGTGCTGCGCAATACTTTGGCGGTTTTGCCCGCACTGCAACAGGCGCTGAGTGGAGGCGACAACCCGCAGCTTGCCAAGTTATGCGCACAATTCGGCGAACAGCCTGAAATGTTACAGTTATTGCAAAACGCGCTCATTGACAATCCGCCGGTGCTGATCCGCGATGGCGGCGTGATTGCGCCCGGCTACCATCCGGAACTCGATGAGCTGCGCAACTTAAGCCAGAACGCCGATCAGTTCCTCATCGATATGGAAAGCCGTGAAAAAGCCGCAACCGGCATCACTATGCTAAAGGTCAATTACAATCGGGTGCATGGTTACTATATTGAGATTTCCAATTTGCATGCTGACAAAGTCCCGGCGCATTACACCCGCAAGCAAACCTTAAAAGGTGCCGAACGTTACATTACCGAGGAATTGAAATCGTTTGAAGACAAGGTGCTCAGCGCCAAGGAAAAATCGCTGTCTTTTGAAAAAACCTTGTACGAGGAATTGCTGAACATCATCGCCTCCTCGTTAATCCCATTGCAACAGTGCGCCGCCGCGCTGGCCGAGCTTGATGTACTGGTCAACTTTGCAGAACGCGCCGAGACGCTAAATTTATCGCAACCGACCTTGGTCGATAAACCCGGCATAACGATTGAAGCCGGTCGGCATCTGGTTGTTGAGCAGGTTTCGGACAATCCTTTTGTGCCCAATGACTTGTCGTTTTCAAGCCGTCGCCGTATGCTGGTCATCACCGGCCCGAACATGGGCGGTAAATCGACGTACATGCGCCAGGCCGCGCTGATCGTGTTAATCGCCCATATCGGCTGTTATGTCCCGGCCAAAACGCTAAGCTGCGGGCCCATCGACAAGATTTTCACCCGCATCGGCGCGTCCGACGACCTGTCCAGCGGCCGTTCTACGTTTATGGTGGAAATGTCGGAAACCGCCAATATTCTGCATAACGCCACCTCAAAAAGCCTGATCTTGATGGACGAGATCGGTCGCGGCACCAGCACCTTTGACGGCCTGTCTCTGGCCTGGGCCTGCGCCGATCATCTTGCTAAACAAACTCAGGCGTTCACGCTGTTTGCCACGCATTATTTTGAGTTAACCACCTTGGCCGACGAACAAAAAACCATCGCAAACGTACATCTGGATGCGATGGAGCATGGCGACAAGATTGTTTTTTTACATGCGGTCAAAGACGGCCCGGCCAGTCAAAGCTACGGCTTGCAGGTAGCGTCTCTGGCCGGTGTGCCCCGTTCGGTGATTGAAAAAGCCAAAACTAAATTGCGCCACCTGGAGGATCATGCCTACAGTGAACAGCAGGCCCAGACCGGGGTTAATCAACTGGATTTGTTTTCATTGACGGCAGCTCATCCTGCGGTGGCTGTGCTGGAAGACATAAACCCGGATGAGCTAAGCCCCAGACAGGCTCTGGAGTTGCTTTATCGGCTTAAGGGCTTGGTGTAACTGAATTTGTTGGCAAGGGCGACGGTAGCCGCCCTTGTACTGGCAATTTATTTTGAAGCTTTCTCAGTTTCCAGAGCTCCCACCAGCTGTTTTGCAGGCAGATAACCGGGAAAGATGTTGCCTTTTTCGGTAACAATCATCGGCGTTCCCTTCACTTCAAAATCCTCGCCCAATTGCATGTGTTCATCAACCGGGTTGTCGCAGGTTTTAACGGGTGGGGTGTCGCCTTTTTTTGCTGCCGTTAAGGCCGCCTTGCGATCATCGGCACACCAGACCGATACGGCTTTGTGGTAGGAATCGGAACCTTTACCGGCCCTGGGGAAAAACAAATACTGGATGGTAATGCCTTCAGCCATGTATTGGTCGATTTCCGAATGCAATTTGCGGCAATATCCGCAATCTATATCGGTAAAAATGCTGACCGTGTATTTGCCTATTTTGGGCTTGAACACGATCATTTTATCGACACCGAGTTTTTCCAGCGCCTGTTTGCGGGCGCCACCCAATTTTTCTTCGGTTAAATCCCTACGCTCAGCCACATCGACCAAATGACCCTGGATCAGATACTTGCCGTCGCCGGACACATAAAAGATATTGCCGCCCACGGTAACCTCATAAAGGCCGCTGATTTCAGAGGCTTTCACCGACCCCACTTTGACCGACGGCATAGATTTAGCCAGCGCTGCTCTAATCGCAGACTCATCGGCCTGCGCAACAGGCAAGGTCAAACCGAGTAATGATAACGCAGCAATCTTAATAATTTTTTTCATCATGTACCTTAGAGTTTATAGCGCGTAGGAAAATGTAACGATTTTAAGCCATTACACACCGGCATTAGTGGAATAAACGTTCAACATCCAAAAACATAGCTAATACCATAACCGACACCAGCAAGGCAATGCCGATTTGTTGAAAGAAAATTTGTATCCTTTCAGAAACAGGCCCGCCTTTAATGCCCTCTACCATAAAAAACAGTAAATGCCCGCCATCCAGCACCGGTATCGGCAATAAATTTAATATACCTAAGCTGACGCTGACTAAGGCCATGAATTTTAAAAAAGGCACGAGGCCCATGGTAGCGGACTGACCCGCAAACTGAGCAATGCTGATAGGGCCGCTTAAATTTTCTACGGATGCCTTGCCGACCAGCATCTTCGCCATCATTTTCAAGCTGGTGAGCGAATAATAATAAGTAGTTTCAAATGCAACCGGTATCGCATCCAACGGCGGTAATGAGTACTCAACGCTCACCGACTTCAACAGTTCTTCAGGTATATAAACGGATGCCCCGACTTTACCCTCAGTCTTCTGTCCTACGGCCACTTTTTTGGGAGTAATGACGACCGGTAAGCGCATACCATCGCGCTCAATTACCAGCTTTATTGCGACATCGGCATGACTTTTTACAATGCCCACCCATTGCATCCAGTCGTTTATACCTACATCATCGGCGCTGAAGATCAGGTCGCCTTGTTGCAAACCGGCCGCAAGTGCCGCGCTATCAGGCAGCACTTTCCCAATGATGGCTTGTAATTTCGGTGTCCAGGGTTTAAAGCCTAAACGTTGGTACAATACGTCAGGATTTTCGCTGTCTTTATCGCTAAGAATAAGCGTCCTGATATTTTGCTGTTCATCGGCATTTTTAACCGTGACCTTGATGCTCTGCTCCCCCTCCAAGGCCGAGGTCACTAATGTCGTCATGGCCTCGGTCCAGGTTGGGGTCGCCTTGTCGTTTACCGAGACAATCTGCTCGCCTTCAACAAAGCCCGCCGCTGCGGCCAAGGTGCCCTGCTCTACCGCACCGAGTATCGGTTTTATACCGGTCTCGCCGATAACCAGCGCACTCCAAAACAAAGCAACGGCGAGCACCAGATTGAACACCGGGCCTGCGGCGACTATAGCCGTTCTGGCCCATAACGACTGGCGATTAAAGGCATACGGCAAGTCTGCTTCCTTAACTTCGCCTTCCCGCTCGTCAACCATTTTGACATAGCCGCCCAGCGGAATTGCCGATAACACGTACTCTGTGGTCTCAGGGTTTTTCTGATACGCCCATAAAACCTTGCCGAAACCGACCGAAAACCGGAGCACTTTGACCCCGGCTATGCGGGCGACCCAGAAATGTCCGAATTCATGAAATGAAATCAGCACACTGATGGCGACGATAAAATAAAACAGTGTATGTAAAAAATCCATCAACTATTAAGCTCGGCAATAATCTGTGCGGATACGCGTCTGGCCTGTTGATCCGCAGCTAAAATAATGTCCAGGGTATCGGCTACCGTGGCCTCGAATTGCTTCATGCATAATTCAATGATAACCGGAATATCGGTAAAGCGTACCTGTTCATTTAAAAACGCCGCTACGGCAATTTCATTGGCCGCGTTTAACACGGTCGGCATAATCCCGCCGGAATCGATAGCCTCATAGGCCAGACGCAAACAGGGAAAGCGTTCCAGATTCGGCTCCTCAAAGTCCATGCGCCCAACATCAAAAATATTCAGTGGCGCCACACCCGAATCAAAGCGCTCCGGCCAAGCCATGGAATAAGCGATAGGTACGCGCATATCGGGATTGCCCATTTGCGCCAACACCGTGCCGTCCACATAATCCACCATCGAATGGATAACGCTTTGCGGATGAATGACTACTTGGATTTGATCCGGGGTCATGTCAAATAAAATACACGCCTCTATCATCTCCAGGCCTTTATTCATCATGGTTGCCGAATCCACGGAAATTTTTCTGCCCATATCCCAGTTAGGATGAGCCACAGCCTGATCCGGCGTCACATGGATCAGTTGATCGACCGGAGTTTCCCGAAAAGGGCCGCCCGACGCCGTCAATAAAATACGTCTGGCTTGTTTCGCCTGCATGCCGGTTTTATAGCCGGCCGGCATGCACTGGAATATCGCATTATGCTCGCTGTCGATCGGCAACAATTGCGCGCCAGAATCGCTAACGGCCTGCATAAAAATAGCGCCGGACATCACCAAGGCTTCCTTATTGGCCAGCAATATGGTTTTGCCCGCTTTTGCCGCCGCCAAACTCGGCAATAAACCCGCCGCGCCGACGATGGCCGCCATCACTGAATCGACATTAGCTAATGTAGCAACATGCTCCAAGGCCTTAGCGCCTGACAGCACTTCTATATCGGCTATCGGCGAGTTTTTCAGTTTTTCTGTAAAGCGCAGTGCCTGTTGTTGATCCACGACCACAACGACTTCGGGATGATGTTCCAGACATTGTTCATAGAGGACATCGATATTGGTATTAGCCGTTAACGCGATAACTTTATACAGACTGGAATGTCTGGCTACCACATCTAAAGTGCTGACGCCGATCGAACCCGTTGCTCCGAGGATGCATATGCCTTTCATGGGTGAATTAAAATAATGCCTGCGTAAAAAAACGGAACGGCCGCAATCAAGCTGTCTATCCTATCCAAAATGCCACCGTGACCGGGCAGTAGGGAACCAGTGTCTTTAACGCCGCGCTGACGTTTGACCACACTGAAAAACAAATCGCCATAGATAGAAATCAATACGGTCAATAACGATAACAGTACAAAATCCGCAGCAATCATCCATGGAAATCCGTAAATCAGGGTTAACGCGACTGCACAAATTCCACCGGCTATTAATGCGCCGTACATGCCCTGAACTGTCTTGCCTGGACTGATTTCAGGCGCCAGCTTGGTTTTACCGTATTTCTTGCCGACAAAATAAGCCGCAATATCTGCCGCCCATATCAGAACCAGAAAATACAAAGTCATTTCCGAACCATAAAAAGCTCTTAATCTGCTCAAAAACAGCCATGTCGCCACTAAAACCAGCAAGCCGATCAGCGCCTTATAGCGGATTCTAAGATTCAATTTTAATACGCCTTGCGGGGTGTTTCTGATCAATATCATCGCCAATACCCAGAACAATACCGGCGCTATCACCAGCCACTCCAGAGCGCCTGAGTAATCTCTGACATCAGGCCAATCCAATACTTGAGCCGCCAGCTCCAAAAATTGCGTCCATAGATGCAGCCATAACATGGGCAATATCAACGCCAATAAAAACAATCCGCGTTTAACCGGCGAATCAATGCCGATCAGACGAGTCCATTCCCATGCGGCTAACAGCGTGATGAGCCCAATCAGCAATGAAAAATACTCGATTGGCAGCAAAAAAACAGCAAGGCCTACCAAGGGAACCAGAATTAATGCGGTAATAATGCGCTGTAGTAACATTTTTTATAATTATTAGATGAAAGTGAGAAGTAAAATTTCAGTTTTATAAGGTAATCGATTTTGCTTGCAGTTGTTCTCCGGTATGACCAAAACGTCTTTGCCGGCTCTTAAAACTCTTGATAGCCTCTGCAAGCACATGCTGGTCGAAATCCGGCCATAAGGTTGCGGTAAAGTACATCTCTGTATAGGCGAGTTGCCATAACAAAAAATTGCTAACGCGCTGTTCGCCGCCGGTTCTAATAAACAAGTCAGGCTCGGGCAAATCCGCAGTTGATAAATGCTGGTTGATCAGCTGCTCACTGATGTCCTGGCTGTTCAATTCTCCAGTCGCTATTTTTTCCGCCACTGCCTTAAATGCCTGACACAGATCCCAACGCCCCCCGTAATTTGCCGCGATAACCAGCGTCAAGGCATTATTGCCTTGGGTCTGCGCTTCGCCTTCGGCCATCTTGGCCTGTAATTTGTCAGGAAATGCCGTTCTGTCGCCAATAAAGCGCAAGCGGATATTATTACGATCAAGCTTGTTGATTTCTCGTTGCAGGGTCGCCGTAAACAACCCCATCAGCAATGACACTTCTTCTTCGGGGCGACGCCAGTTCTCGCTGCTGAAAGCAAACAAGGTCAAGACCTCTATACCCTGCTCAGCGCAGTACTCGACAATTTTTTGAACCGCTTTAACCCCGGCCTGATGACCGATGGCGCGCGGCATAAATCGCTTCTGCGCCCAACGGCCGTTACCATCCATGATAATAGCGATATGGCGCGGATTGCCCTCGTTCCCAGGCTGCTGCGTAGCAACGAGGGCTGATTCTAAATTATGACGGTCATCCGTAGGCATGAGTAAATCCCAATTACATAGACAGTAAATCGGCTTCTTTGGCTTCCAACAATTTCTCCACGTCTTTTACATACTGATCGGTCAATTTTTGAATTTTGTCTTCAGCCGCACGCGCCTCATCTTCAGAAATGGTCTTTTCCTTTAAGGCATCTTTAATCGCAGAATTGGCATCGCGGCGAATATTTCTGATCGCGACCCGGCCATTCTCCGCTTCATTCTTGACGATTTTAACCAGGCTGCGGCGCCGCTCCTCCGTTAATGCCGGCAAGGGGATGCGAATCACCATGCCGTTGGTCGAGGGATTTAAACCCAGATCCGATTTCAATATGGCTTTTTCGATAGCCTGCACCATGCCCTTTTCCCAGGGGGTAATCGTCAAAGTACGCGCATCTTCAACGGCAATATTGGCGACCCCAGACAACGGGGAATCGGTGCCGTAATAGGAAACACTAATCTGATCCAATAAACTGGGGTGAGCCCTGCCGGTTCTTATTTTTGAGAATTCATGTTTTAGAGCTTCAATGCTTTTGCCCATCCGCGTTGAAGCGTCCTGCTGAATATCACTTATCATTATTTTGTTCCTCGTTCAATAAGCGATCCTATCTCTTCGCCCATCATCAGTTTCATTACCGCGCCTTGTTCAAAAATATTCATCACCCGCATCGGCACATTATTATCCCGGCACAATACCAGTGCCGTAGTGTCCATGACATTCAGACGCTGATCAAGCGCTTCATCATAAGTTAATCGCGAATAAAATATAGCATTCGGGTCTTTTTGAGGATCGGCGGAATAAATGCCTTTAACTTTAGTGGCCTTAATCATCAGTTCGGCATTGATTTCAATCGCCCTGAGACTGGCTGCCGAATCGGTGGTGAAAAAAGGATTTCCGGTGCCCGCCGCAAAAATAACCACCCGACCTTTTTCCAGATGCCTGACCGCCCTGCGCCGAATATAATCTTCACAAACCTGATTAATTTTAAGCGCCGACATCACCCTGACCGGTTGGCCGTGCGCTTCCAGCGCATCCTGCATGGCCAGGGCATTGATGACCGTAGCCAGCATGCCCATCTGATCGCTGGTGACTCTGTCCAATCCCTCCGAAGCTTTTTCAGCACCGCGCAATATATTACCGCCCCCGATAACCAAACCAACCTGTAGGCCAACATCGCATAACTCTTTAATTTCAGTGGCGAGACGCTTTACAATATCGGCATCAATACTGCCTCCGGTCTCACTCATTAAAGCTTCACCGCTTAGCTTAAGCAAAATTCTCTGGCAAATTGTTTTAGTCATTTTAAATTTCGGGGGCTGGTATTTATGAGGGTGGAAATTAGTGTGTGCCTCTAACTTGCGCCATGACTTCTTCGGCAAAGTTTTCTTCTTTCTTCTCAATGCCCTCACCCACTTCCAAACGGGCGAAACGAATAACGCTGTTACCTTTCGAGGCCAACAATTTGGCGACAGTCAGCTTATCATCCTTAATAAAAGGCTGACCCAATAAAGTAATTTCCGCTAAAAATTTACTGATACGGCCGACCACCATTTTCTCGATGATGTCCGCAGGCTTTCCGCTTTCCGCCGCTTGTGCCGAGAAGATCACCTTCTCTTTTTCAATAAGTTCCGGCGATACCTGTTCGTCAGAAACGCAAGTCGGTTTGCTGGCTGCAATATGCATCGCAATATCTTTAGCTAATTCGTTATCCGCTTTGGCTAATTCGACAATCACACCGATCTTATTGCCGTGTAAATAGCAGGCCGTACCACCTGTAGCCGTCTGATACTTTTGAAAGCGTCTGACCGTAATATTTTCGCCCAGCTTGGCGACCAAGTTGCGTCGCACTTCATCCACCGTAGAGCCGCCAGCCAATTTCATGGACAGCAATTGTTCTTCTGTTTCAATATCGGCATTCAATAAAGCCAGTGTGACATTGTTGACGAAACTAACGAAATCATCGGCCTTGGCGACAAAATCAGTTTCGCAATTAATATCGACTATCGCCACCGCTTTGCCGTCAGCACTGACTTTAGCGCCGATGATGCCTTCTGCTGCAATACGTCCGGATTTTTTATCGGCCTTGGCCAGGCCGGCTTTGCGCATATTTTCTATGGCCAATTCCATATCGCCGTTCGCTTCCACTAAAGCTTTTTTGCATTCCATCATGCCGGAAGCCGTTCTTTCACGCAGTTCCTTCACCATGGTCGCACTAATTGTAATACTCATATTTTAACTTTCCTCATTATTCATCACTGTAAAAACGCCCCCGTGAGGAGGCGTTTTTTGCCTAGCTTAATTTAAGAATTGTATCTTATTGCGCAGCTTCTTCAACAAAATCATCTGCTTTTGCCGACAATCCCAAACCGGCTGCTTTGGCTTCCATCACGGCAGCGGAAACGCTTTCGCAATAGAGTTTGACCGCACGAATTGAGTCATCATTACCCGGAATAATGTAATCGATTTGTTCCGGCGAGTTGTTGGAATCGACGATACCAACGACTGGAATGCCTAATTTTCTAGCTTCGCTGATTGCATTCTTTTCATAGCCGACATCCAAAATGAAAATCACGTCAGGAACGCCTTTCATATCCTTAATTCCGCCCAGGCTGCGTTCCAGCTTTTCAAGCTCGCGTTCCATACCTAATGCTTCTTTTTTCGCGAATCGTTGATAAAGCGTACCGTCAGCTTTCATCGCCTCCAATTCTTTCAGGCGATTGATTGATTTCTTGATGGTTTTAAAGTTTGTCAGCATGCCGCCTAACCAACGATGGTTGACATAAGGCATACCGCAACGTGCAGCTTCTTCAGCAACCACTTTACGCGCCGCTTTCTTAGTGCCGACAAACAGCACAGTACCTTTGTTTGCTGACATCTGACCCAGATAATTCATTGCGTCATTAAACATTGGCAGCGTTTTTTCCAAATCGATGATATGGATTTTGTTACGTGAACCGAATAGGTAGTTAGCCATTTTCGGGTTCCAATAACGCGTTTGGTGGCCGAAATGGACACCCGCTTCAAGCATTTGACGCATAGATACTGCTGACATGTGTACTCCTTAAGATAAATTGTCGGAACCTGTGTTCCGAGTTGGGTTACGCCTCCACCTACCCCGCCTGGAAACCGGCTGCAACCTTGATTATTAAGATCCAGGTCGCACCGGCACCCTTCCAAACGTGACGATAGGCGTGAGTATTTGTTCGAAAACGAACTTCCCTTTATACCATAATTGCGTTTTCACAACAAGCCGATCTCTGCTAAAATGACCTTATTACGTAGGTACAAGACTATAGAAGTCGGGTTACCCTGCGCTAGCCCGACCTACATAACTTATATTCGTTTCATGAGCATAACCATTAAAACCGAAACTGAAATTGAAAAAATGCGTATTGCCGGAAAACTGGCGGCCGAAGTATTAGAAATGATTGAACCCTATGTGCTTCCCGGCGTCACCACCGACGAACTCAATCAGATTTGCCACGATTATATTGTCGATGTGCAGCAAGCCATCCCTGCGCCGCTCAATTATCACGGTTTTCCAAAATCAATTTGCACCTCCATTAACCAGCAGATCTGTCACGGCATACCCGGAGAAAAAAAGCTTAAATCCGGCGATATTGTCAATATTGACATTACCGTCATCAAAGACGGCTACCACGGCGACACCAGTAAAATGTTTTGCGTCGGCGAAGTCAGTCAACACGCAAAACGCCTGATCAAGGTCACTCAGGAATGCATGTTTTTGGGTATCGAACAGGTTAAATCCGGCGCTACCTTAGGCGACATAGGCCATGCCATACAGCACCATGCAGAAGCCAACCGTTACTCCGTGGTCAGGGAATTTTGCGGACATGGTATCGGCAAAGTCTTTCATGAAGAACCACAAGTGCTGCATTACGGCAAAGCCGGTGACGGAGAAGTCCTTGTGGCGGGCATGATCATAACCATAGAACCGATGATAAATCTCGGCAAACGACACATGAAAGTATTGCCCGACGGCTGGACGGCAGTGACCAAAGATCGCAGCCTATCCGCACAATGGGAACACACCATTCTGGTCACTCAAAGCGGCTATGAAATTCTGACTTTACGCCAAGAAGAAAGGTGACAACCTTGAACAAAACCATTGCTGCGGCAGCCGTACTATCTATTGACCCGACCTCGGTAGAGGGAGGATCAGCAATAATGCCAGGAGTGGTTGAGGCCCTACCGTCGACTATTTTCGACGAAAAAGACAGCCTGCAACAATTCAAACTACTGCTAAAACAAAAAGACGCCGAACTTCGACAAAAATTCAACCCCCACAAATCAGTTTCCAAGCTGCTTAAAGACAAGTCCAACTTTATTGATGCCGTCTTAAGCAGCTGCTGGCGACATTTTCTCGGCGAATACGCCAGTCAGCTTTCGCTTTGCGCCATTGGCGGTTACGGCAGAAGGGAGTTATTCCCCTACTCCGATATTGACCTGGTTGTTTTACTGGATTCTGAAGACACCGGCCCTTACCAGGAAGCCTTGGCAAGTTTTTTTACCTTCCTTTGGGATATCGGCTTAAAACCCGGGCAAAGCGTACGCACCATCAAACAATGCGTAGAGGCTGCAAACAATGATCAAACCATCATCACCAGTCTTATGGAAAACCGGCTAATTGTCGGAAACATGTCATTGCATAAGACACTCAATCAACACATCACGCCGGACAAAATCTGGTCATCGGATCGGTTTTTTGCCGCCAAAATGGAAGAGCAGCGCCAGCGTTACGCCAAATTCCATGATACTGCCTACAACCTTGAACCCAACATTAAAGAAGGGCCGGGGGGCTTGCGCGACAGACAAGTCATCGCCTGGGTGTTTAAGCGCCAGTACAATGCCTCGACCCTCAAAGAACTAATTAAATACGACTTCCTGCCGGAATCCGAATACCTGGAACTGGTTGCCGCTGTTGAAGTGCTCTGGCGGATTCGTTACGCGCTGCATCTTTTAACCAACCGCTGCGAAGATCGGCTGATTTTTGACTATCAACGTGATCTTGCCCGGCAATTTGGTTTCAGCGCCGAGCATCAGGCCTACAATCAGGATGTAGAACAGTTCATGCAGTTTTATTTTAAAACAGTACTTGGACTTGAGCGTCTCAATGAGATGCTGTTGCAATTATTCAACGAACGCTTCGTTTCCGGGGAAGTTATTAACACCACCATCCCGCTTAACGACAAATTTGTGGTCGTCAACGGCTATCTTGAAGCCGTTGACGACACCGTTTTCGAACGGCACCCGCTAGCTTTATTGGAAGTTTTTTTGGTTCTGGAGCAAAGTTCATCGATAAAAGGCGTCAGGGCCACGACCATACGCCTGATTCGTAAAAATCTGCATTTGATCGACGATGCATTTCGGCGCAATAAAGCCGCCAACCGTCTTTTTATCGAAGTGTTTCGCCAGCCGCGCGGCATTACCGACCAATTAAGACGCATGAACCGCTACGGGGTGCTGGCCGCCTATATCCCCTGCTTTGCCAATATTGTCGCGCGCATGCAATATGATTTATTCCACATTTATACGGTGGATGTGCACACCCTTTTTGTTATCCGCAACTTACGCCGCTTTGCCTTAGAAAAACACCTTGATGAACTGCCTTTCTGCAATGATATTTTTCGGCTGGTTGCAAAACCGGAGGTGCTGTATCTTGCCGGTCTATTCCACGACATCGCCAAAGGCCGGAACGGCGACCATTCTGCTATTGGCGAAGACATCGCCAGAGAGTTCTGCGTGCAACACGACCTTTCCCCGCACGACACCAATCTGATCTGCTGGCTGGTGCGCAACCATCTGGTCATGTCGATGACTGCGCAACGAAAAGACATCGGCGATCCGGATGTCATTCATCAATTCGCACTCACCGTAGGCAGCATCGAATATCTGAATTACTTGTACCTGCTGACCGTGGCCGATATTCGCGCCACCAACCCCGAGCTCTGGAACGCTTGGAAAGATGCGCTGCTGAAAGAACTGTATTCGGTAACTTATAGTGCCTTGCACAGAGGCTTGCAAAATCCCGTGGTATTGGCGGATCGCCTGATCGAAAACAAACAGGAAGCAAAAGACCAACTGATCAAACTGGGCATATCCGAACCGGTTATTTTCAAATCCTGGAAACATGCCAGTGATGATTACTTTTTAAGGTATTCAGCCGATGAAATAGCCTGGCACACTATTGCCATCGCCTCATCCACGGAAGATGATCTGCCCCTGGTTCTGCTGCGCCCGCAAACCCAACGCGGCAGCGCCGAAGTTTTTGTTTACACCAAGAATGAAGAGGCTATTTTTTCGCTAAGCACAGCCACCCTCGACCAACTGGGCCTTACTATACTTGACGCCAGAATCATGACCACGACCGATAATTATGTGTTGAATAGTTTTCTGGTGCTTGAGCAGTCGGGTGAGCCCATCGATGAACTGTTCAGAGAAGTGCATATTTGCACCCTGCTGCGCAATAATCTGCTGCATCACGAAGTGAAAAAACACAAAAACATTCATCGCCAATCCAGGCAGGCCAAACATTTTCCTATCCCGACCAGCATTCAGTTTCATGCCGACCCCTTAAACAGGCACACCATCATTGAGCTGATCACCACGGATCATGCCGGGCTTTTATCCAAAATAGGCCAAGCATTTGTCCAAAAAAACATCCATCTGCACAGCGCCAAAATAACCACCATAGGCAGCCGGGCTGAAGACATGTTCTATATCACCGACAACCGGTCCCAGCCCATCACCGATCCGGTCATGCAGGAACAAATACGCGAAGAAATCTTGACCATGTTGGGCCTTACATAATGTAATATCAAACGCTAACCTTGCGAATAATCGACATCAGCCATCATCAGATTATTCAATCCCTTTGCCCCATTGCCCGGCATAAAACTGCTCGTTCAACCCGACCCGGGAACGCGCGGCGCATTCGGTTTCCTTCAAATCATCATCAAGCACATCAACATCGGCCTGATAGCCGACAGCCATCATCGCCATCGGCCTGCAATCGCCCGGTAGCTTAAAAACCTCGCGGGCTTTTTCGGTATCAAAGCCGCCCATTTGATGCACGGATAACCCCAACGCAGTGGCCTGCAAGACCAAGCTGAGGCTGGCGGCGCCGGCGTCATACATCGCCCAGCGGTTAGCCTGCCCGCTGTGATTGAAATTTTCCATGGCAACAGAAAGCATCAACACCGGGGCGTTCCTGGCCCAACGCCTGTTTTTTTCAACCAGGACTGTCAATGCCTGTTGCCAGCCGGTTTCATCGGTCGCTTTATCGCAAACGATAAACCGCCAAGGCTGGTCATTAAAACAAGACGGCGCCCAACGCGCGGCTTCCAGCAGCGCCACTAGATCATCATGACTCACCTGCTTGTCAGGGTTAAACGCCCTAGGACTCCAGCGCGATTGCATAAGCGGGTGGATTTTGACACGGGTAGTTGCCGGTTTTTGCTGCATAGTCATCTCCTTAGTCGGCTTAGCTATTAATTCATAAGGTCAACACGCCGTCACGGTAATCGCGAAAGGCCTGATCGATTTCTTCCCGCGTGTTCATCACAAACGGGCCTGATTGCACTACCGGCTCTTTTAACGGCAACGCGGCTAACACTAGACAACGAGCCGGTCGATCTTGTGCCGCTAGCTGTATGTTATCGCCGTTTTGTAACTGCCCCAATTGCCCGGCCTGTAAAATTTGATCCGATGCATCTATAGCCAACTCGCCCTGGTAAACATAGACCAACACAGTATGCAGTGTGGATATCGGAATACCCAGCCGTTGCCGGGGGCTTAAAGCCACATCGAAATACACCGGCTCAGTGCTCACGCCGGTTACCGGGCCGGTAATTTTTCCTGTGTCGGTAACATAGTCGCCGGCAATGATCTTGATGTAACCGCCGTCCGCCAGAGCGACATGAGGGATTTTTGCTGCCGCAAATTCCTGGTAATGCGGAGCCTGCATTTTTTCTTTAGCAGGCAGATTTATCCATAGCTGAAAACCGTGTAACAAGCCATGCTCCTGTTCCGGCATTTCCGAATGGATAATCCCACGCGCAGCCGTCATCCACTGCACATCGCCGGCGCGTAAATGCCCTTCATTACCCAGATGATCGCGATGCAACATGGCGCCTTTCAGCATATAAGTCACGGTTTCAAAACCGCGATGCGGATGATCAGGAAAACCGCCGCAATAGTCTGCTGCTTGATCCGAACCAAATTCATCCAATAAGATAAATGGATCAAAGGCGTTTTTTTGTAGCTGGCTGATGATGCGTTTCAGTTTGACGCCGACGCCATCCGTAGCTTTTTGCCCGGTGATAACGGCCGCGAGTTGTCGTGTTTGCTTATTCATTTTGAGCCTCCGGTATGTATTTATCGATCAGAGCGGTTCGACACATACTGTCTTTCACAGACAATTCTCGACCCCGACTCTAATAATTCATAAACCCACTCGCATTCTATAATATTTTGACTCACCTAAAACGGACTGTCATTCGGCAAGCTTGCCGTATATAGTAAGCCTTAAACTTATGGTATCTTTGCAGTCCTGGGTCGGGTGATTGAATGCTCTAATTGGGCTCTTTTTTTGCAAAACACAAACCTAGCATCTAACCTTCTTTTAAGATGTGTTGCATTTATTAGGTAAATTCGCTGGAGTTTAAATTCATTATGTTTTGGAATTTTTTTAAAAAAAAATCTGTACACCTTTTAGCCGATAACAGGGAGCCTACATTCAATCCGGCGCATGACCATAAGCTGTCACAAACAAAAAATGTTGATATACCTATTTCATTTTTAAAAACACTAAAGCCTATTTCCCAGCTGCTGAACGAAGAGGATATGCAGCAATTAAAAATCACAGCCGCTAATTTCGCACCCAGTTCGATCATTTTTAACAGAGGTACTGAAGCAGACTCGTTAATCTATGTCACTGAGGGTAATGTCTTCATGGAAGCGAGCAATGGTACGGCACAAGAAATAGTTGGCGGATCATTTAAAGCATTATATCCCTTGTCTGCCGGCAGACATCATTACATGACTGCAATCGCAAGATCCGATGTCACGGTGATTTATATTTCTCAGGCTGACCTTTTGATGGGACGCAACATTACCGCGCCTTTAGAGAACAAACTGAACATTTCTGAGCATCTTAAGGATAATTCGTTTTTTAATCGTTTTTACGAACATTTAATACGGGGCGACCTTAAAACACCAAGTTTTCCTAATGTCGCATTAAAACTTCAAAAAGCAATTCAGCAAGACTGTGATATTAAGGAAATCACTAAAATTGTTAATCTGG
Source organism: Methylobacter sp. (assembly GCA_043729025.1). Taxonomy (GTDB): domain Bacteria; phylum Pseudomonadota; class Gammaproteobacteria; order Methylococcales; family Methylomonadaceae; genus Methylobacter_A. The sequence continues at coordinate 17,896 of JAYTLW010000087.1, forward strand.
ATCCGGTGATAGCCGCAAAATTGATTCAGGTCGTTAACAGTCCTATTTATCGTTTACCACAGCCAATCGCCAGTAGTTTTAATGCCATTAATCGCCTAGGTCTACAGACCACTCGCAACCTAGTGACCGCTTTCAGCATGAAAAACCTGATAAAATGCGAAAAACCGCATATAAAAAAACAGATACAACAGACTTGGATGCAAAGCATAAAAGTCTCCAGTATCAGTTATATCTTGGCTCAACTCACTCAAAAAGTAGACCCTGATGAAGCTTTGCTTGCAGGACTCTTGCATAATATCGGCGCGCTACCGGTATTGGCGTTTGCTGATAGCTTAGAGGACGATATGTACCAATCAGAAGACATGGATTTTTGTATCGACGAAATGCAAGGTCAAATTGGCACTATTATTCTGAAAAAGTGGGAGTTTCCAAATAAGTTAAAACAAATACCCTTACAGTCTACAAATTGGTTTGAAAATAGCAGCGAGGATCTCAATCTGATTGATATTGTGTTATTAGCAAAATACCATTACCTTTTAACTCAATCTAGCGGCACCAAACTACCTTTAATCTTTACCTTACCCGTCTTTCAAAAATTGAAGAACCAACAGTTAACACCAGAAATGTCTTTGCAAATAATCCATGATGCTCGGCAACAAATTGCAGAAATTATGAAAATTTTTATGACTTAAATATCATTGGGAAGTTCTTGCACCAGAAGTCCGTTGCATTCTCTGTGTTTTGTAACCATGTCGGTCTATAAATTATCGATGAATAACAAACTTCAAGCGAGCTATTTACATTAGCGACCAAAAACAACAAGAGCAGCTCATTTAAATTTTAATTCTTTTTGTGTTTCGACTAGATAATCACCTAGTTCGTTATGAGAATTGTAAAATTTTATCCCATATTGATAGTTTGAAATAATCAACGGGTGCATGACTAAGCCTATATTCCCGAAGGGCTTACTGAATTTGAATTTAAATCTGGAAACGAGTGTGCTATCAATCTTTATTTTTTTGGATATAGCCGACTTTCTTACTACTAAGGCTTTAATCCTGAAGGTTTTCCCTGTCTTGAATTTAAGCCCCAGAATTATTTTGGTATTGATCTTAAGATTTTTGTCCGTAGAGACTAATACCCCTTTACTGCTTATATCGAGTAGTTTTACTGCGATCAGGCGACGAAGAAAATTAAACCCGAAAATAGTAAAAATATCGATTTTATAAAAAATCGCTTTAATATCGTTTCTAATATAACGGGTAGCAAGACGCTGATTATTGAATACGCTTTCAGATAAATCAGAATCAAAACTCAAATCATCATCTAGTGTCTCGTAACTATCGTCAATATAGGCCATAATCGAAGCAGCAAGTTAAATGGAAGCCTAATTATTGGCTGTAAATGGATGAATTACAAATATTGGCTGGGTAAAACATATCTTAAATGAAATAATATTCTGCAAATCAGTTAAAAATACGTTCTGCCGAGCGTGATATGTTGCGACAGGACACCCCCGAAAATAACGCCGATATAAAAAAATCGCAGTGAACTGCATTTTATTAATTCGTATTTTCAACTGCCCCATTCGGCGACAAATGCTTTATCATGACCACATTAAAAATTTAAAGCCGTTAGAGCTACCTGATAAAAACAATGAGCCACCCTGCAAAAGCTACCAACGACCGCAATTTATCCCTGATCTTCTTGTTTGCCGCGACTTTGTTTAGCAGTGCGTCACTGATGTTTGTGCTGCAACCGCTGTTCGGGAAAATTTTGTTGCCCTTGCTGGGCGGTTCCCCGGCTGTCTGGAACACCTGCATGGTGTTTTACCAAAGCATTTTGTTTCTGGGTTATCTTTACGCACACTATCTGACTACGCACTACAGCCAGCGCCGCCAAATTCTGATCCATACTGTACTGATCCTGATTAGCTTTTTGGCGCTGCCGCTGGCCCTGCCTGAAAACACCGTCCCGCCGACCGACAGCAATCCGACCTTTTGGCTGCTCTGGACTTTGTTGCTTGCTATTGGCCTGCCTTTTTTCGTGGTATCCACCACCGCGCCGCTGATACAAAAATGGTTCAGCCATGTCGGCCACCATACCAGCCATGACCCTTACTATCTCTACGCGGCCAGCAACACCGGCAGCCTGATCGCCTTACTGAGTTACCCCTTCCTACTGGAACCCAATATCGGACTGGCTATGCAGAAAAGTTACTGGGGTGTCGGCTATCTGCTGCTGTGCCTTTTGATTGCAGGCTGCGCTTTAGTGCTATGGAAAAATTGTAGGGGCGAATTTATTCGCCCAGGGCGAATAAATTCGCCCCTACAGGCCGCCGTTGTCTATGATGTCAAGCTCAGCCTTACCACCAAACTGCACTGGCTGGCCCTGGCCCTGGTGCCGTCCAGCCTATTGCTGGGCCTGACCAATTTCATAAGCACCGATATAGCCTCTGTGCCCTTGCTCTGGATCATCCCGTTAACACTGTATTTATTGTCTTTTGTGATCGTTTTTTCCCATTGGAACGACAAAATTCACCCCATCATGGTGAGGCTGCAACCGCTATTCCTGCTGCCGTTTATCGCTTACGCATTCATTAATCCGGCCGATTTGCCTTATTGGGCCTATCTGATTTTACATTTGGTCGCTTTTTTCTTTGCGGTGATGGTGTGTCACGGCGAACTGGCTAAGTTAAGGCCGCATACCCGGCATTTAACCACCTTTTACTTGATCATGTCGTTTGCGGGGATGTTAGGCGGCATGTTCAACACCTTTGTTGCGCCGTTTGTGTTCAATGCCGTTTATGAATATCCGATCATGATTATTGCGGCCCTGCTGCTCCGTCCGGGGCGGATGAAAGCGCCCTTGCCGCAAATCATAGCCCCTGCCCTGCTGGTTATTGCCGGGATTATTGTTCATGCCGCTGTCCCTGATTTGCTTCAGTATTTCGACGTCATCGTCATCGGCCTGATAGTCTTGACCTGTTTTACCTTTCTATTCAGAGCGCGTCCGGTCGGCTACGCATCGATGACCGGCGCGATTATTTTCCTGGCGCTGAGCCTGCATGGCCTGTCCTCCCATACGCTGTATCAGCAGCGCACCTTTTTTGGCGTGCTTGCGGTGCGTGAAGCCGTATTGACCGATGAACAAGACCGACCCGAAAGTTATCATGAATTATTTCACGGCACCACCAAACACGGGGCGCAGCGCCTGGCTCCCGACTTAAGCCGAATACCGCTCACCTATTACAGTCGTCCGGGGCCTATGGGGCAGTTGTTTAAGGAATACGATAATAGCGATCAAGCCTGGACTATCGGCGTGGTCGGACTAGGCGCGGGCGCCTTGGCCTGTTACGCCAAGCCTGAGCAAAGCTGGACGCTGTACGAAATCGATCCGCTGGTGGTAGCCATTGCCGGCAATGCCGATTATTTCAGCTACCTGAGCCAGTGCGCGCCCAAGGCCGCGATACGTATAGGCGACGCCCGTTTATCGCTGGAAAAAGAGCCGGATCAACACTTTGACTTATTAGTCATGGATGCATTCAGTTCCGACTCGGTACCGACCCATCTGCTGACCAAGGAAGCGCTGGCGCTTTATTTCAAAAAACTTAAGCCGGGCGGCATACTGGCCTTTCACATGACCAACCGTCATTTGTTGCTGAAAAAAGTATTATCGATTAATGCGGAAGCCCTGCACTTGGCTTCCCTGATTCAGGAATTTGAGCCGCCGCAGGAAATGCCATTGGTGGTTGCGACGGACTGGGTGGTCATGGCCAAACAGGCCGAAACCATGGAACCGTTGCGCCTAAGTCTTCTTGGCAGCTGGAAAAAACTGCCCTTGTATTTCGACATGCAGCCCTGGACGGACGACTTTACCAATATTGTGAGTATTTGGAAGTAAGCACCTTAACTCTAGCCAAATCGTGGCTGACCTTGCATAGTGGCGACAATCCGCCTGCTGCCGCCTTGATTGCGATGCTCACACAGATAGATGCCTTGCCAAATGCCCAGATTAAGCGCGCCTTTGGTAATGGGAACACTGCAACTTGAGCCCAACAGACAGTTCTTGATATGGGCAGGCATGTCGTCCTCGCCCTCATAACTATGCTGGTAATAAGGCGCACCTTCCGGCACAAAGCGATTAAAGTGGCTTTCCAAATCCTGGCGCACGGTCGGATCGGCATTCTCATTAACCGTCAACGAAGCCGAGGTATGCTTGATGAACAAATGCAGCAATCCGCAGTCTATACCGGCCAATTCAGGCATAGCGTTCAGGATTTCACCGGTGATCAGATGAAATCCACGGCTTTTTGCCGACAATGAAAACTCTTTTTGTACCCACATTAACAAAACCTGCCCTATAACAAAAACGCCGCATCAATGGGCGCATGGAAGAAGAAAAAGACTCTAGGGATTCAACGTTTTTGCCAGACGCTGCAAAGCCTCGCTGCCGTGATTAAACAGCGGCCAGCCGTCGCCGGTCAACACCGCGTTAATATCGGGCAACTCGGCGATGCGTTTGACCGACAGCACGGCCTTGTTTTTATCGCTCAGCTTTGCGTCCGGCAACAAACACAATTCACCTCCGACATGACAGCGGATTAAATCGCCGGTTATCAAGGTGCTGTGCTCGAGCAGCAGTGCCAATTCCCCCGGCGTTTTAGAGCCGTTAAGTTGGTAGGCCACCAGCCCTGATACGATTTCTTCTTGATCATGAATCCAGCGTACGCATGCCAGCGGAAAGGTTTCTTCCTCGGCCGCCGGGCCGTAAATCGCCGCGCCGGTAACCCCGGCTATATGTTCGGCATCACGGCAGTGGTCGCTATTGGTAATGACGATAAAACTGACTCCGCCCAGGCTTTGCAAGTGACTGTGATCATGTTCAGACAAGGCCAAGGGATCGATTAACACATTACCGCCGTCACGCACCCACAGCACGCTATGAAAATCCAGATTGCGCTCAGGATTAAATACCGACCAGCCGAACAAATCTTTTCTGTGTAATTGCTTCATTTACCCCCCTGAATTAATATTCACTCCGAACTTAGTATAACTCGTCCCCTAACCCTATCAACAGTAGCCACGGATTCGCTGATTTTAAATAATCTGTGGATCTGTGACATTTTTATTTTCGCTGCGTAGTTAATTCGGCACCCCATAGATTGTGTCTATTGTGCAAAAATATCAAGTTAATAGGCAAGACCATGACAAACCGGCATCAGAAATATCCGAAAAATCTGTAAAACTCGTAGTCTTACCTAGGTTTTTTTGTATAATCAAATTCATTTTTCGATTGTTATCTTGCAATGCAGACACCTTTTAAAACCATAGGCATCATAGGCAAACCCAGCGACCCCAGTATCGCCACGACTTTATCTATCCTCTATAGTTTTTTAAAGCAACACCGGCACACCGTCATAGTCGCTAAAGACAGCGCGCATTTTATCGATAATCAAAAAGTTAAATCCTGCTCCATCAACACCTTAGGGAAGCATTGCGATCTGGTTATTGCCGTCGGCGGCGACGGCACTTTTCTGTCCGCTGCCCGCGCCATCGTTGAACATGATATACCGTTGATCGGGATAAACCTTGGCCGACTGGGTTTTCTGGTGGACATATCACCAAGCGAGCTGTCCGATAAGCTGCTACAGATTCTTCAAGGCCGTTACACGGAAGAAAAACGCTATTTATTGCGTACCAAAATTATCCGCGACGGGCGCATTATCCACGAAGAAACCGCCGTTAATGAAGTGGTCATCCACCGCTGGGTAACGCCCAGCATGATAGAAATTATCACCAAAATCGATAATGTATTTTTAAATTCGCAACGCTCCGACGGTCTGATTATTTCCACACCCACCGGATCAACCGCTTATTCCTTGTCTGCCGGCGGGCCGATTTTGCATCCGGCGTTAAGCGCGCTGGTGTTGGTGCCGCTTAACCCCCATACCTTGTCAAATCGGCCTATAGTGATAAATGATTCGGCTGAAATTGAAATCAGTTTTTGCCAAACCAAGCAAATCAACGCCCTGGTGACTTGCGATCACATTGAAATTCCTAAGGTGCTAATCAGCGACAAGGTGTTGATTAAAAAAGAACCCAAACCGATTAGAATTTTGCACCCGGAAGGCCATGATTTCTTTTTGATACTCAGAAATAAATTAAACTGGAGCAGTGCTTACCCCACCGACAACCATGCTATTAAACCTTAATATTATCGACCTCGCCGTCGTAAAATCCTTAGATCTCGACCTGGAAAAAGGCATGTCGGTGCTCACCGGCGAAACCGGCGCGGGTAAATCTATTCTATTAACGGCCTTGGGACTGGCTCTCGGCGACCGGGCCGATTCCGGCTACGTGCGCCCGGATTGCAAACGCGCCGAGATCAATCTGGAATTCGATTTGACCGATGCGCCGTTGGCCCTGCTTTGGCTGAAAGACAATGAACTGGATGCTGGAGAGCAATGCCTGATCCGGCGCATAGTCAATCACGACGGCCGCTCCAAAGCCTATATCAACAACCGCCCGGTCACCTTGCAGGCTTTGCAGGAACTCAGCGAAAAACTGGTCGAAATTCACGGCCAACATGCGCATTTGACCCTGCTCAATAATGACGAACAACGCCGCTTACTGGACGCTTACGCAAAAAACCAACCCTTGCTGGACAGCGTCAACGCTTGTTACCGGCAATGGCTGCAAGCCAGCAAGGAACTGGCCGGACTGATAAAATCCAGCACTGACCAAACCGAGCGCGAAGAGCTGCTGCATTATCAGCTTGAAGAATTGCAACAGCTGGATCTTGCCAATTTCAGCTATGCCGAGCTTTCGGAAGAACACGGCAAACTGGCCAATCTGGGGCAAATTTTAAGCACCGGACAAGCTCAGGTCGATCTGCTGTATGAGAACGACTCGCTATCGGTCAATCAAATGCTCAGCCACTGCCTAGCAGACACCGCACACATTGCCCAGTTTGCGCCCGAATTAAACGAAATTTGCACCCTGCTCTCCGAAGCCCAGATTCAGGTTGTAGAGGCATCCCTGCAATTGCGCCGCTTTCTTGAGTCGCAAGAGGCCGATCCGCAGCGGCTTGAATCCTTGGAAAATCAGATCGGCGTTATTCAAAGTCTAAGCCGTAAGCATCACGTTACCCCGGATGAACTGCCGGAACTGGCCCTAAAACTAGAACAGGAACTTGACGGACTGGCTCACAGCAGCGAGCGTATCGACGCCTTAACGGTGAGTACTCAACAGTTGATCGGCCAATACCAACAGCTGACTGCGCAACTGTCGGAACAACGCCGACTAATCGGCAACAAACTGCAACAACAGATTTCAGCGATGATCAAGGAATTGGGCATGCCGCAAGGCGAATTTTTGGTCGATATTGCCAAACTTGAAACAAACTCGCCCAAACTTAACGGCACAGATAAAATCGAATTCCTGGTCAGCGCCAATCCCGGCCTGCCGTCTAAACCACTGGCTAAAGTGGCTTCAGGCGGCGAACTATCGCGCATCAGCTTGGCTATTCAAGTCACCACTTCCAGTGATAAAACCACCCCGACCATGATTTTTGATGAGGTAGACTCAGGCATAGGCGGAGGCATTGCCGAAATCGTCGGACAAAAACTGCGCAGCTTAAGCCATAACCGGCAAGTCATGTGCGTCACTCACCTACCACAAGTCGCTGCACAAGCGCATCACCACCTCTACGTTGAAAAGAACAACCAAAGCGACATGACTTCTTCCAATGTCCGCTTACTGGGCACGGAAGAACGCATTGAAGAAATTGCCAGGATGCTGGGCGGCATCAATATCACCGCCAACACGCTGGCGCATGCTAAAGAAATGTTGCTCCATTCAGAGTCCGGCGCACAGCCGGAACTTACAACTACAGGGAACTAAAAACTATGAACAGATTTCCAGCAGAATGGGAAAAACAATCCGCCGTGTTAATCGCATGGCCGCATAAAACCGGCGACTTTCGCAATCTTGACGCCGTAGAACAATCCTACAGCGTCATAGCAGAGACCATCAGCCTCTATCAAAAATTACTGATCGTATGCCGGGACGACAACCATCAGCAACATATCCAGACCTTAATAGGCAAATCCGACAACATCGACTTCATCCTCGCCGCCGTAAATGACATCTGGGTCAGGGATACGGTTTTTCTGAGCGTCGAAAAAGACGGAACAATCGCGCACATGAACTTTCTTTTCAATGGCTGGGGCGAGAAATACTCGCACCAAAACGATAACGACCTCAATCACAAACTGTTAAACGCCAAACCCTTTAAAGGCGCCAGTCACACCGATATAGATTTTATACTGGAAGGCGGCAGCGTCGACAGCGACGGCATCAACACCCTATTGACCACCAAACAATGCCTGTTAAATCCAAACAGAAACAAAGGTCTGAGCCAACAAGACATAGAACAGCAATTGTTCCAACACCTGGGTGCGACACGAATATTTTGGCTGGATCAGGAAAACCTGAGCGGCGATGATACCGATGCCCACATCGATACCCTGGCGCGATTTTGCTCGGCCGACACTATCGCTTACACCAGCTGCGACGACCCCGAAGATCCGCACTACAACAGCCTGAAATTCATGGAAACACAACTACAGGCATTTAGAACCGATGCAGGAGATGTCTATCATCTGGTGCCCTTACCCTTGCCGAAACCGATTTATGATGCGGACGGCCAACAACTACCGGCCAATTACGCCAACTTTTTAATCATCAATCATGCGCTTATGGTGCCTATTTACAACGACCCTATGGATGCGGTTGCCCTGGAACGCCTAACGGCTTGTTTTCCTGATCGCAAGATTATCGCCATCCCTTGCCGGCCCTTGGTTCATCAGTACGGAAGCCTACATTGCATGACCATGCAGTTTCCTGAAGGGCCGCTGGGGGCTGTCGGTTAATATTCGTCACTATTTGGGCTTTACCTATAAAATCCGTCCCGCATGCATCTGGATCGCTACAAGTTTGTCGACACGACGGCAGCATGGGACACGCTGTTGGTAACGAGGTGCTTAAAGAAACAGCCCGAAGAATTTCCTCCACACTGCGTAATTCCGATAATAGCGAAGCCCTGGTGTATCTTGCCGATACGATGCAGGAAAAACTGGGGCTTGCCTTTTATTTCGAAACTACGCAACAAAAAAAACAGCAATAGGACTATAAAAGTTCGTGCTCAACACGGTCATTAAGGGCCGCCGAATACTGAGTAACGAAGTACCACGATCAATTCATTCAAGACGCTAAAATCCCATAAAATTTTATTCCATATACCACTTCTGTGGCGCGTTGAACTTGTCCACTCCAGCCCACGCCCTGTGTATCATGAATATTACAGCCATTCCTATTGCAATTCTTACGTTTGCTCCCGTCTATGTATCAAAAAGGTTACAGTGCTCCTTACGCGATTCTTAAGACTTCCTTAAGTATCCCCTCAATTATGTATATCAAGTGATACATAAAACTAACGTGCACCAGAGTCACTTTCACCCTGCGATCAACACTTATTACATAAAAATCATAATATTACACTTATTGGCGTGTTAATTGCCTTTTTAATGTCGCCATATATCTTTGCTGGATGAAGCCCAATGGATTATGGCCCAATCTTACAGAAATGGTGGCTTAACAGGGGAGCTTATGAATAGGTATTTAGCATTTCAATAGCAAACCCGAAAAAGGCGGCACTTTTTATTTCACTCCACCTACACTGAGAAAATCTAATGAGCGTTAATAACACAACACCTCTGGTTTATGTAGTCGACGATGAATTCGCAATTCGTGACTCTCTAACCCTATTGATTGAATCATCAGGGCAAGCGGTCAAAAGTTTTGAATCAGCCGAGGTTTTTTTGAATAACTATAACCCTGAACGGCCAGGCTGCCTGCTCTTGGATGCTAGAATGCCTTTGATGAGTGGTCACGAACTTCAAAACGAATTATTGAACAGAGGCATTAGCATTCCTATCATATTTATCAGCGGTCATGCCGACATCCCTGACTCGGCAAAAGCATTCAGGGCCGGGGCTGTCGATTTTCTGGAAAAACCGTTTGATAACGAGGTGTTGCTCGAACGAATCGTTGAGGCCATTCATAAGGATCTTGCGTTCAGAGCGGAACTGGTCAAGAAACGCCACATACAAGAGCGCATCGATCACTTAACAACCAGGGAAAAAGAAGTACTGGGACTGATAGCCAAGAGTCACTCCAATAAGGAATCCGCAAGGATACTCAATATCAGCAATCGCACCGTAGATGCACACCGAGCAAGCATCATGGAAAAAATGCAGGCTGAAAATATTGCCGAGCTGATAAAAATGGTCATGTGCTGTAAAACACTAGCTGACAATTTACAGGAAAAAAGCTTTCGTTAAAGAGGGATCAAGCGAGCAGCACTGAGACACCTTAAGCAATCGAATTAGCCTCAGTGCAATCGAATAATCGGTTAACAGAAAAACTCTTTGCAGACAGGAGGATGTTCAAGCATCAATCTTGTGTTTATCGATCAAACGGTGGAGGCTCACGCGGGTAATGCCGAGCAATCCCGCAGCGCGGCTTTTATTATTGTTGGTATGGCGCAGACTGGTGATAATGAACTCGCGATCGGCGGCAGCGCGGGCTTCTCCAAGGGTTTGCAGCAGATGATCTTGATAGTGTCGATCCAATCCCAGGTCATCAGGTGTCAACAGACGATTTTCCGAGGTGACAAGAGCATGGCGAATGCAGTTCATTAATTCCCGGACATTGCCGGGCCATTGGTGATTCTTTAATAGGAAGAGAGAATCCGCATGAAATCCTTTCGCCTTATAGTTTCGATCTGCAGAAAAATTGTTGAAAAAATAGTAAGCGAGCAGTTCTATATCATTGCCCCTTTCCCGTAACGGCGGCGTTTTTATTTGCAGCACCCGGAGACGGTAATAAAGATCCTCCCTGAATTCTCTTTTGCACACGGCTTCTTTTAAATCTACATGGGTGGCGGCGATTACGCGCACATTGATAGGAATTATTTCCGAACCGCCGAGACGTTGGATCGTTCTGTCTTCAAGAAAACGCAACAGATTGACTTGCTGTTCAAGGGGCAAATCGCCTATCTCATCCAAAAACAAGGTTCCGCCCTGCGCCGATTCAATGCGGCCGACTTTACGATGCTGGGCGCCAGTAAATGCACCTTTTTCATAACCGAACAATTCCGCCTGTATCAATTCTTTGGGAAATGCGCCGCAGTTTATCGCGACAAACGGGGTTCCGGAGCGGCTCGAGTGCTTGTGAATGGCGTTGGCAATCAATTCCTTGCCGGTTCCGGTTTCTCCTTCAATAAGAACCGAACAGTCTTCGTTGGCAACTTTTTGAACCAATCTGAATAAAGTCACCATTGGTGGACTGTTCCCAATAATTCCAAAGCTAGATGGATAGTCATTAACCGTTTCTTGGGCGGGCTGGGAGAGTTCATTCATGCCGTAAGCATGACCCAAGGTGATTAACAAACGTCCCATATCAACTGGAAAAGTCACATAGTTATAACAATATTCAGCTATCAATTTGTTTTCATTAGAATTAGGGTCTATTTTTAGCCCGCATTCGTTAGGTACTCCCATTATCCAGTTGATGTGCGTAGATAAATTGAATAATCGGTTGAGTTGAGCCAGTTGCAGGCTATTACTGCACTTGTCGACCAAGCATGGCTTGCCGATCAAACACTGGGTGTTGCCGCACCTCTTATCGATCAAACATAACCCTACTTTGAATGTATGCTTGACTAAGAAATCGGACGCTTGTTGAAGGTCGTTGGCAACATACACATCCCATCCGTGAGCCGACAGTTCATTATAAATTTCATTGCCATAGTCCGGTGGCTGAAAAAGGATCAATTTGCGTTTTATAACAATAAAATTACTGTTTATTAAAAGCATATTCATAAACTCAAATTAAGTATAAATAATTAAGCCGTAGATTTTGGGTCATCGAAACTAATGACCATCACTAGAATTCGTTCATCTGACCGTTACCTATGGAACCTTATATATCGCGCATCTTTGAGCATGAACATAACTTGTCGCTCCGTTTGCTCGAAACTTCCTCTATAGCCTTATAACCATCAAAATAGCTACAGTAGCGCTATTTTCGAGTTATTGTTAAATGTGTCTTGATCTGGATCAAAACACGTCAAATAATTGCCAAACATGGGTAGTCCGCACAAGTCTAGTTGACCAGCCATAACCTTGAACAATACTCGATGTAGCTGGACAACTTTAATGAATACATGAAAAATGGCTCGAAAAACAAGGTTCGACGATTGCTTTTAGCGCGTCCGGGTTGTTAATTTGAACGCTGCGTTGTTTAGCTGTAATGATGCCGTTTTTTTGTAAATCAGTCAATTGCCGACTCACCGTTTCTATGGTTAAGCCTAAAAAATTGGCTATATCATGGCGACACATGGACAGATTAAATTCCGTACTTGAAAAACCTAATGCAGCATAGCGAAGGGCGGTCAGCGTAATAAGGAACAGTGATGGCATAACCTCATTTCATTCCTCAACAGGACTGTCTTCGACTATTGCTCCTGAATCCCCATAGTCGTATGCCCTGTTCGTGGCCTGAACAACTGCGGCTAATAGCTGACCCGAATACCTAACTCAGCGCTGCGTCCCGGTTCCGGGGCAAAATTACGCATATAGGAAGTCGAATTGCGGATATTTTCGTTCAGCATGTTCTTGCCTTTTGCAAACAGCAGCACTTCCGAATCGCCAAAGCTCGCCAAACGGTATTGTGCGTCTAAATTGAGCAACAGATAGCCGGGAGTGTTTGAGTCATTAGCGCCTGAATGATTCTCGGCAACTGCTCCATGCGTTGCTCTACCTCCGGCATCCATGCCGTCGTGCGCCTCGCCCCGGGTCAACCGGGCATGGCTTGACCAGTCATTTTTTTCGTAGCTGAGTTGTACACCATAGCGCAACGGCGGCATACGGGGAACGTTGCCGCCCTGTTCAAAGGTGCCTCGGGTGTAGTCGCCAAATAAAGTCAGATCGATTGCGCCGTAACGGTTTTGCATCAGCGGAAACACGGTCTGGGCTTCAAAGCCTTTGAAGGTAGCGGCGGCTTGGCGGCTTGCCAAAACGGGGATACAGGTTCCGGTACAAGCATCCTCAAATTCCCCAGAGTCTTCGTTAAACACCGAGCCGTTTCGTTGCTGGTAAATGTAGTCGCCGACCCAATTGTGAAACAGATTTAACTCCGCCGTCATCCAGTCGGCATTGTAGCGATAGCCCAAATCCAGGTTATTGGACAGTTCCTTATTGAGGTTGGCATTGCCCAATTCGTAGCTGTGCGTGGCCTCATGAACGCCGTTGGAAAACAATTCCTGTATCTGCGGTGCGCGTTGCGAATGGGTGAAAGCCAGACTGACTTGGTGCTGGCCGGTGATGTCCCACAACGCCGAGGCCGAGCCGCTAATGGGGTGGTAGGTCAGGCTGTTGCGGTTTTCCGGCGCTATGGTTTGCCATTCGCCGCGCGCGCCCAGCTCATAAGTGACAGCGCCGATTTTGAACGATTCGACATCAAACAAGCCATAGGAATCAAGGGCTGTACGCGGCACCAGCGCTTCTGCGCCAATGGCTGAGAATTGGCTGTTGACCGACTGAAAGCCCAGCACGCCGTTTAATAAACCGATAGGCTTGTGTTCAAGTTCCAACCGGCTTTCGTAGGATTTGTTCAAGAATGTGGTGGCGGGAATGCCGTTGTCCATCTCGACGTGCTTGTAGTCGGTATAGCCAAACTTCACGCGCAATTCTTCCGCCAGCGCGAAAGGCTTATTCAGTTGCCCTTTAAAATCGTATTTGGTTTGGGTCAGGTCAATGGTAACCGGAGCGCCACCGCTGCCATCCGGCGGGATGCCGTAGTTTTTTTCCAGGCTATTGATCGAAACACCGGCCAGCCCCGCATCGCCGATTTTCGAGACGCCGACCGAGCCGCCGCGTGACCGTGCCTTTGAATTATCGATAAGGCCGTTGGGATTATTCACAATATTCAGGCCGGGATCGGTTGCACGAGCGGCATTTTCATCTATCGCATTGCCCCCGATATGGGTATTGCCCTGGTCACGATAAAAACCATCGACATGATAGGCCACACCGCTCCGACCGCCTTCCAGCTTGAGCGCGCTGGAAGTCTCGTTGGTTGCCGAATCATAGCGTTGCTCACCGGCTCCGCCGAGCAACTTGTCGGGGACTTGTTCGGGGATCCGGTTATCGATCACGTTCACTATGCCGCCGATAGCGCCGCTTCCGTACAACAGCGTCGATGGCCCGCGCAACACTTCAATCCGTTCGACCAGAATCGGCTCCACGCCATTGGCATGATCCGGGCTTAATGATGAAACATCATTATTGCCCAGACTGTTTTGCATGACCCGCACCCGGGGCCCGGATTGCCCGCGTATGACCGGCGTGCCAACCCCGGAACCGAATGACTGACTGGTAATGCCAAGCTCATTTTTGAGCGTATCGCCGATGGTTGTCCCCGTTTTCATGCGCAACTGCTCGCCCGTCAACACCGTTACCGGCTTGGCCGATTTTGCAGTGGAGTGCTTGATGCCCGTGCTGATGACGACTATATCTTCCAGTTTTTGGACGCTATTGTCAGCCGCATGGGCATTAGCCCCTAGCGCGGCTATTGATAAGAAAATAATGGCGAGTTTTTTATTCATCGGTTTTGAACATGTTGCTTGAATGATAAGAAATGTTATAACGTAACACCTGACAAGCCTTCTGCTTTGAAAAAATAACGTCATCAGCCTTGCCCGCTGCTCATGTTCTGCGCGCATTTTGCGCATATCCCATGAATTTCTATGGCTTTGCTGTGCACAATGAAATCCGCCTGCTTGATTTCCTGCGACAACGCTTGCATGACTTCGGGGGCTGAGCGCTCTTCCACTTCCTGGCAGTTATTGCAGATCATCAATAACTGTTCATGCTGATGCCCGGAGCAACTGCAACCGACAAAAGCATTGAGGCTTTCCACCCGATGAATCAGACCCTGTTCGATCAAAAAATCCAGTGCGCGGTAAATCGTCGCGGGTTTTGCGGCATTTTGCAGAGGCTTGATGCGATCCAGCAACTCATAAGCCTTGACGGCTTTATGGCTGCCCCAGATCAGTTCCAGCACTTGATGACGGATGGGAGTCAATTGTACGCCGCGCGCCACGCACAAATGTTCGGCAATGCCTAAGGCCTTACTGACGCATTTTTTGTGATCGTGTTCCAGGGGTTGGTTGTGGCTTGCTTTGGCGGGTGTAGTCATTGCAAAGAACGGTTATTTGAAATCGAATGTTATATTATAACATTCGGCAGGATTCGGCAATCCGTCATGTACCGTTTTCAGCCGTTCCGGCATGGTTTGCCGGAACGGCTGTAGGATGGGTAGAGGGATAGCCGAAACCCATCGCATCGGCGAGATTGATTATGATGGGTTTCGCGATGCCCTACCCATCCTACCCGGTTAAACCAAGCGTCCCCACAAATCGTATTCATCCGCTTCTTCAAGCTTTACATCGACAAAATCGCCGACTTTCAGATGCGTAGCATTATCGATAAACACCTGCCCGTCGATTTCCGGCGCATCGGCTGTACTTCTGGCCACCGCGCCTTCTTCGACCACTTCGTCGATCAATACGGTTTCGATGCGGCCTACCCGGCGCTGCAAACGAGCTGCGCTGATTTCGGCCTGATGCGCCATAAACCGCGCCAAACGCTCCTGTTTAAGCTCTTCCGGAATCGGATCGGGCAAGTCATTGGCGACCGCGCCTTTGACCGGCGAATAGGCAAAGCAGCCAACCCTATCCAGTTGCGCCTCAGTCATAAAATCCAATAATTGTTCAAATTCCTGCTCGGTTTCGCCCGGAAAACCGACGATAAAGGTGCTGCGCAAGGTAATATCGGGGCAGACTTCCCGCCAGGCCTTAATGCGTTCCAGGTTATTTTGGCCGGCCGCCGGGCGTTTCATTAATTTCAGAATACGGCTGCTCGCATGTTGAAACGGTATGTCCAGATAAGGCAGGATTTTGCCTTCGGCCATTAACGGAATCACTGCATCCACATGCGGATACGGATACACATAATGCATCCTGACCCAGATGCCTAAATCGCCCAGCGCCTCGGCTAAGTCATAAAAACGGGTTTTCACCGAACGGCCTTGCCAGTCCCTGCTTTGATACTTTAAATCCAGGCCGTAGGCGCTGGTATCCTGAGAAACCACCAGCAATTCCTTGACCCCGGCGTTGGCCAGGCGTTCGGCTTCCAGCAT
>JAYTLW010000088.1:0-2820 GCA_043729025.1 Methylobacter sp.
GACGGCTGGGGCTGCCGCAGGCATGAGCGGTCGCGTAGTTTTTGCCGCTTGTTGGGCAGGGATGCCCATAAAAGCTTTCGCAAAAATAGCGACTCCCCGAGAATTAGTGCTATAGTGCCTCAGTATTTTAAGGCTTTGGAATTCATTATGGTATCAGTCGTTACACCGCCAAGTGTCAAAGTTATTGGCGCAAATGGACAAATCTCACTAGGGAAGCAATACGCTGGACGGCAAGTACTCGTGGAAGAGCGGGAGCCAGGTGTCTGGCTGGTTCGTACAGCAACTATTATTCCTGATAACGAAATTTGGCTACACCAACCAAAAGCCGCTTCGGATTTGCAAAATGCTTTGTCTTGGGCGCAAACAAATTCACCTGCCGATAACAGTGTAGATGCTATTCTGGAGAAGCTTAGTGGCCAAGATTGATCAAGATAAATTGGTCAGGCTTGATCTTAACAACCCCGTTTTTCAAGAAAATCTATTAACACTTCAAAAGCCAGAAAGACATGCGGCTCTAGATACGCTCAACAAACTTCGGCAGATGACCTGGAACCAAGTTTATCGAGACGGTGGCCTTAAATGGGAAAAGATCATCAGTGTCAAACCACCTAAAGATATCGACGCAATCTATTCGTTGCGAATTACCAATTCGAGACGGGCTACAGCTTATCGTGATGGAGAATTTATCCGTCTACTGACTATTGCCCCTGATCATGACAGCACTTACCGGAAGAAATAATGGCTAAAATAATTTTCTGTAAAACCAATAAGCTACCTTTCTCCAAAGCAGTCGCTCAGCCTAAAAAAATCTAATCGTCGCTGTCCGACCCCTATGTGTAGTTCCGAACTATGCGTAGATTACAGAACGCTGCTAGCTACCAAGTTCAATTTAATTGGCTTAGAAACCAGCCTTCATGGTATTAACTTGACATAGTTTTGCCTGTGTCCTGAAGTGAAAACTCACTCACCTCAGGAGGTTCTAATGAACTCTGCCAACCACCACACATTAACATGGCTCCTTGAAAGTCAATTAGCTCCCCACGTTGATGCTTTCATGCTGCATTTGTTTGACTGCCGCTATGCATCAAACACCATATTGTCCTACGACTTTGCATTATTTAACTCTAACCAGTTCCTTGTCACCGCTGGAAAAATGACATTGGCCTACGGTAAAGCTGTCGCAATCTTTCGATTCTTCGACCTTCGCACCGTTCGGACTGAGTAGGATTTTCAGCTCACAGAAACTGGCTTTGATTTCGGCATGTTTTTTCATCACCAATTGATTTTCACCCGTGCTCTTGGCTTTGCCGGAAATAGCCTCGGAACAGTGACCGCTGCCCGCTTTATCATAATCAACGTCGGCGTCGACGGTGAACTCGCCGTTGATTTGGGTGACTTTTAGGTGACGGACATAGTCGCCGTCGCGTAATACATAGTGGTCGGTTGCGGCGTAAATATTGCCGGAAACCAGCAGCGCAATAGTCAGAAACAATTTTTTTTTCATGATGTTAGCCCTCTTAAAATTTAAATTTGATCAACATAACGGCGGGCTATAGTGCATTGTCGTAAATGTCGTCACCGGATGTACTTAGCACAACTCGAATTTATTGTACCTGATTGCAAGCCCTTACTAAAAGGCGATGCACTGATGATTAAAAAATATTGTAGGGGCAAACGATCAATCGACTTCATGTTTATAGTCCAACCGTTAGCAACTTATGCGATTATAATATTACTGTAATTCCAGTTTGTATCGACTGGCTGTGATTCACGGCGCGGCGCGCCTTAACTGCATATTCCACGCGGTGTGTGGGAACGAAATATATGATTTTTAATGATTAACAACTCAGTTTTCTCACCTAAGGTTCCGCAAAAACAAGATCAAACGCTCATCTGGACGGGTTTAACCGGTTGCGGCGATTCGTTAGCCTTGGCTTCCGCCATTAAAAATCAAAATTGCCTGTTCGTCATTGTCACACCAGATACTCAGACCGCCTTGCGGCTGGAGCATGAGTTAGCGTTTTTTTTACAGAGTGAGCACCCCATATTGCATTTTCCCGATTGGGAAACTTTGCCCTACGATGTTTTTTCGCCGCTGCCGGAAATTATCTCGGAACGGCTCAAAACCCTGGCTTTGTTGCCGCAGGTGAAACGCGGCGCCCTGGTGGTTTCGGTGACCACATTAATGCACCGCTTGGCACCCCGTGAGCATGTTCTGGCCAACAGTTTTGCGGTCAAGGTCGGCGATGATTTTAATCTAGAGCTCAATAGGCTTAAGCTGGAAAGCGTCGGCTACCACTGTGTCTCGCAAGTTTACCAACACGGTGAATTTGCGGTCAGGGGGTCTATTGTCGATTTATTCCCGATGGGCAGCAAAACGCCGTTTCGCATTGAATTATTCGATGAAGAAATCGAATCGATCCGCACCTTTGATCCTGAAACGCAGCGCTCTTTGGAAAAGATAAACCTTATCGAGTTATTTCCGGCTCGGGAATTTCCGCTGACCGATGAGTCGATTCAGCATTTTCGCCAGAGTTTCAGGGAGCATTTCCCGGAAACTTCGCCCAAAAACCATTTGTATCTGGATGTCAGCAAGGGCATCTCCCCCGGCGGCATCGAGTATTATTTGCCGCTGTTTGTCGAGCGCATGGCCTCATTGTTCGATTATTTGCCAAAATCGGCGACTTTGGTGATGGCTGATAGTTTTAATGCTACTTCGCGCGCTTTTTATGCCGAAGCTGAGGATCGCTTTCAGCAAAGAAAATATGCTGTAGACAGGCCCTTACTAAAGCCCGAATTGTTGTTTTTGTCGGCTGATGA
>JAYTLW010000089.1:0-4075 GCA_043729025.1 Methylobacter sp.
ACCGGACAAATGCATTTTAAAATTGCCGATTTGGCCAGGGATGCCGATGTGCTGGCTATCGTTCAACAGGTCGGCGACAGTTTTTTCACCCACTCGCCAGCGGCCATACAGCCCTTGTGCGATCGCTGGCTGGGCGCATCCACCGACTATTCCGAGGTTTAACCCAAGTTGGCCAGCAACAGTTTTTTATTTAAGCGGGAAGCCCTTTGGATCGAAAACCGGTCGGGCATCCGTCATACCCTGCCGGAGAGCGTCCAGTCCTGGGTCTATGAGCCGGGATCGCTAACCCAGCGGCTGCGCGATTATTACGGCGACGCTATTCGCGTTAAAGTCCTGCTGCAACAATGGACTACGCCCTTTTTAAGTGAGCGTAGACTGCTGGACTTGCCCGAAAACAAATACAATTTGATTCGTGAAGTGTTGCTCCACGCCGACGGCAAGCCGCTGATTTTGGCCAGAACGATTATTCCTTCAAGCACCGTCAAAGCGGCTAAAAGCAACTTGGCGCATCTGGGCAGTCGTCCGTTGGGGGAAGTGATTTTTTCCTATCCGAAACTCGAACGCATCGAAATGGATGTCGCCCTGATTGCTCAGCCGACCTGGACACAGCCCGCGATAACTGAAGCTAATATAACCCAGCCGATCTGGGGAAGAAGAACCGTCTACGCGATTGCCGAGCGGCAAATGCTGGTCAGCGAGTTTTTTTTGCCGGGGGTTTTGGATGTTGGGTAAGGAGCCTGTCCAGCGGGCTTTAACAGGAGTGCAAGCTTCGCCTCGGCAATTGCCTCCTGCATTGCTCTACCTCCTGCATCCATGCAGTCGTAAAGCGCCTACTTTTGGTGCTTGCAAGGCAGGCGAAGCCTGCACTCCAACCTTGATTCTTATTCCGGCCTATGCAACATTCGCAACAACAATAGCCCGTTTCGGCGCGGGCAGGCCTTCGCAAGTCAGCTGCGGATTGTCCGCATCCAGAAAATCTTGCAGCGAATGGAAGGTCATCCATTCCGTGGTTCGCTGCTCTTCAACGCTGGTTACGGTGACATCGACCAGCCGGATATTTTTAAAACCGCAGCGTTTTAACCAGCTTATCAGGGTGTCGCAGCTGGGCAGGAACCAGATGTTGCGCATTCTGGCGTAACGGTGTTCCGGCAATAAGATTTGGCCGGGGCCGCCGTCGATAATCAGGGTTTCCAGCACCAGTTCGCCGCCGGGTTGCAGACAGTCTCTTAATTCCATCAGATGATCGATAGGCGAACGGCGGTGGTACAACACGCCCATCGAAAACACCGTATCGAATGCCTTGAGGCCCTGAGGCACATCTTCTATGCCCAAGGGCAAGACGTAAATCGGCGCCTCGCCGTACAGTTTTCTGACCAGTTGAAACTGCATTACGTTGAGCAGCATCGGGTCGATGCCGACCACTGTTTTGGCCCCGGCGCCGAGCATACGCCAGCAATGATAGCCGTTGCCGCAGCCGACATCCAATACCAAGCGATGTTTCAGCGGCGCGATATGGTTTTTGAGCCGGTTCCATTTCCAGTCCGAACGCCATTCGCTGTCAATGTGGATACCGAACAAGTTATACGGGCCTTTGCGCCAGGGATGCAGGGCTTTTAATTGGCTTTGTAGGGGCGACTTTAGTCGCCCTGGGCGACTAAAGCCGGCCCTACAATGTTCTTCGGTCAAATCATCCGCACAACCAATTTGCACCGCATCGGCATCGAGCAATCGTAGTGCGGTCGGTAATTCCGGTACGCTATCGACCAGAGCCTGCCAGCGCGCCAGATCGCCTTGTTTGCTTAGCTCAAAGCCTCGTTTTAGTTGTTGCGGCAACAGCTTTGCCCAAGTTTCGGCCTTAGCGTCGATCAGCGCATTATATAAGGGTTGATAGTCGATCATTTCAAGGCAATGATCGAGGTGAAGTTGAAATATTGGAACCAGACTTCGGCGCTGCCAAAACCGACTTGCTGCAGGCGTTTTTGATGTTGGTTTAAGGTTTCAGGGATCAGCACCTTGTCCAGCGCCGTGCGTTTTTGGCTGATTTCCAGATCGCTGTAACCTTGGGCTTTTTTAAAGGCATGATGCATTTGCGTCTGCAATTGTTGCTGCCGTTCGTCATCAAATTTAAGTTTTTCCGACAGAATCAAAATCCCGCCGGGCAATAGTCCCTGATAGATTTTTTGCAAAAACCTGAGCCGATCTGCTAACGGGATAAACTGGAGCGTGAAGTTTAAAACCACCACCGAAGCATTGTCGATAGCCAGTTCGCGTATGTCTTTGCACAGCACCTCGACGGCGACCTTCGCCTGATCTTTTTGTAATATTTCCTGAAAGCGCGTCACCATCGCCTGGGAATTATCAACGGCAATAATGCGGCAGTTTTCGGCAACTATCTGATGGCGCATGGACAAGCTCGCCGCGCCCAAAGAGCATCCCAAATCGTAACAGACGCTATGCTCGCGGGCAAAACGACCGGCCAAAAGACCTATCGCCGAAATAATCGCGCTATAGCCGGGAACGGAACGTTGAATCATGTCCGGAAAAACGCGGACTACTGCTTCGTCAAATTTAAAAGCGCCGACTTCGCCAACGGGGTTGGCATAAAGGGAATCTTTTGGGGGGTTCATGAATTAACAAACAAAAATCATGCAGGACAAGGCGGGTAACTCATTCACCCTGGACGTTGTTATTCGCCCAGGGTGAGCTTGGTGCAAGGACTCAGGAGTTCGCCGCTGATTTTGCCGCCAAGGCTTCGGCATTGCGTTTAACCAGTCCGTCGATAACGGCGTTTAACGAACCTTTGGTTTGAACTTCACTGGTGAAAGTGCTGCGATAGTTGGTCACCAGGCTTACGCCTTCTATCATAATATCGTAAGCCTTCCATTCGCCCTGACTTAACAGCATACGATAATTGATGCCGATAGGTTGTATGCCCGGCTGCAAAATTTCTGTTTTTACGATGACTTTTGTGGCGTCGGTTTCCATTTCCAGAGGCAAAAATCTTACCGACCAGTCTTTAAACTCTACAAAAGCGCGGGAATAGGTTCTTATCAGCAGCGTTTGGAATTCATGTTTAAAACGTTCGCGTTCATCGGCAGTCGCAGTCTTCCAAAGTTTCCCCAAGACTAAGGCCGAAATTCTGTCGAAATCAGTATGCGGATAAATGACTTCGTTAACGAATTGGGTAATCTTGGAAAAATCTTTGGTAAACGATTTATCTTGCATTCTAAGCTGCAATGTTTCTGAAGCTACTTGTATCGCCTGTTGCGGAGGCGATAAATCAGCCACAGCCACCTTAGTAATAGACATTAAACCGATTAATACAGCCAATAGACCGAATAGTGTAATTTGCTTAGCTTTCATAAAACCCTCTAAAATTAAACCAGCGTATGTTTTTATCTTTAAATATCAGGGTGGTAATTTCCCTGATAGAATAAATTCCTTAAGTCAGAGATTTAAGATTTCTCCAAACCCTAAAGATCCAAGGATAAGATGCTCCATAATAACATCAATTTTCCTCAAACACGCATGAGAAGAATGCGTTATAACGATTTTTCCCGTCGTTTAATGCGCGAAAACCGCCTGTCTGTTGATGATCTTATTTGCCCGATGTTTGTTGTCGAAGGCTCGAATCAACGGCAAGCAGTTGTTTCGATGCCGGGAGTAGAAAGGCTCTCCCTGGATTTACTGCTGGAAGAGGCGCGGCAGCTTTATGAGCTGGGCATTCCTGCGCTTGCGCTGTTTCCGGTGATGGCTGCCGATAAAAAATCGGCGCAGGCAAGCGAGGCCTATAACCCTGAAGGCCTGATTCAGCGCAGCGTAAGAGCTTTAAAACAAGCCATCCCTGAATTGGGCATTATTACTGATGTCGCGCTGGATCCTTTTACCACTCACGGACAGGATGGATTGGTCAATCCTCGGGGCTACGTGATGAATGATGAAACCATTGAGGTATTAATCCTGCAGGCTTTGTCCCATGCCGAAGCTGGCGCCGATATTGTGGCGCCGTCGGACATGATGGATGGCCGTATCGGCGCAATAAGGCAGGCGTTGGAGACCCAAAACCACGTCAACA
>JAYTLW010000090.1:0-13142 GCA_043729025.1 Methylobacter sp.
GTCTGGAAAACGACCTTGTCGATACCACTGCCTCGCTCTTCACAGATACCGATACGACGTAAAAATGAAGCCAGTGCTTCATTACGACTGCGCGGCGGACTATCGAGAAAACGCTGAGTGTCGACAAGCGGGATGCCAGGATTAGTAATTTCCATGCGATCGACAAATATCTCAATCATCGGCCCAGTGCCGGAAAGGGTAAAATCCTGGTGAATAATTGCATTTGCCACCAACTCGCGAATGGCTAACTCCGGAAACATAGGAACCGATTTACGCAGCGCCTGACCAATCACCTCGTTTTCGGGAAGCAAATTATTGATAAAGCCAATTAAACCTTCAAAACCTGTAGCGTAACCTTTATTTCCAGGAATTTCACGGATGGTTTCAATGCGGTTATTGCCTTTGTATAACACCACTCGCACTGCCTTACGCGCTAAATGCGGAAAATCGTTTAACTGTTTGGCAAACAACACGGCACCTAAATTTGAAATATGCCATTGCCCACTATCGCTTTTGACAATTAAGCAATCAGCTTTCAGGGCATTTAATATCCCTGTCCGATTATCAGGAAGAGGCAACTGGGTTAGATCAAAATAGGCTGGATAATCCAATAGTTTTAATACCTGCTCCTCACTTTGATTTTCTGCCGCCATTTGCTGCTCGAACGGCACACGGTCAAACGTTCGCCATAATTCACGTTCTTTTGCTGGATGGTCTTTAAGTTTTTTTGTATAAGAGCCGACACGGATAAACTCTACGCCATCAAATTGTAACGGCGTATGATTGGCAGCGCTGATTTCCAAAATAACAAAAGGCTGGTCTTCGACTTCAAATTCCAGAAATTGGAAATGAATCTTGGGTGCGATTTTCTGCAATAACCAGCTTTCCAGTTCCTGCTGTTTGTGCCTTGTGATCGAAGGTTTAAACTTCGTCCCCAGCAGCGCATGATCTTCATCCGCAATACCCCACACCACATAAGCGGACTGCTTGCCCAGCAAAGCCGCCGAATTAGCCAAGGCAGAAATATATTCACCGATCATCTGTGGATCGTCATTATGGTGCTTAAATTCTACCCATTCGGTTTCTTTGGGTAGTTTACTAAGCTCGCGTAGCAGGCTAGCGAGTTGTTCAGGGCTTTGATGAATTGGCATTAAAGTTTACGGGTGATAGCTCTATCTAGGTGCAAGTAATTTAAAATTTTCATGCTGACAGGCTTTTTTATCAAATGAAAAGGTAAATGGACAACCCATTTTCTTGTTGATTCGGGCAATAAAATAATCTGAAAAATCAGCATTTCCTGTTTCATAATCAGAATAGGCTTCCCATGCTTCAACATGCGATGAAATATAAACTTCACTTCCGCCTAGCAGCTGCTTTAATACCGCCAAAATAATTGATTTATCATAACGATATGCCCGTTTTAACACCCACACGATTTCACATAAGGTAATTTCATTAATAAAGGCAGGATTTTCTACAGAACACTGATTTTCAATCACATCAGTTGCTAACTGAGCTTGTTGTTCATCATCTTGCACGATATAGCGAATAAAGATATTGGTATCCAAGCCAATCAAAGTTTGGCTCCTTCTAATTGAATTGCCGTCTCCATTTCTTCCAGGCTAACCACTCGGTCTGGTTTAGGTGCCATGCCTTTAAGTTGTTTGATCGATTGATAGGTATTGCTTTCCAGATCATTTTCTTCAACCACAACAATCACTTGGGCCTTGGTAAGGCTAGGCTTTGTGCCTAACCAGTTTAACCGACCATTTTCATAAATAGCTTCGTAACTTTTTAACATGGTTTTTCCTTTAGTGGCTTGGCCTTAATTGATTTTAGGCATTTTCAAAATCCTGCATGATGTCTTCGGCAGGATAATTTAAAACTGATACCTGATAATGCCCCAGCAGTTCCATAAAAGTCCTTTTAGAAAGACCGGTCATTTGCGCTGCTTGCCCTACCGATAACACGCCTTTTTTATACAGTTTACTGGCAAGTAGCATTTGAATTTCCTGCATGTCTATGTTGATAGTGTCAGGAAGTTGTATTTGTAGGGTTTGCATATTCGTTCCTTTAGTGGGTTGATTTGTCGGGTTAGGCGCTAGCCGTCCCGACGCATGGGCTTCGAAATGTCGGGTTACGCTATCGCTAACTCGACCTACGCGGCTATCGTTACTTCTGCAACAACATATCCCAATCAATGACGTTAATACGCTGCGTAGCGACTTTAACCAACTGCTTATCGTTAGTGCAAAATTCATCGCATCCTGCCAGTAAGGCGGCAGCCAGATGCAATGCGTCGGGTGTTTTTAGATTGCTTTCGGCACGTAATACAGAGGCCAGATCAAAAACCGCCCGATTTAAATCGACAAATTCACAGGCGGCAAAAAAGACATCGTATAAATGAAGGTGTGCTTCCTTTTTTTGCCGAATAGCCAATATTCGGGCTTCCAGTCTTACTAATTCCGAACTGAAAACCGCCTGATAAGCCAGATAGCTTTTTAAGGCTTTACGCTGTTCGGTATCGCCTTCTATCAGGCCGATAACCATGCAGCTGTCTATATAAGTTGCCGCCATATCAATCCCAGTCTTGGCGTTCTTGCTTTAGGAACTCGTTAATTGCTTCACGACTCATACCGGACTCATCCGTTTCATCGGGCAACCCATTTAAAAACGCGGCCATTTTTGCGGCTTTATTTTCAGTTGCTTCCGGCAATTCATAAATGACTGCGATTTTTGCATGACCCGCTGGAATGGTCTCAGGCAATTGCAACTGTAACTGATGGTTCTGTGGGATTTGGGTTTCTATTTCATAGTAGGCTTGCATCGGCTATTCCTGATTTTAAGTTTCATTAGGTTAACATTAAAGTTCACCAGCGAAGGCTTTTTGGCTGAGCGAGTTAAATAAATCATGACTTTTAGCCAGAGTGCGCTGTTGATTCAAATTCATTTGCGCAATTCTACGGTAAATTTTTGCAAATTTTGTTTGCAACTCAATTGGAGGGATCGGCAGAGAGTGCATCCATAATTCACTGGTGGACAACCGTGGCATTTTTGCACCAGCGACTTTTCCATTAGCCCAACATACAAAACTGTCAGATCGTAGATAAGAAACCAAATATTCACGAATAAGGAAATTTGTATCAGGTTTAAGCGGTAATAACTCAGAAGTTGCCATGCCTATTTCGTTAGACAACACCACCTTATTAAGATATGGACGAAGTTTTGAATAAAGAACATGACTATTATCAAACCAAGATGTTGAGCTACCTACCTCTGAAAATTTACAAATATTTTTGTTCAAAATTTTTCCGGTATTAGACTCCACTTGATCTAGGTTTAACAACCAAACATCGTCATCATTTTGCACTTTCATATTCCGAATCGGTTTAGCTGGAGCCACATCACCAAGTGGTTTAACATCCCAGCCCTTAGAATTAATCACAGAATCGCCAAACATATCCAGAAATACTGTGCGGAGGAATTGGTCGGCGAGCTGAATGGCTTGCTGGTTTTTGCGGCGCAGGCTGTCGGCTTTATCGAGAATGGCGGCGATGCGTTTTTGTTCGGTTAGTGGCGGGAGGGGAATTTCTAGTTCTTTAATTTGACCCAGACTTAAATTAGCAATAGTAGCAGTTACTTTTTTTCCAGTAATCTGCCCTATTGCATCTGGGGTAGACAACCAATATAGAAGATAGTTAGATAAAAGCTTTTCATAATCAAATCGAAGGATAGCTACCGCTTGATTACAATTAGACTCTGGAAAGTTATCTGGAACTATTGCAACTTTGCCAATCGTCCCTGCAATAGTAATTAAAAAATCTTTCGGCTTAACTATTGAACGGTTTAATACCTTGTGAGTTTCATGACTGATGTAAAGCACATTATCAAGCGCAACTGTGCTATTACCAATATTTGTGATTCTTAAAAAGGGGATACCGACTTCTTCAAAACTCAAGCCAATAGAAGTAGGAGTTGTTCCTTTTGTGACAACATGACAAAGCTCACCTAGCTTTACACGCACACTCATCACAGCATTC
The DNA here is from genome assembly GCA_043729025.1 of Methylobacter sp. Taxonomy (GTDB): domain Bacteria; phylum Pseudomonadota; class Gammaproteobacteria; order Methylococcales; family Methylomonadaceae; genus Methylobacter_A. The sequence goes on from JAYTLW010000090.1 coordinate 4,041, forward strand.
TCTCCAACTCTTTTAATTCATTCTGAATTTCATCCACCAATACCATCCACTGTTCTAAAATCTCCTTCGGCGAATCGTACTGTTCCTCTATATGCACGGTTTCCTTATAACGGTTAATCGACAGATCATATTTATTCGCGGCAAGCTCGGCTTTATTCACCCAAAAGCAAGCTTGAGCGCGGTCACTGAACTGTGTGTCTGCATTTTCAGCTTTCCCACTCTTTTGGAGAATCTCGTTTTTATGCTCTTGCCAGTGTCGATAATCTTTGAGTACCTTGGGCAAGTCACCGGCAAAGCTTAATGGGCTGCCTTGTTCATCCTGATACAGCGCATCGCGTTTGTCATCCAGCGAAAAACCGTCATCCTGCACGTCATAAAACAAAACCTGATCGGTCGCACCGCCTTTGGTAAACAGTAAAATCGCCGTGGACACACCGGCATAGGGTTTGAACACGCCGCTGGGCAGGTTGATGACCGCTTCGAGCTGGTTTTGCTCGATCAAGAATTCACGCACGGCCTGATGCGCTTTGGAAGAACCAAACAATACGCCTTGCGGCACGACCGTAGCACTGCGGCCTCCGGTTTTAAGCATCCGTAAAATCTGGGCAATAAACAGCAGCTCGGTCTTTTTGGTTTTTACCATCCGCAAGATCGGCGGATTAATAGTGTCTTCGTCCAGACTGCCTTTAAATGGCGGATTAGCCAAAACCACATTAAAGGCATTTTGCTCAAGGTGTGGAAAGTGATCGGAAAAACTGTGCGCCAGGGTATCCTGATAATGGATATCCGGATCGTCAACACCGTGCATATACAGGTTCATCGCGGCGATGCGCAACATGGTGCTGTCAAAATCAAAGCCGTGAAACATTTTGGTTTTGATGGTTTGCCATTGCTCTGGTGTTAATAAATCGCCGGTATAAATTTTTTGGATGACGGCTTTACCTTTTTCATCGATAACTTCCTCTTGCATGATGCCATGCTCGCTGCTGTAGGTTTCCAGCAGGTATTCCATGACGGACACCAAAAAGCCCGCCGTGCCGCAGGTAGGATCGGCGACGGTTTCATCCGGTTGCGGAGCGAGCAACTGCACCATCAGCTTAATGATATGACGCGGGGTGCGGAACTGGCCGTTAATACCGGCATTGGATAATTTACTGAGCAGATATTCGTATAAATCGCCTTTAGTGTCTCCAGCATCATCCAGCGGCAGTGCGCCGATCATTTCGATGGCTTTGACCAGCAAACTGGGTTTGTCGATAGCCAGGCGCGCATCTTTCATATAATCGCCAAAGCGGCTGTCGCTGGTGTGCAGGCGAAAATGCTTGAACACTTCATCGCGCACCACGTTCATTAGTCGCTCGGCATCTTCGATATGGCTGAACTGACTCCAACGCAGATGTTGTTCGTTGTCTTTAAAGCGCGGAGTATATTTAAAGTCGGCGGTGCGGGAGACGCGTTTTTCATCGCGGCTTTCGTTAATATCCAGCAGACGAGCAAACATCAGGAAAGTGATTTGTTCGATCACCGTTAAAGGATTGGCAATGCCGCCCTGCCAGAATTCCAGCCAGAGTTTATCGATTTTGTTTTTTAATTCGCCGGTGATCATAGTTAAGCAATTATTTCCTTAAGTTTTATGCTGGTTCCCAAGCTCAAGCTTGGGAACCCAGTACGCGAAGCTCTAGCTTCGCGAAATTGGACAGGAAGCTGGAGCTTCCAAGACCGCATTCCCAAGCTGGAGCTTGGGAACGAGCGGACTGTCGTTGTACCCTAAAATCTCATCGGGTGAACGATCATCCAACGTAGGCAAGGAGCCACAGTCTTGGGTGATTTTAGTTAACATTGCCAGTTTCTCTTGCTTGGCCTTTTTTACTGTCAACGCGGTGGTAAAGAAAGCCGCTTCATCTTGCAAGCTTTGTTCAAGTTCCTTAATACGTTGTGTGATTCTAATCTTGGGTAAATTATCGGGTACGTTAATCGTTAGTTGCATGATGATTTCCTATTAATACTGGTAATGATGGCAGCTTACCAAAGCTGGCAACAATTGCCAGCAAGTCGTCAATTTGTTGTTCGTTGGTAAATAAGCTGTCCAGTTCGCCCAGAGCGGCAAAGGGCATTTCATAAAGACTGTTGATTTCAATAGCGCCGCTTTGAGCTATCTGCCGTTTTAACAGACTTAAAAATTGCACTTGTCTTGCATTAAGACTGGGGTAGTGTTGAATAAAGTCGGCAAAATGCTGGTTGACTTTGTCGGCGTTCATTCCGACGATGGAACGCAGAATTTGTTCCATCGGGGCGGCGGTGTCGTAAAAGCCTTTCAGGATATTCAGGTCGATGTCGGGATGCTGGGTATGGATCAACGCATTGAGGTTATCCAGTTCCGCTACGCTTACCGCTGTGCCATTGCGGATTTTTTGCAGGATCGGGTTTTGCTCGAATAACTCTTTTAAGGCCTGCTCGACTTTAAGGCGATAACTCGCCATATCGACAGCTTTTAAATAGGTGCTTTGCTGTTCATGTACTTCATCGCTGTCGGTTATGTCGATAGTGGGTGCTTCAGGTCTTGGGCCTATGCCTTTTTCGCGATATTGCATGATGCTACGCAGATCAATACGCAGTTGTTCCAGCTCATCCAGCGAAGACGTTTGCCACCAGGCCGGTTCTCGGCATTGCTTGATGGTACTGGCCTTGGCTTTAACTTGGTTTAGGTTCATTTGCAATTGCCAGAGCTGGTTAATCGCCTCGCCAGTCAGATCATCGGCACTGGATTTCTTCAATTTTTGCTGCTGGATTTGACTGATTAATAAATCCCACTGGTAGGCATCACTGTGACCACGAATATCCAGCCATTGCATCAATGGGGCGATCTCGGTCTCCTGCAAGATGAGGGTGTTGGCATTGAATTGGCGAATGGTTTCCAGGTCACTCATCTGGCGTTTAACCTTCCACTTGTCACGCACCGCCAGTGTGTTATCGTCAAGACTGTTTATGGTTTTATGCAACCACTGGACTACACAGTCAAAAAAGTCGGGTTCGGCGTGATGTAGCGCGGTTTTGGCAAGTAGCAAGCGAGCTTCAAACAGACGCTGCATCATCGCTTTAGGCTGGCTAATCGTGACTTCGCGCTGTTTCATGCCGTGATATTCGACCACGCCCCAGTGATCGAATATCTGGAAATGGGTTTTGTGTTTACCAACACCAAACAGGTTAAGACATAAGCGGGTGCCGCGACCGACCATTTGCCAAAACTTAACCGGCGATTTTACCGGACGGGCGAACACCAGATTGACGATTTCAGGCACATCGATGCCGGTGTCGAGCATGTCCACCGAAATGGCAATCGTCAGCTGATCGTTACTACCGAGACCTTTAAAGTCGTCGATTAACGCTTCGGCACGCGGATCGTAGTTATCGATCACATGACAAAATTTACCGCCATATTGAGGATAAAGCTCATCGAATAGGCTTTCGAGCAATTTGGCGTGTTTATGATTACGGGCAAAAACGATGGTTTTACCCAAGGTCTGTCCATCGGCCTGACGAATGCCGTTCTCCATCAGGTTTTGCAGGATTTTTCGGTTGGTGTCTTTGTTATAGATGGCTCGATCGATCTCCTGGGCGTCGAAGTCGAGACTGTTAGGGTCAATGCCTTTGTCTTCCAGCTGTGCAATTTCTTCCGCTGTTAAGGCGTGACCTTTGATGCCGTCGCGCAGAAACTTGGTCGTGTGCTTAACCACCTGATACGGCACCAAATAACCCTCTTCGATGGCGGTTTCCAGCGAGTAATTACAAGTGGGTTCTTTGAAATCGCAACCAAATAACTGGCAGGTGGAACGACTGACCATTTCAACCGGCGTGGCGGTCAAGCCAACTTGCAGCGCATCGAAATAGCGGAACAAATCGCCGTAGATGTTGTAGACGCTACGGTGTGATTCATCGGCGATGATCAGATCAAAGAAACCTGGATCAAATTTTTCAAACAACCGGATCATCGCCGGATAGGTGGCGATAAAAATACGGTTATGGGAATCCTGCACGCTTTTACTCGTCAGAATGGTAATGGGTGCTGACAGATATTCGCTGTAGGCATTTTTGGCCTGTTTGCGCAGCTCGCGGCGGTCACACACAAACAGTACGCGCTTGACCCAACCGGCTTTCATGCAGACATCGGTAAGGGCTATCGATAATCGGGTTTTTCCGGTGCCGGTTGCCTGCACCGCCAATGCTTTACGTTGTTTGGTTTCAAAGCGTTCACTGATCCGTTTTAACGCTTCATGTTGGTACAGGCGATCGCCCAAAATATCGGCTTTAGCGGAAACACTATTGAGTGGTTTGCGCTCTGTTCGCTGACGTACTTGATATTGCAAACTGGACTTGGAATAAAAGCCGTAAAGTTTACGCGGGGGATAATTTTGCTCAGGATGGTCATCCCAGATCCAAATGTCGTGGCCGTTGGTATAGAAAATCACCGGACGTTGCCCATGCATTTTTTCCAGACCATCGGCATAGTGCTTGGCTTGGTGGCGGCCCTTCTCCGCATCGACAGCCGTCTTTTTAGCTTCGACGACAGCCAGCGGTTTGCCGTTATCATCCCATAACACATAGTCGGCAAAGCCATCGCCGGTTGTAGTGGGCTGATACAGGACTTTTTCTTCCAGCGTTATCTGATCGGTATTTCCCAATTCCCAACCGGCCTGAGCCAGTTGCAGGTCAATCAGCTGTTTACGGGTAGCAGCTTCATCAAAGTGCAGTTCGTTAACCGCTTGCTGACCGTTATGAATCGCCTGTTGCTTAAGTTGGGTCAGCTCTTCTTCGGTACGCTCCCGTTGAGCTACCTTTTCGCGCTCGGCTTCCAGATCGGCCAGTAATGCCTGCATCTGTGCTTCCTGTTTGGCATATTGCTCCAACAGGGCTTTACGTTCATTTTTATAGTCTGCTTTGGCGGATTGGGGAGGCTTGGGTTGCTCGAAAGCTTTGATAGTTGTGATATCACCTTTGTTATAGGTGACGAATAGCCAGCGGCCCAAATCAAAGGCTTCTTTCAACAACCACTGAGCGCTTTGTTCGGTGACCTTGTCGCCATGGGCGGCTTTGTTTCCATGAATACGAATGGCATGAAGTTTATCAACAACAACTTTGGGAGTAACCGCTTCGAAAGCATCGTTACTGAGCAGTTCCATAAATTTGGACATCGGCGTCCTGGGTAAACTCAGTTCGCTATAAACGATGTCAACACAGCGCTCGGCAAAATTACGCAATTTGGTCTGTGCGCTTTGCGGATCAGCCTGAGCATAGAGTTCAGCAAAACCGGCCAAACTTGCTAGTTCTGGCCACGTGTTTCTGAGAAATTCAAAGTTTTGTGATTGCATAATATGTATTCTGTCCATAGCACTCTTCACAGCGAAGAGTGTGCCAACTTTTACTGAACGTCTAGTTTTTCCATCCAGTTTGATAAGGTCTGATAGTTGGGCAATCCCAAAAGTACCGTTGCTTCTTTCTTGTTTCCAGCCGCTTTTTTAAGTGCCTGGGTGATATATTTTCTTCTTATACCATCTAAAACTTGTTGAACATCAATGCCGTTACCGATTTCAGGCAGTTCACTGGTTATGACTTGCTGAGGCCTTTCAATCATCGCTTCTTTGATATCGGCTTCTGTTATTTGTTCCGTGTCCGCCCATATCGACGCTCTTAGCAGGGTACCGTGCAGCTCTCGGATATTACCAGGCCAGGCGTGGCTCAATATAATATTTTTTGCTTTTATAGAAATTATTTTATTAATGTAACCAGGTTGACTGGATGCCTCCTGATTGATTTTAGTCATCAGATAATCAGCCAACATGGCAACATCACCGACTCTTTCTCGCAAAGGCGGTAAAGTAATAATTCCCACCGCGACGCGATAAAAAAGATCTTCCCGAAAACGACCCAGAGCAATTTCAGTAGAAAGGTTGCGATTGGTCGCGGCAATGACCCGAACATCCACTTTTATTGTGCCGCTGTCGCCCACTCGACTCATCTCACCCGATTGAAGTACGCGAAGCAAACGAACCTGTGCGTCTTCCGGCAGCTCACCAAACTCATCCAGAAACAGGGTACCCCCATCAGCCGCTTCAAAATAGCCGATTTTGTTATTGCTTGCGCCGGTGAATGCTCCTTTTACATGACCGAAAAGTTCGGAATCAATCAGATCTTTGGGGATTGCACCACAATTAACCGTAATAAAGGGTTTGCCCTTACGCAGACTGGAGTTATGTATCGCCTTGGCAAAAAGCTCCTTGCCGGTTCCAGACTCTCCCATGATTAAAGCAGGTACATCACGTACCGCAATTTTCTCGGCTTTTTGTATGATTCTTTTTATTTCTGGGTTCTGAGTGATGATGTCAGAAAAAGCCGCGGATAAAGGTGCTTCTGAATAGGACAGCTCGGTTAACTTTTTATCTGCGTTTTTGACTAACTGTGGAATATATTCAGCAGAAATATCAAAGGGAATAGTGACAAACTCCCCCCCTTTCTCTCGGGTGGATTGCACAAAACGTGTGTTGTACTTAGTCTTGCCCAGCAGTATCGATACGGCAGTCATTGACGGGGTACCTGGCGACAGATGAATACTGATATCCAACTGAAGTTCCTTGGTAGTCAGCTTTTCGAGATATCCGTCCATCACGCGATGTATATCGCCAAAATCGATCGGAGAGCGTAGCGAGCATTTGTTGAGAACTATTTTTATAGTGGCAAACTTAGAGAGCCAGCTTACATAAGCATCTACTTTGGCTTGTTCCTGATCGTGTATTAAGTGCAGCTCATCAAAAGCAAGTGTTTTTAATGCGCCGAGAATCGGGCCATCGCCAATGATTTCATCAGGTCTTGAAAGAACCTGACCGGCTGCCTTGAGGTCAGTAATTCCGAGCCAAGCAATTAATATTTTTTTGCCCATGGTTTCCAAGATCGTGGTGTTCGTTGTTCAAGGGTATACACAAAGACAGGTTATATCAACAAATAGGTAAGAATTTTTATTTAAATAACTTTTTTTATTCCAATTTTGGGAAGTGCAAAAATCCATGTAAACCGCCGTTAAAAAACCCTGGAAATCGATCTTCGTAGGGCCCAATTTTTGCATACACGGCAAACACAATGTACCCGCCCGAGCGGGTACGTTGCTTTGTTGTTTCCGTTAAAACAGTTCAGGTTGATCTTTTTGAATCTCAAGATGGAAACGATTAAACCGCTCACCGGGTTGTTTTCCAAAAAACTGAATCAGAATCAAATCACCCACTTCAGCCTGTTTAAGTCTCATGCCTTGCTGTAACCAGCCACTTAAAAAAGCCGACACTAATTCGTTAGTTTCGGCAAGGCGCACGGTCACGGTGTGCTGTTCCCCGTACACGGGGTGCGTAAAGCTGCTAAAGCCACTGATAGTGCCCATCACGTCGCCATCCGTTTCAAAGCGCCAGAATCTCACGTCGGGTGCTGTGGCTTGACCGGATGCAATAGCCCTTAATTTTGCAAATTTATCCGCGTTATTTTCATACATGGTTTTCTTCTCTTAGCTAAGATCTGAGTGGTCAACGCCCGCTGATAGAACGCTAGGGGCGTCATGAACTGGGGCGTATACCTTCCCCATATCATTAAGGTTTATGGTTGCCCATCCCGCTTTTAACCTTTTTCAGTCCTATATACCTTACGTGACGGTACTTACACTATCGTCATGGCTGCCTTACCTCAGTAGCTAACCCCAACCTTATCAGGCTGATCGCGTAAGCGATCAGCCTGGTTTTTTCTGCCGCTGCTTTTCCTCTTATCTTTCATTGTCCGAATGAGGAATGCGGCTTTGCGCTTAATTTTTATAAAGGAGATATTTCCATGAGTATTCAATGTCCCATTTGCCGTTCCCATCAGGTCACCACGTTGGATCATGGCAAAAAAATCGGTGCTGTGATCGGCACCGTTGGCGGTGCTGCCAGTGGCGTGGCCGGGGCCATGACGGGTGCAGCGACCGGTGCCGAATTTGGCAGTACTGTTGGCCTAGTGGCGGGTCCCGCAGGTAGTGCCTTAGGCGGTTTGGCGGGGGCAATCTTCGGCGGTCTGATTGGTGCGGCTACGGGCGGTATCACCGGCGCAAAACTCGGTGAGGTTGTCGATCAGCGCGTGCTGGATAACTGCGTCTGTCAAACGTGTGGCCTGAACTTTAGCGAGCGTATCGGCTGAATTGATAATGCTCAATTACTTTGCTCAGCACCAGTGCGAAAGCTATCCTTGAAACAAAACCTGATTCCATTGCCAAAAATGCTGCTGAAAACAGCTTGCTAGAATTTATACAAAACTTGCCGGTAGGCGAGCGTACAGACTTGGAAATTAACAAAGATTTCCAGGGATTAAGAGACGAATGGAATAACTCATGAAATTATTCCTGGATGCTTGCAGCATTATTTATTTGATCGAATCACACCAACAACAAGGTCAAAATACCCGATCATTTAATCACACCCGTAAGTTACCGCCTGATTGACTCTTCACCCCATTCCATATACCTTTCCCATTACTTTAAGCACTATTCGTCAGGTAGCTTTTCATGTCCAACTCGCTTGCTCCCCCATCCGACGACGTTTTTCATCACTTTATCTCCACGCCGCTGGACGCGCTTCTGGCGGAACACCAAGCCGTCAACTCCGAAGCCAAGGTTTTGACCCTGTTTCACCGTTGCGCAACCGAGGTTCCCGCCTATCGCCGGTTTCTGGAATCGCGCGGCGTAAACCCCGAAGAGATTACTTCTTACCCGGCATTTCGGGAATTACCGCTGATGGGCAAGGCCGATTACATGCAGGCTTATCCGCTGCCGGAGCGCTGCCTGGGCGGCAGTCTCAGAGGTTCAGACCGGGTGGCGGTGTCTTCCGGCTCCACGGGTCAGCCGACTTTTTGGCCGCGTTCTGCCCTGCATGAGCTGGATGTAGCGCTGCGTTTCGAGCAGGTATTTTGCGACAGTTTTCGTGCCGATGAGCGCAGCACCCTGGCAGTGGTTTGCTTCGCCTTGGGCAACTGGGTAGGCGGCTTGTACACGACGTCCTGCTGTTGGCATCTGGCGCGCAAGGGTTATCCGTTGATGGTGGC
>JAYTLW010000091.1:0-1515 GCA_043729025.1 Methylobacter sp.
GCAGTTGGCCCTTTTCAACACCAGAAAATGGCTGGCCGGTTGCTGATTGCACGGCGGAAGGCATAAGCGCCACTTTAGCGGTTCATCATTCAGGTCTGGCTAAACCGGCTATTGATGAACAGCGTATTAAACAGGCTGTCGACGTTATCCTTTCTTACCAAAATACCGATGGTGGCTGGGCAACTTATGAATTAACACGCGCACCAAAATGGCTGGAAAAACTCAATCCATCCGAAGTGTTTGCCGATATAATGACCGATTATTCATGGACGGAATGTACTGCGGCTTGTGTTATTTCTTTACTGGAAATTCAGGAAACTTACCCTGGCTTTAAAAACAGCGAAATCCGCCAGGCAATCAGGGCAGGACTTGGTTTTATCCTTAAGCAGCAAAAGCCGGATGGTTCCTGGTATGGTGGTTGGGCGGTCTGTTTTACCTATGCGACCTGGTTTGGCGTGGAAGCGCTCAGTAAGGCCAAGGGTAGAGGCTATTATGACGATGCGTTAATAGCTGCCAGCATAAATAAAGCCACGGCCTTTTTAGTTGATAAGCAAAAAGCGGATGGTGGCTGGGGAGAGACCTTTGAATCGTGTTCCAAACTGGTTTATACCGAGGCGGCAACGTCTCAAGTGGTTAATACAGCGTGGGCGTTGCTGGCATTAATGGCCGCTGGCTTTGGCGATAAAGCTGTGATCGAAGCCGGTATCAATGTGTTGTTGAACAGACAAACCGACATCGGTGATTGGGCGCAGGAAAGTATTTCCGGCGTTTTTAATTATAACTGCATGATAACCTACGCCAATTACAGGAATATATTTCCTATATGGGCTTTGAGTCGATATTATAGGCAGTCTATTCAGTGATGATAAGAGAATTAACGCAGTTTAAGGTATCCTGATTAGCAAGATACTTCAGCTATCAGCAGAAATCGTCATACCGGCAGGGAAAGCGAAGCGAGGGTTGGCTGATGGATGTAGTCTCAATACGCCATCCTTGGCTTCTGGATTCCGGCAATCCCTGCCGGAACGACGTTGCCTTTAGATGTTGCGCATTGGCTGAAGATTCTTGCTAATCAGGTAAAGTATTGGTATCAACCGGCTTAATATGAAATCAGAATTCGACATTTGCATTATCGGCGCAGGCATGGCGGGTGCCACTATCGCTGCCTATCTTGCCCCTAAAGGCATTAGGATCGCGCTAATCGACCATTGTTTTAAGGAGAAAAAGCGCATCGTTGGTGAATTGTTGCAACCCGGAGCGGTGTTATCGCTTGAACAAATGGGGCTTGGCCATTTACTGGATGGTTTTGATGCGCAGACGGTTGACGGATACGCGCTGGTGCAAGGCGACGAAAAAATAACCATTCCTTATCCGCACCACTATAGGGGAATGGGCTTGCATAATGGTCGGTTTTTGCAGCAAATTAGAGCCTCCGCTCTGCAAAATGAATCGGTTAAACAAATACATGGCAAGGCATTACAACTGCTGGAAAATGAACAGCATGAAATTATTGGC
>JAYTLW010000092.1:0-23219 GCA_043729025.1 Methylobacter sp.
GAATTACCAATGAAATATTGACCAATCGGCATGTCGGGGCGGTATTATCCGCCCAGGGCGAATGAATTCGCCCCTACAAGTGATCTACTTATTTCATGCACATTCCTTATTGACTCCGAAACTGGTTTTAATGGAATTGTCATTATAAAAAATCGATTAATCGTATATGATAGAGATCGAAAAGCGTTTGCCTTTTCGACTGTATTTTCAGGTGTTGCCTGAAAACCACTTCAAAAACATTTTTTAAACCCAAAATGAATATAATCAAAAAAGCAGTAATTACTTTCTTTATGGCTATGTCCTTAGCTGCAAGCAGCGCTGCTTTCGCCGAAGATCCAGCGGCTCAAGCCATTGCGCATATTGAACAAGCTTTAACCGCAGTCAGCAAAGGCGATTTCAATGCTTCTTATATACACTTGAAATCGGCGCGTGCATCTTCCGATCAAATCGTAGGCAATGAAGCTGCCGTAAAACAAGCCTACCTAAGTCTTATTCAAGCGCAAATTCTGGGCAAGAGCGCAGATACTGCAAAAACCACTGCTGAACTAAACAAAGCATTAGGCCTTTACAAAAAAATCTAAGATTAAGTTTAGACAGGATGAACGGTGTTGATCCTGTCTTTTTTTAAGCACTAGCGCTCAAGTCCTCTGCACATTTTACCCGGCCCAGCCTAAGTAAATCCCCCCTGTTTACATGCCTCAACTCTGTTATTTATGTCCGGTTTGCGCCGCCTCGCTCCAACTGCATCAATCAGCCAAGCATTATGCTTGCGAAAATAACCACCACTTTGATCTGGCGAAAGAAGGTTATTTGAATCTGTTGCCGGTGCAGCATAAAGGCTCCGGAGAGCCGGGCGATAACCAACTCATGATGCAGGCCAGACGCGAATTTCTGGAAGCCGGGTATTATGAACCGATGGCCAAAGCGGTGGCGATGATGATAGCGGCAAACCAGCCTCTGGAACTGCTTGATCTGGGCTGCGGAGAAGGCTATTACAGCCGGAAGATTGCAGCGCATTGCAGGGACAAAATCAGGATGCACGGCCTCGATATCGCCAAATACGCTATACGTGCGGCCGCAAAAAAACAGCCCACTGCACGATTTATCGTTGCAAGCGTTAACCGTTTGCCTTATACCGACGCTTATTTCGATTTTGCGCTGCAAATATTTGCCCCGGCCAATGACCGCGAACTCCGACGGGTGCTCAAACCCTCGGGGCTGTTACTGAGCGTGACACCGGGGCCCAGGCATCTTTGGCAATTAAAACAATCGATCTATGCCCAAGTGCATGAGCATAGTTTGGAGCACACCACTCCGCAAGGCTTTGAGCGCATCGACACGCAACGCATCCATTATAAAATCGCCCCGAATCCCCGGCACAGAATCGCCCTGCTACAGATGACGCCTTTTATCTGGCGAGCCGATGACAGCACTCAGCAAGCTATTAAAGAACTTGCCGAACTCGATATAGAAACCGATTTTATGTTAACGCTGTCGATTAAAACAGCTGGGTAGAGCAGAAAGGTTGCGCTCAGCACACTACAAAATTTAGTGCGCCTCTTAGGTTGATGCCTTACATTGATGCGTATTTTTCGCCGCCCTGTGCTTTGCTCATTGCGCACTAGACCGGAGACGTAATAATATCTGCGCATAGTTCTGTCGGGGTTACCAATATGAACAACATAACAGCACAGAATTCAAGCCTCACCCTAGTTAATGCATTATGTGGTATTACCGCCTGTAAGCTTGTTGAAACCCATATTTCCTGGGTGCTGCTGACTGGGCAATACGCATACAAAATCAAAAAACCGGTTAATTTCGGCTTTCTGAATTTTTCCACGCTGGAAAAACGCCGCTATTGCTGCCATGAAGAATTAAGACTCAACAGGCGCTGCTGCCCTGACCTGTATCTTGAAGTCGTGCCGATAACCGGAACGCCGGATCATCCGCAACTCGGCGGCACAGGCCTTGCCCTGGAATACGCAGTCAAGATGCTGCAATTTCCCGCCGACCAACTGCTCAGCGACTACGCCAAGCGCGACCGGCTTAACACGGATATTATCGACCAACTGGCCGACAGTATTGCCCAATTTCATGGCACGATAACGCGGGCGGGCGAAAACTCCCTTTATGGCGATAGCGCCGACATCAAGCATTGGTTTGACGAAAACTTCGACCACATCCGGCCTTTATTGGCCGAGAACATTCTAAAACGGCAATTACAGAACATCCAGAACTGGGGCGACAGCCTATGGCATCAACAAGCCGAATTAATGCAGCTGCGCAAACTGCAAGGCTATGTGCGCGAAGGTCACGGCGATCTGCATCTGGGCAACATCACGCTCATCAAAGGCAAGGCAACCCTGTTCGATTGCATCGAATTTAATCCGATGCTGCGCTGGATCGATGTAATCAGCGAAGTGGCTTTTTTGTTTATCGACCTGCTGCATTTTGGTTATGAGCGCCTTGCTTACCGCTTTCTTAATCGTTATCTGCAACACAACGGCGATTATCAAGGGCTGGCCTTGCTGCGTTATTATCTGGTTTACCGTGCCTTGGTGCGGGCTAAAGTTGCCTTATTGCGCAAGGCGCAGCAACCCGATAACCTGGCCTTAACTTCTGAATACGCGGTTTTTGCCGATCTGGCCGAGCGATTTACTCAGCCTCACCCAACCGTTCTGATCATTACCCACGGCTTTTCAGGTTCCGGCAAATCGACTCTGGCCTGCCAACTCGCCGAACAAATCGGCGCATTCCAGATACGTTCCGATATAGAACGCAAGCGCTTGTTCGGCTACCGAATTAACGCACAAACCGGGAGCGGCATCGACGGCGGACTTTATAGCCAAGAGGCCAGCCTAAAAACCTATCAGCATCTGAAAGAGCTCGCACTAACCGTACTTGCAACCGGTTTTCCGGTCATTATCGACGCGGCCTTTCTTAAAATCGGGCAACGCGAGTTGTTCCGCAAGCTCGCCGCTGACTGCGGCGTGCCGTTTCGGATCATTGACTTTCAAGCGTCCGATCGGGAATTATCAAGACGCATCCAACAACGTCAAAACGATGCTTCGGAAGCGACCGTGGACGTGCTGCATCGGCAACAGCAATCGGCAGAGCCGCTGTCCGAACAAGAGCAATCAGACGCCATAACGATCAATACCGAAAGCGACCAAGCCCTGGAAATCCTGTTGGCTAATTTTGACCGTTAAGTGCAATCACGGGTGCTGCTCTTTTAGTGAAGCTTAATACTTTTTTCTTTGGCGGTGTGTGTCACATCAGCACATAATACAGCTAAGTAGATACTCTGCCTTTAGGAGGCCAAAATGAATGAAGACACTTTAAACATCGAAATCAGAAAATATCTCAAACAGGTTGGCATCACCTCACAACGCGAGTTCGAACATGCTGTGCTCAAGGCCGTTGCAAGCGGACAACTAAAAGGTACCGAGACCCTGGAGATTAAAATGACGTTGGATGCTCCGGCTATCGGCGTCCACCATTGCATCGAAGGAAAAATAGCGCTCGAATAATGCTGCAACCTGCGCCATCACAGACTGAGGATCACAACCATGAATAAGCACTTAAAACTGGTTAGAGAATTTAACGACACCTATGCGTTGCCGCAAGCTGAACAGGGCAATAATGCGCACTTGTCCGACATGGATATAGTAACGCATCAAGCCTTACTGATGGCGGCAGGCAGCGCAGTGTTAACAGCTATCAAAAGCGGCGATATGGTCGAAATATTAACCGGCCTGATTAATCTTGCCTATCACGCATTGGCTGCAATTGCTATGCGGGGAGGCGATGTTATCGAACGTCCGGTACACTGGCGAAATGACGGTTTTGTCGGCTCTATCATGCGAATTTTGTCCGACAAAATCAATCATTGCACCACAGGCAAAGCTGAAGATTATTCTGAACTTTATTGTTTGTGCGCGCATTTAACGAACAGTTTTATCAATGCGGATTTCGATAAAGCCTTCCAAATGCTCCATGAAAGCAAAATGTCCAAACAGCTTAAAGCGCCCGATTTGAGTGAGTGTCTTTATGAATAGCCGCTAGATTACATCGCTAAGATTGAAGCATAGGGGGAAATAATTTCGCCTTATTTTGGTGAAATCATGCCTTCCGGGCGCATCAATTGATCGAATTCATCAGCCGTCACAAAACCGCCTGAAACCGCTTCTTCACGCAGTGTGCTGCGATTTTGCAAAGCCCGTTTTGCAATGGTGGCAGCATTATCGTAACCGATACGCGGGGTCAGTGCGGTTACCAGCATCAACGAATTCTCCATCAGCTCGGCGATACGGTCGGTATTCGGCTCGATACCCACCACGCAATGATCGGTAAAACTCATGGCCGCATCGCCGATCAGGCGTATCGACTGGAGTACGTTATAAATAATGACCGGCTTGAAAACATTGAGTTCCAGCTGACCTTGCGCTCCGGCGAAGGTGACCGTAACGTGATTGCCCATGACTTGGGCGCAAACCATCGTCAGGGCTTCGCATTGGGTCGGATTTACCTTGCCCGGCATGATGGACGAGCCGGGTTCGTTTTCAGGCAAAGACAATTCGCCGATGCCGGAGCGCGGGCCTGAACTTAACAGGCGTATATCATTGGCTATTTTATTGAGGCTGACTGCAAGGGTATTTAACATCCCGGAGATTTCCACCATCGCGTCGTGCGCGGCCAAGGCCTCGAATTTATTGGGCGCAGAGACGAAAGGTAGCTGGGTAAACGTTGCTACTTCTTTAGCAAACTGGTCGCCAAAACCCGGCTTTGAGTTAAGACCGGTGCCCACGGCCGTACCGCCTTGCGCCAGAGGATACAGCCGTTTAAGGCTGTCCTCAATCCGATCCATGCCCAGTTTTAGCTGCGCCGTGTAACCTGAAAACTCCTGCCCCAATGTCAGCGGCGTTGCATCCTGCAAATGCGTGCGTCCGATCTTGATGATGTCACGCCAAGCCTGCGATTTATCGGACAGCGCGGTGTGCAAATGATTAAGCGCAGGCATCAGTAGATGGTGCAATTGCTCGACCGTTGCGATATGCATGGCCGTCGGAAACACATCGTTTGAAGACTGGCTGCGGTTGCAGTGATCGTTCGGATGAATAGACCCCGGAGCGCCGCCAAGACGCTCAATGGCCAGATTGGCGATCACCTCGTTGGCGTTCATATTGGATTGCGTGCCGGAACCGGTCTGCCAGACAACCAGAGGAAAGTTGTCATCCAAGTTCCCGTCAATTACATCTTGAGCCGCGTCAGCTATGGCCCGGCCTATTTTTTCATCGATGTTATTTAACGCGATATTGGACAAGGCGGCGCAATATTTGACGATGCCAAGGGCACGGATCAAAGGCCGAGGCAGGCGTTCGGCGCCGATGTTAAAGTGCATCAGGGAACGCTGAGTCTGAGCGCCCCAGTACTTGTCGGCAGGTACTTGTATAGTGCCGAAAGAGTCGGTCTCGGTGCGAGTAGTGATGATGGTTTTTTTCATAACGTTGGCGTACCGTTGGCAAAGCTTATAAATTGGCTTATTTTTTTATTCCCGAAAATTCACAAGTGCCCCGTGTGGGTACAAATCCGTGGCGTTTAATGCTTCCTTTCGAGTAATGACAGTAACTTTCAGATTATCATGCGTTAATTCGCATTCTTGTCCAAGGCCTGCAAATGCTTTAATTTTTCCCTGATCTTGATCTCCAGGCCTCGGCCTACCGGCTGATAATAGTGTCTGCCTGTCAGCTCTTCAGGAAAATAGTTTTCCCCTGCGGCATAGGCTTCCGGTTCGTTATGGGCATAACGGTAGGCTTTGCCATAATCCAGCGACTTCATTAACTGGGTCGGCGCATTTCTTAAATGCACCGGAACGCCGAGACTGCCGCTTTGTTTGGCGTCCGCCATGGCCGTGTTATAGGCCATGTAAACCGCATTGCTTTTCGGCGCACAGGCCAAATAAACTACGGCTTGCGCCAATGCCAACTGGCCTTCCGGACTGCCTAGGCGTTCCTGGGCTTCCCAGGCGTTGATGCTGATCTGCAAGGCTCTGGGATCGGCATTGCCTATATCTTCAGAGGCCATCCTGACGATGCGCCGGGCCAGATAGGACAAGTCGCAACCGCCATCCATCATCCGGCATAACCAGTATAGCGAGGCGTCGGGCGAACTGCCGCGAACCGATTTATGCAGCGCCGAAATCTGGTTATAAAATTCTTCACCCTGATTATCAAAACGCCGCACGCCGCCCGACAGCACTTCCTTGGCAATCTCGGAATTAATCACCTGCCCGCCCTTGGCGGCGGCAAGCTCTACGGCGATTTCCAGCAAATTAAGCAGTCTTCTGGCATCGCCATCTGCCGCCTGGGCGAACAATAATTTGATGTCATCGGCCATTTCGATAGCCAAATCGCCTAAACCCCGCTCCTTGTCGCTTAAGGCTTTATCGAGCACCGCCAGCAGATCATCACTCGTCAACGCATTCAGCACATAGACTCGCGCCCTGGACAATAAGGCGTTGTTCAGCGCAAAAGACGGATTTTCGGTGGTCGCGCCGACAAAATAAACCGTGCCGTCTTCGACATGCGGCAGGAAAGCATCCTGTTGTGACTTGTTAAAGCGATGCACCTCGTCGACGAATAAAATGGTGCGCTTTAATTGCTCCAGCTGGATTTTTTTGGCCTCGCTAACTGCCGCCCTTATTTCCTTGACGCCGGATAACACCGCCGAAATCGGCATAAACTCGGCATCGGAATGCTGCGCAATAAGCCGCGCCAAGGTGGTTTTACCGGTTCCCGGCGGCCCCCAGAAAACCATCGAATGCAAATGCCCAGAGACAATGGCCTCATAAAGCGGCTTGCCGGGTCTCAGGATATGGTGTTGCCCGACATAATCGGCCAACACCCTCGGTCGCATCCTGTCGGCCAAGGGCTTGGTCAAATCATCAAAGATCATAAAAGCAGGTGAAAGGTACAAGGTTCAAGGTGCCTTGTACCTTTAGCCTGCCCCAAAGCCGGTCGGGGTTTGTAACCCCGATCGAAACGTTTTAAGGGCTTAGGAATGTACAAAACGTGAAGTAACGGGGCTACAAACCCCGTTACGCATAGTTCGTACAGCTTTCGCCTTGCGCCCTTCGCCTTGCGCCTATTCTCAATCAGAAAAAACATCGGCACCCTTGGGCGCTTTAAACTCAAATAAAGTCTGCTTTAAAGGCGGATTCAAAACTACATTGGAAAAGTAAATGCGCGTGAGCTGACCGAAATTATCGCTCAACTCCATGCCGCCCAGCGACTCGTTATCTAAACCGATCAGCACATATTTAAAGCTGCTTTCCTGGTTTTTAGGCAGTAATTTTATCCACATCAGGTCGCCATCGACGCCTTGTTGCTCCATGGTAAAATTTTCATCCAGGGATATGTCGCCGCTGAGCAGCAAAGCCGGGGTCGAACCCACCGATTCATCCAGCTTTTTTACGGTGACCTGTTCCAGATCGCTGTCATAAAACCAGACTTTCCCCGACGTAGACACTATCTGTTGCTGAAAAGGCTTTACATAATCCCAGCGGAACTTACCCGGCTTTTGCAGGTAAAAAACACCGTAACTGGTTTGCGTAGGGTCGCCCTCTTCATTAATCAAGACTTGTTTAAAATCAGCCGTGAGTGATTTTGTATTCTTTAAAAATGTTTTCAACTGCCTGACCGGTTTATCTTCTGCATAGACTGAAGTATTAAAAAGTAGCAGTGCGATCAAAGCGGCGAACAGGGTAATTTTATTCATAATTTCATTATTCATTCGGTAATAAATCATTAATAAAAGTTTCAATTTGATTAACAGGCGCATCCACACATGGCGAAGTTTCCTCCGGCGCCGAACCGGCAATAAAGGGATACGCTTTGGCACCGGAACAGTTTTCATTGGCCAGCAAACCGTTAGCCGGATCGACCCAGGCCGTCCTGATGTTATCCGGCGCAATCAAGGTCACCGGCTGGATCGAAATCTGCCTCATTAATGAGATCCAGATTTGTAAGGCGCCACTGGCGCCCGTTAACCCGGCCGGTTTGTTATCATCCCGGCCTATCCACACCACGGATAAATAATCACCCGTATAACCGGCAAACCAGCTGTCCTTCGAATCATTGGTGGTGCCGGTTTTGCCGACCAAACCATAATCTCCCGGAAAAGAGGCATACGCCGTGCGACCGGTGCCTTCATGCATGACTTCCTGCAATATGGTATTGACGATATAAGTGACCGCTGGGTCGAGCACTTGTCTTACCGTAAACGGATAGCTTTGCAAGCGTTTACCGTCGGCCGCAACCACCGCCCTGATGCCTTTTACCGGCGTGGCAAAACCGTCACCGGCCAGGGTTTGATAAATCTGGGTGACTTCCATCGGCGTCAATGCACTGGCGCCCAATAAAAATGAAGGGAACAACTCAACAGGCCGGGTGATGCCCATGCTTCTTAAGGTTTTAGCGACTCTAGCTACCCCGATATCCATGCCTATCCGCACCGTTGCCAGATTGTAAGAATGCGCCAAGGCGGTATGGAAGCCTACGGTGCCGTGCTCTACGTGGTCATAGTTTTTAGGGCTCCAGTCATTGCCTCCCGCCCCTTTTACCAAAATGGCCGTATCGCTAACCGGCGTGGTAATAGTATATTTGTTAGGATATTCCAGCGCGGTCAAATACACGACCGGCTTTATTAATGAGCCTATCGGCCTGACCGCATCCAGGGCGCGATTGAATCCAGCGCCGGATACATCCCGACCGCTGACCAGCGCGGCTATTTCACCGCTGTCCCGACGGGTTACCACAGCGGCGGCTTCGAGGTCGTTGGCTTTAGGCAGCTTTTCCAGCTGCGCCAGTTTTTTAGCTACCGACTCCTCCAGCGCATCCTGAACCCGCGTATCCAATGTGGTAAAAATCTTCAAGCCCTGAGACGTTAAATCTTCCTCCTTGTATTCCTGTCTTAGTTGCCGCTTGACCAGATCCAAAAAACCGGGATAGCGATTGGTCGATCGATGAGTATTGGCAATCACATTTAAGGGCTTGGCTTTAGACCCGGTCGCCTGCTCTTTGGTGATATAGCCTTCCGCTTCCATCTCGTCCAGCACCAGATTACGTCGTTGCAAGGAGCGTTCTGCATAGCGCCTGGGGTCGTACTCGGACGGCCCGCGCACCAATGCGATCAATGAGGCTATATGCTCTAAAGGCAAATCCTTTAAGGTGCTGCCAAAATAGAATTCACTGGCCAAACCAAAGCCATGCACGGCGCTGGCGCCATCCTGGCCCAGATAAATTTCATTTAAATAAGCTTCCAGAACCTCATCTTTGCTGTAGCGATATTCCAAAATCAGCGCCATTAAGGCTTCTTTTACTTTACGAACTAGGCTGCGTTCAGAGGTTAAATAAAAGTTTTTAACCAACTGCTGGGTAATCGTGCTGCCGCCTTGCACAGTACGACCGGCCAGCACATTCATCCATACTGCCCTGGCAATGCCCTTAAATGAAATGCCGATATGCTGGTAAAAATCCCTATCCTCAGAGGCCAGCAAGCCCTTAATCAGCGCATCCGGCGCTTCTTCCAGTTTAATTAATATCCGATCCTCTTTTATGGTGGGATATAAACTGCCGATTTGCACGGGATCCAGGCGCACAATGGCAAGGTCTTTGTTAGCCGTCACATCGACAATGTCGGCAATAGCTGATGCCGTAAAGTTTATCCGTATCACGCTGCTGGGTTGGGCTTGATCCCAAAAAGCAAACTCTCGGGTATTGATGCTGACTTGCGAGCCGTTTTTAAAATAGGTGCCTTCCGAGGACAAATGCACATCCTGCCGGTAATGCAGCGCCTGCAATAAGTCTTCAAACTTCCCGGCAGTCAGATGATAACCGGCATAAAGTTCTACCGGGCTGGCGTAAACCCGCGCCGGAATTGCCCAGCGCTTGCCTTCGAATTGGGTGCGTACGTTGTAATCCAGATAACCCAGATAGCTCAGCAATATAAACACCAACCCGACCATGGACATCAATGCTGAATTTCTAAACCAATGAGACCTTGATTTTGTTGGCGTTTTTTTATTGCCGTATCTGCCGGATCCGTTTTTTTGGTTTTTTTCTGCCATGGCCTCTTACAACACTTTAATTTTTAACGTTGGCTATTATACATAAATAGCGCCGCAGGTTGATTCGAACCGATCTTTTTGCGCCATAAGCCAACTGCTGCATTACGGGTTTGCGGATTAGGCCGCGACTAGCCGATAAATCAATGCTCATCTGACACAAGCAACACTATTTTCCCGGTCGTGTGTCCGCATTCTATCAATTCATGCGCCTTCGCAGCCTCAGTCAGCGGTAACTGCGCGCTGACATGAGACTTTAACAATCCTTCATCAACCCAGTGCGCGCATTGCTGTAGAATTTCAAGGTGTTTGTCTCTTGCCTCAGGCAAATCCCTGAGCATCGGCGTCAACATCAGCTCAAAGCCTATCAATAAATTACGCATTCGGGCTTCGATCAGACTTAATTCGCCCGGATCAAGCAAGGTCACGAGGCGACCGAAATGCGCTGTCGCGTTAATGCTTTCTTTAAATACCTCGGCGCCCACGGTATCGAAAACCAGATCCGCGCCTTTGCCGTCGGTCAATTTATTAACCACATCGACAAAACCGTTTTGAGTATAAAGTATCGCTGCATCGGCGCCCAAAGCCTTGACAAAGTCGGCCTTCTGCTCGGAACTTACTGTGGTAATCACCCGTGCGCCTTTTAATTTGGCCAATTGTATCGCCACATGCCCTACCCCGCCTGCTCCGGCATGAACAAGTAAGGTTTGCCCCGCTTGCAATCCGCCACGATCAAACAGCGCACCCCATGCGGTAATTAATACCAACGGCAAGGCGGCGGCATCAGAAAATGAGCAGGTTTCCGGCATCAAGTCGGCCCAGCGTTGATCAAGTACCGTAACTTCGGCGTAATTTCCCTGTTCACGGCCCAGTCCGCCATGACAAAACCAGACTTTATCGCCCGGTTTAAATCGGCTGACTGCACTGCCTGTTGCGATAACCACACCTGCGCCGTCACAACCCAATACCGCAGGCAAGGCGTTATCATAAAACAAGCCATGACGCCTGATTTTAGCATCGACCGGATTGACGCCTGCTGCTTTAAGCCTGACTTTGATCTGGGTTGCAGTAGTAATTTCCGGCTCGGCTATATCGTGAAGCTCCAGAACTTCGGGATTACCGACGGCTGTCATCATTATTGCTTTCATGTTTTTAACCTGTTTGTAAATAGAAATGTGAAGATTTAATCAGCCAACCATTGCCTGCGATAATCCTGATAATCGTAATGTTTCAATTTTTTCACCCTTAGGGAATTAGCCAGGTAAATATCCGGAAAATTGTAGCCGTTGAACCGGTTCGCCTTAATCAGACTGTAAGCGCCGACATCTTTAAAAATAACTTTATCCCCTACAGCCAATGGTTTTTTAAATTGATAACGTCCGAATACATCACCGGCCAGACAGGTTGAGCCCGCCAAAATAGCCGCATGGCTTCCATCGGGATCATGTTCGTGCAATAGAGGCTGACGCTGATATTCAAACACTTCGGGATTATGATTCACCGAAGTATCCAGTATGACCACGGTTACACCGTCACTGACAAAATGATCCAGCACCGTCGCCACTAAATACCCGGCTCGGCCTACCACCGCTTTGCCCGGCTCTATATATACTTCAAGGCCGAAATCATGTTTCAGTTTTTTCACCAGCTCAACAAACGGGCGGTGATCTTCAATTTGATCAAACAAGTAGCCGCCACCGATATTCAGCCATTCGAGCTGGGCCAATCCTGCTCCAAAATACTGCTTAAGTTTGTCGATAGTTTTAATTAACGGGTTGAAATCATTCGCTGAAAACACGTTATGCACATGCAGCCCCTGAATTTGATCCAGATGACTCAAGTCCTCGATCGCCACGCCCAATTTTGAATGCAATCGACAGGGATCAAATCGATCATCATGCAGAAACGACAAAAGAGGGTTAACTCTTAGGCCGACGGAGGTCTGCACTTGGGCGGCCTCGGAACAGCGTTGATATTGAGCCAGGGAATTGAAGCTGATATGCGTGCACAGCAAACTCAGCTCATCTTGCTCATCCGGCCTGATACCGGGCGTGGTTAAATGAATACCGCCCTGCCCGGAAAGAATTTCATCGGCCAGTCTCGCTTCAAATAAGGAACTAACCGAAAAACCGTCAATGAAGGGTTTTGCGATGTCCATGACCGCAGAAAATGGCAATGCTTTAATGGCATATAAAATCTTGCAATCGCACTGGACTCTCAGTTCGGCTAAAGTTTCCAAGGAATGGCGCAGTACTAGTTCATCAATAACAAAGGCCGGTGAGGAATAAACACTGTCCTTCAGCACTTGAAAGTCCATCAGTTACAGAACTGCCATACATAAAAAAATATTTCTATCACTACTTACGTCCCTATCCATAACAACTTTGCTCGACTGTTTAAAAAATACTGTACCGACACTAAAACGAACATAAGCCCGCGCTCAGCTGCAAGTATATTTTACCCTGTTACTGGTTTTTGGAGTATTTAGCCACGCGAACCTTTCACTGCATTCTGAAAACCATAAATGACCCGATAATACACAAATTCATCACCCATTTAAAACTCAGTGATAAGGACATTTTTATTCTGCGGTTTTTTCTTTTATACTGACTGGCTAAAAACCTACCGGAGACGTCATGGAAAAGCCCTACATTTTACACATGCTAACCACCGCTAAAAATCTCAGTCCTTTTGATGTCAATATGGCCTTGGATGCCGGCTGGATTTCCGCATTACCCTATATCAATGTCGAACCCAGCGAAGTTCAAGGCCTAGTGCAGGATGCCATTTTTTCCCGCAGCCCTAAAAATCTAAGACGCACCGGGATATTCATAGGCGGACGGGATACCAAACAGGCGATGGATATGCTAAAAATGGCCAAACGTTCAATGTTTCCCCCTTTTGAAGTTTCCGTGTTCGCTGATCCTAGCGGCGCATTTACCACAGCAGCGGGCATGGTTGCCTCTGTTGAACATGAATTGAAAACCAAATTCAACACCACTCTGGAAGGAAAGAACATTCTGGTGCTGGGCGGCACCGGCCCCGTGGGCCAGGTGGTCGCAGTAATTGCCGCTCAAGGAGGAGCGCAGGTGAAGCTCATCGGTCGTCAGCTGGATAAAGCTCAAGCCATTGTCGATATGTGCAACAATGAATTTGGCGATGGTAAAATCGCCATTGAAGCCGGAATAGACGCAGATAAAATAGAGTACATCAAAACCGCCGATGTTGTCTTTGCAACCGGCGCTGCAGGTATTGAGTTATTGAGTGCAGAACTTATCGCATCTGCCCCGCAACTCAAAGTAGCTGCCGATGTCAATGCCGTACCTCCATCCGGTATAGCAGGTGTTGACGCCTTCCATAACGGCGCACCCATTGAAGGTTCTATGAGCGGCGCCGTCGGCTTAGGCGCGATGGCAATCGGTAATATTAAATATCAGACTCAGGCGCTGTTGTTGAAAAAAATGATCAGTAGCGACAAACCTGTTTACCTGCATTTCGAGCATGCCTTTGAAGCCGCAAGAGACTATATCAAAGCAAACTCTTGAGCCGACACTTTTAGAATTAATCGCATAACAACAAGGAGCTCTAATGGCGAAGCGCAGCATTCTGCATATGCTAGACCCCATGCCGAACAACAGTCCGTTCGATATTAACATGGCGCTGGATGCCGGTTTTGACGTGCTTGTTCCGTATAGCAACGTCAAGCTGGATAACGTTTATGGGCTGACACAGGACGCTATCTTCTCCCGCAGTCCGTCAGGCGTTAAGCGTACTGGGCTGTTTATTGGCGGCCGCGACTTAGGTTTGGCCATGGACATGCTAAACGCAAGTAAACAAGCCATGGTTCCGCCATTTGAAATCTCGGTATTTGCCGACCCCAGCGGCGCCTTCACCACTGCGGCGGCATTAGTCACTTGTGCGGAAAAAGAACTGCAAGCAAAACACCGCAAAGAACTAAAAGACTGTTCAGTGGTTATTTTTGGAGGAACTGGCCCGGTTGGCATTGCTACAGGTATTATTGCTTCATTAGCCGGCGCCGAAGTAACTTTGACTGACCACTTATTAATTGATACGGCTCTGGATGTTGCTAAAGCCTACAATCGCCGTTTTAATTGCACGCTTAAAGGCGACTTGGCCGGTTCTGATGCCGATAAAGCCCGACTGATAAACACCGCAGATATTGTTTTTTGTACCGCCAAAGCGGGCATTCAGGTATTAAGTGCTGGCGTGCTAAAAGCGGCGACGCAGCTGAAAGTGGCAGGCGATGTTAACGCAGTCCCGCCTTTTGGTATAGAGGGCGTCAAAAACGATGATTGCGGCGCACCGCTGATTCATGCTCTAAATGCACAAGGTGCGGTAGGTATTGGCGCTTTAGCTATTGGCAATGTTAAATTTCAACTACAGCATGAATTATTAAAAGCGATGCTGGAACCCGGGCAGCCTTTGTTTATTGATTTCAGATATGCTTTTGACAAAGCCAGAGCCCTGCAATTTGGCCCTTGCGTAAACTAAATTTTGCGAGATTAGTCTTTCAGATTTTTGCGTTTTAATTTTAAAGCGGCGCAAAAACCTGAAAGACTAAATCAAGGCGCTATCTATATGATCGAATTTAATCGCCAAGCGAATTAATTCAACATCATTTTTTATATGCAGTTTGCCATAAAGCCGATAGCGGTAGGTATTGACCGTCTTGTCGCTCAAGCTCAGCATATCCGACATTTCTTTAATGGTCTTCCCCTGGTAAATCAAATTAACGACTTCCGCTTCTCTCTGGGAAAGTAATGCAAACGGCGACTCATGACTGCCCGGCAAACCTTGAAAAGCCATATTATTAGCGACTTCAGAACACAGGTAACGCTGACCGTCCATGACCTTCCGAACGGCGTGAACCATCTCACTGACCGGCGAACCTTTAGAAATAAAACTTAAAACGCCAAGTTTGAGTAATTGATGGGGGATAGGGCCGTCGTTATGAACGGATACTGCAATAATCTTTACCCCGGCATCCTGTTGCAGAATTCTGCGACAGGCTTCTATTCCGCCTATTCCAGGCATATTAACATCCATTATCACAACATCTGGCGACAGGGCGATAACGGCGTCAATAGCTTCTTCACCCGATTTAGCCACGCCGACAACCCTAATATCTTCAACATCATTCAATAATGCTTCAATGCCGGTTCGAACAAGCTCATGATCATCAACAAGTAAAACACTAATCATAAATTTCATTCCTTCATCGGTTAATTGTAAAACGGTTCAAAAACACACTTTTAACGGCTTTTAATATACCTTGTGTATCCGTATTTACACATACGTAATTTCACCTATATTGATATAAGATTTTCCGTGCGCCAAGCTTGGGATAACCATATCATCAACATGCTTCAATATTATTACATAATGAAATTCAACAAATCATCTCTAAAAAAAATCAACTACTCAACAGCCCTCGGTCTGTTGCTCAGTATCATGCTCTGTGTTTTCATTATTGTGTTTGCCGCCAATGATCCCTTGTCTTTTATCAACTTGACCGGACTGGTGATTGTCATAGGTGGCACGATAGCCGCCATTTTTTTAAGTTATCCCTTAAGGGACATAAAAAACGGCTTAAAATCGCTCAAACTGATTTTCATTTATGAGAGCCTAAACCCCCAAAGGGAAGCCGACGAAATTATCAGAGTTGCGCAAATGTGGTTTAACAAGAACACGCTGGCAATAGAAAATATTATCGACAGCATCAACAACCCCTACTTAAAAACCGGCTTTCAGCTGGTGGTAGACAATACGCCGATAGAAGATATTTTGTCTCTGCTTAAGTGGCGCATTGCCCGGCTCAGAGCTAAAGAAAAAGCCGAAGCCAATATATTTTACAGTCTGGCCGCTTATTCACCTGCTTTTGGCATGCTCGGCACCCTAATAGGCATGATCAACATGCTGCAAATCATCGAACTTAGAGATATAGCAGGCATCAGTTACAACATGGGTATTGCGCTGATTACAACCTTTTACGGTTTGATCATGGCCAACCTTATCTTTAATCCTATTGCCATAAAACTGGAAAGGCGCACTGAGCAGCGCATTATGATCATGAGTATGGTTATGGAGGGCATTACGCTGTTAGCGGATCGTCGCAGCCCGTCGTTTGTACGTGAAACACTCAAGTCATTTATTATGCATTACGACAATGAACTAAAAGATTAGAAGCTCGGCAACCCAGCCACAACTCTCAACAAACTGACGCTATGAGTAAAGATCCCTTTTCAAAATTACAATCCTCCTTGTCATTAGAGGATTTACTTGCCCAACCGAGCACTCGCAATTCACAAAATTGGCTATTAACCTATTTGGATGTATTTGTGCTGATCGTCATGTTGGTCATCACTTTAATTACCCTAAGCGACATCAACACCGAGCAGCAAGCCGCCGCACCCAAAAAAACGCCTGCCTGCCCGCCTACTAGGACGCCTGCTGTGATAAATTGCCCCCCTACCCCCGTTGTTGAAAACAAACCCATGCAGCAATCAGCCCTTCCAAAAACCAGCAACTTGCCCGACTATGCTTCAGTTGCTGAAAACAAACCCATACAGCAACCAGCGCTGCCAAAAGCCAGCAACTTGCCCGGCCATGCTTCAGTTGCTGAAAATAAACCCATACAGCAACCAGCGCTGCCAAAAGCCAGCAACTTGCCCGGCCATGCTTCAGTTGCTGAGAACAAACCCATGCAGCAACCAGCATCCACTGAGAGCAAACCCGATAGCCCTGAAGTCATAATTAAGTCCGAAGTAACCAACAGCATACCCCCCTCGCTTATGCCGGAATTTAACAGTGCGGCTGAAAATTTCATTCCCGAATTGACAACCGCCAACTCAGTGGGTGAAAACACCTTAGAGCAGCAGTTAACAAAAAAAATTGATGAGTTTGGTCTCAATAAGGCCGTCAACATAAAAGTCACCCAAGGCTATGCACAGCTTGAGATCCAGGACAAAGTCCTGTTTAAATCGTCAGAGGCGGATTTAACGGCTGCGGGAGAAACCTTGCTAAAACGACTTATTCCTTTATTAAAACCGGCTGTTGGCCTGATTCTTATCGAAGGCCATACCGACAATATCCCTATTAAAACCGCCCAGTTTCCTTCTAACTGGGAACTGGGTTCTTCCAGAGCCGCCAGCGTTTTACACTTTCTGGTGTCACAGCAATTAGACAGCAGCCATTTGCGAGCCATAACATACGCGGATACCATGCCCATCGCCGACAATTCCACAGCGGAAGGCAGAGAGAAAAATAGACGCGTTAATATTTTGGTGAAATTATCGGAACAATAAAGCGAGATTGACTTACAAAATAACTATGACCTGACCAATTTGCACTCATGCAGATAATTACGATTTTTTACCGGCGGTCAAAATTGCAATGTTGGAAGTCGATAACCGATACAGAGGGTTCGACACCGGTTGATAATGCCGTTGCAATGATACAAGACAGTATCATTGGTAAACTATTTAACAACATAAAACATCATGCGTTACACAAACCTTACCTCAACTATTTCATTCAACTGCTTGCGGCGCAACTCCCAATCCTTCATTGCCACCGTTAACAGGCGATAAAACGCCTGACTATGGTTATGCTCTTTCAAATGACATAGCTCGTGGATAATGACGTAATCAATACAATCTTTGGGGGCGGCAATTAATTCTGGATTCAGGGTAATCGTGCCCTTCCCTGTACAGCTTCCCCAACGTTTTGACATAAACCGAAGCTGGAAATATTTATCGTGTTGAATCCCCAACCGCTCGACACTTTTAAGGCATTGCGCATAACGTTCGGTAAACACTATTAAGGCTTTCGACCGGTACCAGGCTTGCAAAAGTTGTTGCACACGCAAACGATCTTCGGAGTTATGGGTTTCAACCAGCAACATGCCGCGTGACATCTTGACGGCTTCCCCCAGACTTTCAATGACTTTGAGCCGATATTGCCGCCCTAAGTAGCGATGCGTTTCGCCAGAAACATAACGTCGTTCTGGAAGCGGGGCCGGATAGCTTTCAAATTTTCGTTGTTGTTTGAGAATCCAGATAGCCCTTTTTTTGACCTTACCGTAAACCTTTTCAATATCTGTCGACAATGGGGCATCGACGCTGACCTTGCCATCCGGATAGACATGAATGGCCAGCGTTTTACGGTCTGCGTAGTTCAATGAAAAACTGATTTCCGTCTCACCGAATAAAACCGAATGCACTGGCGGAAGTAATGCGTTCATCTGCATCAACTAAGAATCCCTGCGTTCGGCGATAGCCAGCACTTGATTGATCATGGTTTCGATCACCCCGAACTCGATGTCCAGTTCATACCGGCCTTTTAAGCTGTAGAAATAGTCTTCGATGTCGTTGATGATGTGATTTTTTACATCCTGGCTGCGAGTCCAGTCACGGATTTTGTGGCTCTTGATGATGTCTTCGATACGCAAGGCAATATCTGCCACGCACATGTCCGGCGAAAGTTTGGGCACGTCATAACTGGCCATCGGCTCGCGCAAAACGCCATAATATGCCTGGGCTTCTTCACGGCCTTTGAGTTTATCGGGGAGTTCTGAGCTACTTTTGCCGCGCAATTCATCCAGCGTCTCGCGTATTTTTTTTAAATAGTCCATATCAGACAGGCGTTTCGCCCGGTGCTCGGCAATGGCCTCGTCGATCATTTGGGAAAGCCGCTTGTAGAGCGCCGGATCTTCTTCCATTTTTTCGGTGATGGTCTTTTTCATCCGCGAGGCGATAGCGTCAGCCTTGCCTGCGTCACCGTCAATGGCTTCTATTTCCTTCTCAAATTCATCGATGGCAAATACATTCACCGGCGCAATGAGCTGGGTCACCGCATCGGCTCCGATATATTTATTGACCATATTGCGGATTTGTTTCTCGTAAGACGAGTAATCCACCGCTTCACCGTAACGTTGCTTGACAGCCGTGCGCAGGTTGAGGAAATATTTCAAATCGTTTTTATAACGGTTAGCCTTTGCTTCCGGCGTTTCATCCTGAAACCGCGCATTTGCTAAGGCCAGTTGCAGGGTTTTGGTGAACAAGGTTAATGTTTCATAAAAGCGTTGCCGCCGGTCTTCCGGTTCCAGATGCCGCTGCATGGCTTCCAGGTCTTGTTGATTACCGACTTCCTTGAATACTTCCCAGACATTGGTATGGCGCTGTGGCAACAATCGAATTTCTTCGCTGACATCGGTCAGCGTGCCTTCCACGTCTTCCCGGTCAAAGCCTTCATTTTCCAACGCCGCATAAGTATCAATGGCGTCGTTCAGTTCGCCGAAGATGCCCCGGTAATCAATAATCAAGCCGTAATCCTTGTCTTCAAACAGTCGGTTCACGCGGGCGATGGCTTGCAGGATGTTATGTTCCTTGAGGCGTTTGTCGAGGTACAGCACGGTGTTCCTGGGCGCATCGAAGCCGGTCAACAACTTGTCCACGACAATCAAGATCTCCGGCTCGTCGGAATGTTTGAATGCGCCGATAATGCTGTCTTGATATTTTTTCTCGTTACCGTACTTGGTCATCATAGCCTTCCAGAAAACCTGTACTTCTTCCAACTTATCTTCGTCGATGCTGGTATTGCCTTCGCGGGTGTCTGGAGCAGAAATGATCACTTCCGTGGACACATCCCCGAATTCGTCGAAATAGCTTTTATAGCGCAGCGCCATGGCCTTGCTGGAAACAGCCAGCTGGCCTTTTTTGCCGGTGTCTTTGAAGTTGGTTTTGAAATGCTGGCCGATATCGTAGGCAATCTCGGCGATGCGCTGTTCGGACTTGCTCAGTTCTTCTTCGCGGCGGAATTTATTCTTAAGATCGGCTTTTTGTTGCGGCGTCAGGTCTTTGGTAATGCGTTCGAACCATTTGTCGATTTGCGCCCGGTCGCCGTGCAGCTCGCTCATACGACCTTCGTAGAGCAAAGGCGTTACCGCCCCATCGGCCACGGCCTGGTTCATGGTATATTTGTGAATAAAGCCGCCGAACTTCTTGGCCGTGGTCTTTTCCTTGTTGAGTAACGGCGTACCGGTAAAGCCGATATAGCAGGCATTGGGGAAAACGTTCTGCATTTTGGCGTGAGACACGCCGTATTGCGAGCGGTGCGATTCGTCGACCAGCACGAAGATATTACTGCTCTGGTCGCTGATTTTGCGCTTACGGCTGGCCGATTCAAATTTATCGATGATCGTGGTAATGATGCTGGCCTTGTTATGAACAATCAGCTCCAGCAGATGTTCGCCGGTTTTTGCCTGCACCACCGGCTTGCCGCAGGCACGGAAAGTTTTATAAATCTGGTCATCCAAATCCACGCGATCCGTGACCAACACAATTTTTGGATTAAGGATGGCCGGTTCCAACACCAACGCTTTGGCCAACATCACCATGGTCAACGATTTGCCGGATCCGGTGGTATGCCAAATAACGCCGCCGCGCCGCTGGCTATCGCCACGGCTATGTGTCACCCGATCCAAAGTCGCCTTGACCGCAAAATATTGCTGATAGCGGCCGATTTTCTTTTCCTTGTTATCGAAGACGATGAATTGATAAATTAATTCTAATAAGCGTTCCGGTCTCAGCAGGCTGTGTAGGGCTTTATCCTGTGGCGAAGGAAAACGCTCGCCTGATTGCCAGAGGCATTCCATAAAGTTACGCTGTTGATCAGTTCGTTCCGAGAATAACCGCGCTTTGAAGTCGTCGCTCGCCGTGGCGTTGACCAGCCCATGCAGGATTTCTTCTTGGGAATCTTTATTCTCTTCCTTCCACCCCGCCCAGAATTTACTGGGCGTTCCGGTGGTACCGTACAGGGCTTTATTCTGGCAAACGGATAACAACAGTTGACTGTAGGTAAACAGTTCCGGGATTTCATCACTGCGTTGGTTGCGCAGATGCTGACTGATGCCCTCTTCCGCCGCATCCCTCAAATCGGGGCGTTTACATTCGATCACCACCAACGGAATACCGTTCACGAACAGCACAATATCGGGTCTGCGGGTTTGTTTGCTGTTGCGGCGTTCCAGCACAAATTCATCACAGACGTGGTACACGTTATTTTCCGGGTGCTGCCAGTCGATGTAGTGCAGGGAAAAGCTTTTGGTAATGCCGTCGATGGTTTGTTCCAGACTTTTACCCAGGGTTAGCAGGTCGTAAACCTGTTCGCTGGTGTTCATCAGACTGTCGAACGGAATGCCGGCCAGCGCCTGCACCGCTTTCTGGATATTGCCGTCGCTGAACGGATATTCCTGACCCTTGAAGGTGATGCGATTAAATTTTTGCAGTTGGCTGGAGAGCACGCTTTCCAGCACGCATTTGGAGGTTCTACCACTACGCAAGGCCAACTGTTCCGATGGGGTCAAGTAGGTAAAACCCAGCTTTTCAAGTAAGGTAACGGCGGGGAATAGCGAAGACAAGTCTTCCAGATAATCGTGTGCGGCCATGGTTAATCCAGTAATGACATAGGTTTTTCTAAGGCCTGTGTCTCGGCATTAACCGACAAATGCAGAAAATCGTCGTAATCGTTCTGGGTGTGCGCCTTATCCAGAGCCTCGTAATAGGCCAAACGGTCGGTGGCTTTAAACACCACCGGCAAAAACCCCGCTTTCATCAAATCAAAATTCATCAATAAACGGGCGGTGCGGCCATTACCATCGACAAACGGGTGAATCTTGACAAAATCCACATGCAGTCTGGCTGCACGTTCGATGGGATGCCCTAAAAAATCGTGGTACGCTTGCACCAACACTGTCATTTGTCCCGGCACTTGCAAATAATCGGGCGGCCTGTGTTCTGCACCGGCAATCAGCACATTTTCACAGCGATAAATGCCCGCATTTTTGGCGTCGATATTTTTCAGCACCAGCTGATGAATGGATTTGATCAAATGTTCGGAAAAAGCTTCTCCACCTGCAATGACGGCTTCCACATAGTCAATGGCTTCTTTATGGTTAATAACCTCGAAATGCTCAAGCATTGACTTGCCGCCAATGGTAATGCCCTCCAGCACTACTTTGGTTTCCTTCAGCGTCAAGGTATTGCCTTCAATCGCGTTGGAGTTATAGGTCCATTCCAGTACCCATTGTTGGTGCAAGGTTTTTAGCGTATGTTCGGGCAACGGCCTGCGGCTTTCGAGCGTTGCTTTTAAAATGTCGCATTGTGTAAATAGTGTCATCACGCGATTCTCATACAAAGTAAAATACAATAAACCATATTATACTTTTAACTAAAAAAGTATAATATAAAATATCTTATTATACTTTCCATCAAAAAAGTTCCAGATAATCCTGAAACATAAAAATCCGGTTCCGTTTATACCCGGTCATCTCTTTTAATATACCCAGTGCAATCAAATCATTAATTAATGCATTGGCAGCTCGCGGGGTGACATCCAGTATCTCAGCAGCCTGCGCTACATTTATCACAGGTTTTTTATACAAAACCATCAATAAACGACGGCCGTTTTCGGCCCGTCTACCTAAAGTGACAATTTTTCCTTCGACTTGCTGACGTAATGCCAGAATGGCCTGAAATGTTTCACTGCCTTTCTTTGCCGTTTCAGCAACGGCATTCAGAAAAAAACGCACCCAATGCAGCAAGTCATTCGATGCTCTTACGGTGGTCAGGGCATCATAATAAGCGCCTTTATGTTTTTCGATAAAGTCGGACAAATACAGCGAAGGTTTGCTTAACATGCCATGCTCAATTAAATACAGCGTAATCATCAACCGACCGATGCGGCCGTTACCATCCAAAAAAGGATGCGTTGTTTCAAATTGATAATGAGCAATGGCAATACGAATAAGATGCGGCACTTCAATGGCATCGTTATGCAAAAATTTTTCCAGATCGCTCATGAGGTCAGGCACTTCGTCATGATGGGGCGGAATAAAAACCGCATCCTGTAACCCGCTACCGCCAATCCAGTTTTGGCTGACCCGAAAATCACCGGGCGTTTTATGCTCACCCCGCACACCGGACATTAAGATGGCATGGGTTTGCCGAATCAAGCGCGTGGAAAGCGGCAAGGTTTTTAAAGCGGCAATCGCCTGATTCATCGCCTGGATGTAGTT
>JAYTLW010000093.1:0-7345 GCA_043729025.1 Methylobacter sp.
TAGTTTCGCTAAGTCCGACTTCCAGGCAAATTTCGTCGGCGTCCAGCCCGACCAGTTCGCGCAGCATAAAGACCTTGGCCATTTTCGGCGGTAAATTAGTGTGACAAATTTCGAAGATCGTCCAGAATTCTTCCTGTTTCAGCGCCGTTTCAGGATCGGCCCAGGCTTTGGGGCCGCCGTTCCAGTGACCGCTGCTCATGAAAAACTCGTCTTGCCCTGTTTCGTCGTCATCTTCTCCGGTTTGGAAAAACTCCGGGATAGCGGTTTCGCGGGCGCTACGCCGCCAGTGATCGGCGATTTTGTGTTTGAGAATACCGATCAGCCAGGTTCGCAACCTCGCTTTGCCTTTGAAATCCGCTACCGATTGTAAGGCCGCCAGCAGCGTCTCCTGCACAACATCATCGGCCAGTTCGCGGTCACGCAGTTGCAGCAGCGCGTAGCGAAATAACACCGGCCGTTGCACAGCGAGGCTTTGCTCGGTCAATAGTGCGTCTGTCATCACTCAGCAGCACAAACCGTCGGTAGTCGCTGATGCAGTTTGCGGCCCCGACGTACAGTCGAACAATCCGAAGTGGCGGGATTTTTCACCCATCACCTGAAAATGCTCGGCATAGCGGCTGGCGGCCAGCATGTCGGCGGTATTGCCGCATACCCGAAGTGGTCGGCCGGTTTCGAAGTGATGATGGTCGTCCAGATCGAAAGTATGCAGATGCTCGGGGATGGTGCCGAGATAACAGGCCACTTGCCCGTAATCCTCGCAGCGGTCTTCCAGCGGTAGCTTAAAAGCGCTGACGGTGACCGAGCTAAATTTGACCATGCCGATTTTGGCGGCAACATCAGGATCGTCGAGACTGATGGGATTTTGTTTGACGACGCGCACATCAGGGCAGCCCAGCTCATGCAAAATCCGACGGAAGTCTTCCCAATACAAGGCGCCGCCCAGGCATTCGCCCAGTAACACCGGATCGTGGCGTAAGGCTACAGGAATGCGGCGATCGGCGAAGACGTCGGAAAAATACAGTTCGCCTCCGGGTTTTAATACCCGGAATATTTCCGCCAGCACCTGAGGTTTGTCCGGCGACAGGTTGATCACGCAATTGGAGATCACTACATCGATACTGTTATCTTCGATACCGATAGCGGCGAGATTTTCGATATGTCCGTGCAAAAACTTGACATTGGCATAACCGAAACGCTCGGCATGCCAGTCGCGATGACGCACGGCAACTTCGAGTTGTTCCGGCGTCATGTCGACGCCAATCACCCGGCCTTCTGGGCCAACCAGTTTTGATAACAAATAGCAGTCGCGGCCCGAACCGCAGCCCAGATCCAGAACGGTCTTGCCGTATAAAGCCGGAGGCAGCGGGGAGCCGCAACCATAAAAGCGCTCCAGCACTTCCGGGTGCAAGCTGGACAGCAAGGTTTTTAAGTACCCGGGCATTGCGTCTATGCTGCAACAGGCGCTGGTTTTCAGGTCATTGCTGGATTGCAAAACCTGACCATAATAATGGCGGACAGATTCGCTGATTTCGATACTGGTAGTCATAAGTTGCCTCTTGTGTTTCAAATTAAATGCTGGCTGCAAAGCCATAATAAAGCCGCCACACCATTAGGATTTTGGTGGGCAGATTAGAAAACAGACGGCGCCGAATAAAGCGCGTTCCGCATGATCGATTTGTTGGTTGTAAGTCGTAAAAAAGATAAGAGACCTTACAGAATATATTCAGTAAACAAAAATGTCATTGATAAAAAACATTCATCGACTAAATGAAGCCCCCAATAACTGCTGTTATGCGCGTAGAAATTTAGCCGGAAGACTATATCGGGTGTCGGGATTTTTTACAGTTATTTTTAGGCATTCCTCCCTGATCAAGTGGATTTAAGCTTTTTGGAGCGATTGGTAAATATTTATATAACAACAGTCTACGTGAGACTACCTAAGTTCAAAAAAATTAACCGGCCCAATCGCTTATTGTCATTCCCTGTCAGTTTTTTTTACACACGCGTGTCATAAAACTTCATTCATGAGCCTGTCATGCCCGGATAAGTTTTATAAGTTTTTGATAAATTAATTAAAAATAAATGCGGTCTGTAATGTGCTTAATAAAAGCGGTTGGCTTCAGCTGTTAGCCATGAAATTAAAGGGATATTTGAGGGGTAACACCCGTTAATGGGAACGGGTCTTTATCGATTTTGACAAAGATCCTGTTCCAAGTTTTTAACGAATAATAATTAGGTATTCTATGAGAAATGATTTAATTAATCGGCCGCTGCTCGCGGCTTCAATTACAGCTTTGCTGTCTTTTAGTCAATCCGGATTGGCCGCAACGGGTACGGTAGTAACACAATGGAATGACGCTACTTTAGATGCGATTCGCCATACCCATCCAGGCCCGCCGATTGTTGCCAGAGCGCTGGCAATTGTGGATACCTGCATGTTCGATGCTTGGGCCGCTTACGATGCTAAAGCGAAAGGCACACGCTTGGGCCCAACCCTCCGTCGTCCCATTGGCGAACAAACCAATGCCAAT
This sequence comes from Methylobacter sp., assembly GCA_043729025.1. Classification (GTDB taxonomy): domain Bacteria; phylum Pseudomonadota; class Gammaproteobacteria; order Methylococcales; family Methylomonadaceae; genus Methylobacter_A. The sequence continues at coordinate 2,532 of JAYTLW010000093.1, forward strand.
AAGGAAAAAGCAGTTAGCTTTGCGGCATACCAATGCTTGGCAGATTTATTTCCATCTCAAACTGCCAGTTTCAATACTTTAATGGGAATGCTCGGCTATGTGCCAAACGTCAACACTACCGACATAACCACACCTTCCGGTATTGGTAATGTTGCGGCGAAAGCAGTATTAAATTTTCGTCACCATGATGGTTCCAACCAACTAGGCGATTTACATGCAGGCGCTTATACCGATTATACGGGCTATACGCCGGTCAATTCGCCAAGTTCGATAGTCGATCCCAATCATTGGCAACCGCTTCAAATAGGCAGCAACACGCAGAGCTTTATCACGCCTCATTGGGGTAAAGTTATTCCTTATGCCTTAAAGTCGGCTGCGCAGTTTCGCAAAATGACACCGCCGCCTGCAGATTACACTACTGAGCCCGAGCGCTATGAAACTCAAGCACAACAGGTTTTGGAATACAGCTCGCATTTGACCGATGAGAAGAAAGTGATTGCCGAATATTGGGCAGATGGTCCAAATTCCGAGCTTCCTCCAGGCCATTGGGCGCTGTTTGCCGCTTTTGTTTCTGAACGGGATCATCATACTTTAGATCAAGACGTTAAGATGTTTTTTGCCGTTTCCAATGCAATCTTTGATGCGAGTATCGCTTCCTGGGAAGCAAAACGATTTTACGATTATGTCAGACCGGTGACTGCAATCCATTTTCTCTATGCTGGAAAGACAGTCGAATCATGGCAAGGTTCTATTGACGGTGCTGATTGGAGACCCTATCAAGCAGCCTCAGTAGTGACACCGCCGTTTCCAGAATATTATTCAGGTCATAGTATTTTCAGTGCGGCCGGAGCGGAAACGCTTAAATTGTTTACCAAGAGTGATAATTTTGGTTTTAGCGTCACCATACCGGCTGGCTCATCGAGAGTTGAACCCGGCCTAGTTCCTGCCGACAACACAATTTTATATTGGGCCACCTTTAGCGATGCGGCTGACGAGGCGGGAATTTCCAGACGTTACGGCGGCATTCATTTTATCGATGGCGACTTGATAAGCCGAAAAATCGGACGTCTTATTGGTCAACAAGCTTGGGATAAATCAGTCAAATATTTTAATGATGGCAGCAAGTAGCATTATTCTGACGAGCATCATCATTCCGATTAAAATCGCTTTCATAGGGTAGAGGAAAGGCAGGATTGGCGTTGTTTCCTCTATCCACATTGATTTTATTTTTTATTCAGTTTATCTACATAGCTGGTCTATTGAGGCCGGAGCCGGAATAAGACAAAAATCGGCTACGTCCGGTCGCACGGGTAGCGGATTTTTTTCCGCAATAAAACAGGCTGATCGATTCCTTTATCCTAAAAAACGCAGTTGAGCATTCAAAATCCCGTTCGCCCTGAGCTTGGTCGAAGGGTGAACGGGATTTTTGAATGCTCACCAAATGGGTTAGAGTATGGAAGCCGCTCATGCTTCCACGCGTTCCAACTGATTTTTTTAGGTTTATGTGATTGGTTAAAGCGAAGCTCTCAACCCCGACTGCCATTGACATAAGCGGCTGTTAATTCATGCTCCGGGGCTTCAAAAATCTGCTTACATCGGCCAAACTCGATCAAGCATCCGGCTCGCTGGTCTTTGATCCAGAAAAAACCTGCGTAATTGGCGATGCGTCGGGCTTGGGCAAGATTATGAGTCACGATCACGACCGTGTATTTTCCGCGTAAACGTTGAATCAAATCCTCCACCACACCCGAAGAAATCGGGTCTAAGGCACTGCACGGCTCATCCATCAATAACACTTTCGGTTTCAATGCCAATGCTCTGGCGATACACAGGCGTTGTTGCTGTCCGCCGGACAAGGCCAGCGCTGAAGATTCCAGTCGGTCTTTTACTTCTTCCCACAAACCTACATCCAGCAGAACCTGTTGCATAATCTGATTCAAATCGGCTTGGTTGCTGATACCGTGTTCCCGCAACGGCAGTTCAATATTACGCCGGATTGACAGCGGAAACGGCGTCGGTTTTTGAAAAATCATGCCGATCTCGCGGCGTAATCCTTGTACATTTTGGGCGGGATTAAGTAAATCCCTATGCTCAAAATGCACATTGCCCGACACGCGGCAACCCGGAATCATATCGGTCATCCGATTGAGCACCGACAGGAAACTGGTTTTACCGCATCCTGAAGGCCCGATCAGCGCGGTGATGCAACCTTTATAAATATTCAGCGATACGCCCTCCAGCGCCGGTTTTTTTCCGTAATGCAAAGACAGGTTGTCAACCTGGATCAGCGGCTCAGGATCGCAGCACGGAGGGCCAATCTGCAAAGGCCCCAAGGTATAAGCTTCATCCTTTTGGCATTTATCGACCGGTTCGGATTTAGGAAGTATAAACATACTCATAAGGCAATAACACTCCTGTGCAGCCACTGTTTAGCTAAGCCCATGGCAATACTGTTGATGATCAATAAAAGTAGAATCAACACCAGCGCGGAGGAATAGGCATTGGCGTCGCCGCCCGCCACATTCATGGACAGGTCATAAATATGTACCGATAATGCCCTGCCGGAATCAAATAGCGAGTCCGGCATACGATCGACATAACCGCTGGTAAAAATCAGCGCGGCCGTTTCGGCAATAGCTCGCCCTAAGCTTAACATTAAACCGGCAATCAAAGCTGGGGCAGCGTTTGGCAACAGCAGATGAACCAGTGTCGCGCTACGTGACATCCCCAGACCAGCGGCTGCCAACCGATAATCATTGGGGGTTGCCTGCAAGCCTTCCTCTGCGGTACGGATCAAGAGTGGCAAGACCATACAGGCTAAAGTCAGGCCGCCTGACAAAATGGAAAAGCCTAATCCTAAATAAATACAAAAAAACGCATTACCGAACAGCCCGAATACAATGGATGGAACACCCGCCAGTACATCCAGACTACGCCGCACCAAACGACCAAACACACTGTCATGTCGGGTGAACTCACTTAATAGCACAGCTGTAGCCAGGCTAAGCGGCACCGCCGTTACCATGGCAACCCCTAAAATTAACACCGTCGATACGATAATCGGGCCGATACCGCCGGAACGACCGGCATTTTTAGGCGCTTCGACAAGAAATGACCAGGATAATTGGGACAATCCGTGAATAAGGATGTCGACCAGCAGCCAGACAAAAACCCCGCTCACCAGGGTTGCTGTTAGCCAGATTAACCCCGTTGCCAGCGTATTTTTAGTCATGGCGGCGCTCTCTGGAAAATAATTCAGCCGTACCGACTAAAAGCAATACCATGGACATCAAGGCCAAGCCAGATACAAACAAAGCCGCGCGATGGTCACCCGTTGCGTAAGCCATTTCCAGCGCAATATTCGCAGTGAGTGTGCGCACCGAATCAAACAGACCTAGCGGCTGCTGCACCACGTTGCCGGCCACCATTAATACCGCCATGGTTTCGCCGATGGCCCTGCCTGCCGCCAGCAGTGTGCCTGCGGTTATGCCCGAACGAGCGGCGGGCAAGATCACACCGCTGATCAAACCCCAACGAGATAGACCTAATGCAGCCGCGCCGCGCAGATAAGCAACCGGCACAGCAGCCAATGCGGCATCGGCGGTTAACGCTACGGTCGGTAAAATCATCAGCGTCAATACCAATATGCCCGCCAACAAACTGACGCCGGGCGGATGCACACGGCCGATTAGCGGCGCTAACGTGGTTAAGCCCCAAAAACCGTAAACGACTGAGGGAATGCCTGCCAGTAATTCGATCAGTCGACGATAACAACCGGCAACAAATGGCGGTGCATAATATCGGCTGAACAAGGCTGAAGCGATGCCCAAAGGCGCAGCCAGCAAAATGGCGCCCAGTGTTGAATTGAAGGTAGCCGACAGCATCGGCGTTAGCTTATACAAACCGTCCATCGGATGCCAGGACGCATCGGTGATAAAACGCATCAATGCCATATGCCGCAACACCGGCCAGGATTCCTTGACCAGAAACAATAGAATCAATAGCGTTATCCCTGCGGCAAGCAGCGCACAGCCCCTCAGCAGCAAGGCAAGTTGCCTGTCAGTGCGGGACAGGGACAAAATATTGCGCCTCAATCAGATCATTAACTTGTTGTGAACGAGCAAACTCGATGAAGTCTTTGGCGAGTCCGACGGGCTCGGTGCGGGTCACCAGATTCAAGGGTCTGGATAAGGGAAAACTGCGGTTGCGCACATTCTCTATCGAAGCCGCTATGCCTTCGAGCGGCAGCAATTTAATTGCCGCGCCCTGGCTGGCCTCATATTCGGCTGTCCCCACAGAAACGTAGCCGATCGCATCCGGGTTGCCCACCACGGTTTTAATGCCTTGTTGATTATCACCAATGATGACTTGCGGTTTGACATCGGTATTTTTCAAACCGAAATAAGGCAAAAACAGTTCCAGCGTCGAGCGGCCTTCCGCTTTGTTGACCACGGTAATAGGAGCATCGTTGCCGCCGATATCTTTCCAGTTGAGAATTTTGCCGGTATAGATGTCGATGACTTGCTGTTTATTTAGCGCTACAACCGGATTAGCCTTATTTAAAATGACGCTGATTCCATCCAGGGCAATGGTAAAACTTTGTAAATCTTTTTCGTCGTCCTTGAGTGCCCTGGAAGCCATGCCTATATCGGCAAGTCCGGCTCGGGCGTCGCTGATCCCGCGAGAGGAACCGCCGGTCTGTACATCCACTCGCACATTGCTGTGCAGCGACTCAAAGCGTTTGCCGATTTCGGAGGCAAGCGGCGCTAGGGTGCTGGAACCGGTTAATATCAGTTTTTCAATTTTTATATCAT
>JAYTLW010000094.1:0-4306 GCA_043729025.1 Methylobacter sp.
GCCTTACATTTGCACGTAAGACCTTGATTTATTTGGCTCCCCCGGACGGGCTCGAACCGCCGACCTAATGATTAACAGTCATCCGCTCTACCGACTGAGCTACAGGGGAATTATCTTTTGTTCAGTGTGGTGCGCCTGGAGAGATTCGAACTCCCGACCGCTCGGTTCGTAGCCGAGTACTCTATCCAGCTGAGCTACAGGCGCCGTACTGAGTCCCATATTATGCTTTTTACTACACCTTCTGTCAACAGCAATTTAGCCAACAATTAAACATCAGCTGGAATAGATATCAAAGCCGGGGTCTCGACAATACCTCGGGACAAGCCAGACAAAAAAGCCTGAGTTCCGGTCTGGCGGCATCCGGCATAAAGGGGCGTGACGAATGTTCAGGCGCTGGTACGGAACACGGGAGTCCGTTCTTCGATACGATGGGGCCGACTCAAGTGGAAACGCCGTAAGAGCTTAAGTACCAATGCAAAGCGCAGAGGCGAAGTCGCATAGTAGTGAGGAAGGCGCTGTAATGGTGCTGAAGCGAAGGCGTGGCCTTATGCGTCAGGCGGGCGGGTTACAATGCTGTAACGGGATGCTCCCGGCCTGCAGCTACATCTTTTGAGATAGTCAAACGCATGATCCTGGAAGAGCGGTAGCGCGTAGCGTAAATAATGGCGCACCTGGTGTAACAAGGAAAGCATCGAAGCGTACCAGAACCGACTGGGACAAAACTTTTATATCTTGTGGTACAGAGTGAGCTCCTGCAACAGCTCAGGCAAGTGCTGATTCCTAAAGATGATGGTCAACCCCGCCCTGTTAGGGTTGACCATTACAAGATCTTAGAGCGGTACTTTTCAAGCCTGACTTGAACCTAGCTCGTGCAATTGCATGTTGATAATTTTAAGTGCTGCCAACACCCCGGCAAAAACCTGGTTGGAATGTACGGCGCGGGTTTTACGCAGTTCGCCGTTGCAATTCCAGGTGATTACGCACTCGGTTAAGGCGTTGGTGTGGCCGCCTTTGGGTATCCGCACTTCGTAATCGGCTAATGCGGGCAGGGTGTAGAGATGCAGTTTCATGACCTTGTTAATGGCGTCGACAAAGGCGTCAAAGCCGCCGTTGCCGGAGCCTGAGGCGATGTGCATCGTGCCGTTTACCCTGATCCGCAGGCTGGCCGTCGATTCTAAATTCAGGCCGCTGGTGATCGAGCAATTGAGCAGCTTGATGTGCTGATAATTCTTGCTCTCCAGCACGTCGGCGATGATAAAGGGCAGGTCGTCGGTGGTGATGGTTTGTTTTGAATCGCCGAGGCTGACGATCCGGGCCAGCACTTTTTTCTGGTTCTCTTCCGACAGATCCAGTTCCAGCAATTCCAGGTTCTTTTTCAGCGACGCCTTGCCGCTCATCTTGCCCAAGGCGTAACTTCGGGTGCGGGAGAAACGTTCCGGGCCTAATTTGGTTTTATACAGGCCGCCTTTTTGATCGCCGTCGGCATGGATGCCTGCGGTCTGGGTAAATACATCGGCGCCGACTATCGGCGCATTGGCGGCGACGCGTTTGCCGGAAAAATTTTCAACCATCGCGCTGATGCGCACAATATGGCTTTCATCGACAGACAGCTGCATGTGCATTTTATCGCGCAATACCACGGTCACTTCGGCCAGCGAAGCATTGCCGGCGCGCTCGCCGAGGCAGTTTATAGTGCAGTGTACGGAATTGATGCCGGCGCGAACCGCAGCCATCACGTTGGCGGTGGCTAGGCCGTAATCGTTATGCGGATGAAAATCAAATTGCAGTGTTGGGTAGCGCCTGCACATATCGCCGAGGCTTGAATATACTTCGTCAGGCGACAACACGCCGAGGGTGTCGGGCAGCATGAAATGGCTGATACCGGAGTGTTGCAAGTTGCCCATCAAGCCGTAGACATAGCCCGGATCGTCGTGATAACCGTTCGACCAGTCTTCCAGGTAGACGTTAACTTTCAGGTCTTTTTCCAGCGCGTAGTTGACGGTTTGCAGAATGTCTTCGGTATGCTGCGTCAGGGTTTTGCCAAGCTGTACCCGGCAATGCTTTTCACTGCCTTTGATCAGCAGGTTGATGACCTCGCCGCCTGTTTCGATTATCCAATCAACACTGCGGGTGTGGTCAACAAAACCCAAAACTTCAACGCGTCCGGCAAAACCTTCCTGCTTCGCCCATTTATTAATGCTGGTGACCGCTTCTTTTTCGCCTTGGGAAACGCGGGCGGAGGCGACCTCGATCCTGTCCACCCGTAGCGACTGCAACAGGGCTTTGGCAATGCTGACTTTTTCTACCGGCGTGAACGAAACACCTTGGGTTTGTTCGCCATCGCGCAAGGTGGTGTCCATCAGCTGGATGTGTCTTGATTCTGTGGACATGATTGTTGTGTGCGTTCTCAAGGTAAGCGGATGGATTAATATAATGTAGGTCGGGTTAGCGTAGCGTAACCCGACCTACATGGCTTGTTTAATCAAGCTCATTATGTACTCTAAGTCTTTGTCGCTATTAACGTGTATCTCGTAATCGCCATTACCAAAATGTCCTATTTTAGATACATCTTTTGCAATACATTTAGCATCGTCAATTGTTCCAAATCTTGAGTTAATCCAAATCTTTAAAGCTTTTTTCTGTATAGCGATATCAACTACATTACTATCTTTCTTAAAAGCTATATAAAGTTTTGTTGGTTTAACCTCAATACCATCAATCAAGTTAAATATGGCATCTCTAAACCTTTTGTACAGTTCAGCGATTTCTTCCGATGTTGATGCTAAATGTTCCTCTTCGGTATAAACCTTAATCTCATCAATAACTTTTTTTAATGCTTGGTTTTGCTGTGTAAGAGGTTTAATGCTTTCGGCTGACTTAGTCTTTTTAATTGAGTTGACAGAAATTATATTGTTTTCAAACTGCTTTATTTCCCATAACTCAATAGCGATATCTTTAAAGTTAGTTGCTAGTATTTGATTTTCTGTAAAGGAAGTAGACACAAAAGCCACACGTGTTTGACTCCAATCTACATCTTCACGTTTTAAGTTCTTTTTTAATGTTTCATTGTATTCAATAATAAAGTCAGCTTTGTTCTCTAACATCAGACTTAAGTAAGTAAAGCCTTGGTCAACTACACTGAAGCTTCTATCTCTTTTATATTCAATAATAATGAAAGCATTTGATTGCTTGTCATATGCCAGCGTATCAATCCGCTTATTCTTAATGGTAAATTCACTCTTAACCAAGCTTAGCCCCATAATAGTGTTTAAGTTTTCCTCAAAGACTTTCTGTATTTCACGCTCAAGCTTGAAAGCTTTTTCTTCAACTTCAATTAGCTTGTTATTTTGATTCAGATAAATTGGCATTATTTATATATTGTTAATGAACTATAAGTAACGCCTATAGCTTAGGTTGGGATGCCGTTTTTTTGGCAGCCAAACATAAAACTATCGCCAGTCCAACCTAAGCGAATTACGCCCAAAGCCAAGGATAATCTTTCTTATGCTGCTGTTCATACTGGCTGATCTTATCGGCATGCTTTAAGGTCAAACCGATGTCATCCAGTCCGCTCAACAGATTGCTCTTACGAAACGGATCAATCTCAAAGCTAAAGCCATTACCGCCGGGTGTGGTGACCTGCTGATTTTCAAGATCGACGACAAAGCGTACGCCTTCATTAGCGGCAATTTCGGCCATCAATTTGTCCAGCTGATCTTTATCGACTCTTATAGCCAGAATGCCGTTTTTAAAACAGTTGTTATAGAAAATATCGGCATAGCTGGTGGAAATGATGGTGTTGAAACCATAGTCGGCAATCGCCCAAGGTGCGTGTTCCCGGGACGATCCGCAACCGAAATTGTCGCCGGCTACCAGGATTTTAGCGCCCTTGAAGGCCGGTTTGTTCAGTTCGAATTCCGGGTTATCGCTGCCGTCGTCATTAAAACGCCAGTCGTGAAAAAGATGCGCGCCAAAGCCGCTGCGTTCCACTCTTTTTAAGAACTGTTTGGGGATGATCTGATCGGTATCGACATTGCTGCGATTCATCAATGCCGCGATACTTTCAAGTTTTTTGTACGGTTCCATAATATTTTCCGATCAATGCTTAGAGTTTGCGTATATCGACGAAATGGCCTGCCGCCGCTGCCGCCGCTGCCATGGCTGGCGAAACCAGATGCGTCCGTCCGCCTTTGCCCTGACGGCCTTCAAAATTGCGGTTTGAAGTCGATGCGCTGCGCTGGCCTTTGGTCAATTCATCGCCGTTCATCGCCAGACACATCGAGCATCCGGGGTCGCGCCATTCCCA
>JAYTLW010000095.1:0-13649 GCA_043729025.1 Methylobacter sp.
GCCATGGAGCGGGTTATCAATATGTTTCCCCATGATCATCATGCGCAATTGTTTATGGATCTGGCCACCAATTTAAATGGCGTTATTTCGCAACGACTGATTCCCGACCTGGACGGCAAGCGCTGCGCCGCCATTGAAGTGATGATCAACACCCCGCATATTGCCAATCTGATTTTAAAAGGAGACTTGCATGAAATTAAATCGGCGATGACCTCCAGCGGCAGCAAAGGCATGAAGACTTTTGATGATGCCTTGTGCGAACTGTACAAATCAGGAAAAATCAGTTTGGAACAAGCGCTGAAAAATGCCGATTCCAGCAACGATCTGGAAGCGAAAATTAATTTTGGCTGATTTATAACTATTCAATTGGTGTTTTTTTTGCCACAGATTCACAGATTAAACTTTTTATAATCTGTGAATCTGTGGCGTTTTGCTTTCGGCGCTTTCAGTATGTAAACACAAGACCAGTCCCATTGGACAGTAGTTGGATTGGAAGCCAAATTGGAAAATACGACTGCATGGACGTAGGAGGTAGAGCAATGCAGGAGCAATTGCCGAAGATGGTATAATAGACAAATTTTCCAATTATTGACTGATATGAATAAACAAAGAAAAGCAGTGGCGTTAATTTCCGGCGGCCTTGATTCGATGCTGGCGGCGAAAACCATCATGGAACAGGGTGTGCACGTTGAAGGCATCAACTTCTTTACCGGTTTTTGCGTGGAAGGCCACACCCATGCGATCAGGGCCAATAATAAAGCCAAGCCTAAGCGCAACAACTCCTTGTGGGTCGCCGAACAATTAGGCATGAAGCTGCATATTGTCGATGTGATCGAAGAATATAAAGATGTGCTGATCAACCCTAAACACGGCTACGGCGCGCACATGAATCCTTGCCTGGATTGCAAGATTTTCATGGTGAACAAGGCCAAGCAGTGGATCGTGGAAAACGATTTCGACTTTATTATCACCGGCGAAGTGATCGGCCAACGGCCGATGTCACAGCGCAAAGCGACGATGCCGATAATCGCCAAAGAGTCCGGCGCCGATGATTTGTTATTGCGGCCTTTGTGCGCCAAGAATCTGCCGGCAACCCTGCCGGAACGCGAAGGCTGGGTCGACCGGGAAAAGCTGCACGATTTTAGCGGTCGTTCGCGCAAACCGCAGATGGCGATGGCCGAGGGCTTCGGCTTTGATGAGTATGCCCAGCCTGCGGGCGGCTGTTGTTTCCTGACCGACGCCAGCTATTCGGCCAAACTGGTCGATTTGTGGAAGGCGCGCGACGGCGATAAACAATATGACCTGGATGATGTGATGCTGCTCAAAGTCGGCAGACACATCAGGCCGGAACAAAATTTTAAGGTCATCGTGGCCAGGGAAGAAGGCGAAGGCCGTTTTATGCAGGGTTACAAGAAAGATTTTATTACCTTAAGTTGCGTCAGTCATGCAGGCCCCTTGGCTTTGGTGGATGGCGAGCCTTCCGCAGAGGATTTGTTTCTCGCCGCAAGAATCACTGCCCGCTACGGTCAGGGACGCGACGCCGAACAAGTCGATGTCAGTGTTGCCGGTAAAGATGGTTCTGAAATGATAATTCAGGTCAAGCCGTTTGCTGTCGACGAAATTCCGCAAGCATGGTTTGTATAAACAGACAGGTTTATATGAACAGAGAAACGCTAAACGCCCGTCGCCTGCTGTGCCCCTTGCCGGTCATCCGCACCCAGGATAAAGTTAAACAGCTTAAAGTCGGCGATCAACTGGAAGTTATCTGCACCGATCCCGGCGTGATGCAGGATATTCCGACCTGGTGCCGAATCAATGGACACAAGGTACTGGAAACCATATCGGGCGATCATGAATACATTATTATTTTGGAAGTGGGTGGATGATGGCTGAAGTTTTGGATGCCGCAAAAATGGATAAACTAAAAACCCGCGCCAGCTATGTCGGCGCGGCGATTAATGTTTTCCAGACGCTGATCAAAATCGGCTTCGGCATCCTCGGCCAGTCTGCGGCCCTGATTGCTGACGGCATTCATTCGCTATCGGATTTGCTCAGCGATCTTCTGGTGATTATTGCGGTCAGATTGGGCAGCCGCGAGGCCGATCATGGACACCCTTACGGACACCGCCGCTTTGAAACCATTGCGACGGTGATTCTGGGCGTCGGCCTAATCGCCGTCGGCGGCGCTATCGCCTGGTCGGTCATGGGGCGCATGGCGCATCCTGAACATCTGCCTGTGCCCAACGTGCTGTCAATAGGCGTTGCGGCTGTTTCGATTTTGGTCAACGAATGGCTCTACCATTACACCAAGCGCATCGCCAAAATCACCCGCTCCAAATTATTGCTGGCCAACGCCTGGCATCAGCGCAGCGATGCGATTTCCTCGTTGGTGGTTTTAATCGGCATAGGCGCGGTGATGTTGGGCTATCCCTTGGCCGATGCGGTTGCCGCCATCGTGGTGGCGTTGATGGTGGCTAAAATCGGCTTGAATCTGGTGCTGGAAAGCATCAAGGAACTGGTCGATACCTCATTGCCGCCCGCACTGGTCGCCGAGATCAGCACGGCCATCCACGCCATAGACGGTGTGGTAGGCATCCATTTATTGCGCACCCGGCAAATGGGCGAGGATGCGTTGATTGATGCGCATATCGTCGTCGATTCGCGCATCACCGTTTCCGAAGGCCACATGATTAGCGATATTGTCAGGGATGATTTGATCAGGCGCTTTGATGACGTGATGGATGTGTTGGTGCATGTCGATCCTGAAGATGACGAAACTTTGCCGGATCAGTCCAGGCCGCCGTCGCGCGGGGAAGTGCAGCGGCTTTTGGATCGCTATCTGGTGGACTTTAAGATGGCAATAGAAGATTTCAGAATTCATTATCTGGATGGCCGGGTTGAGTTGGAAGTGATTTTGCCTTTTGCAATTAGCGCGCAGCCGGAGCAGTTAGAGGCCATAAAACAACAATGCCTACTGATGCGCACGGACATAAAAAAAATCGATAAAGTATTTGTGTTTTTTAAAGTTTAACAGGATAAATTCATGGCAGTAGGACAGTGCAGTTTTCCCATTATGCGCGCAGTATCAGGCATAACGCTGGGCACGGCGTGCGCAGGTATCAAGCAAAATGTCAGGGATGACATTCTGGTGATACAGATAGCCGAGCATTCGACCTGCGCGGCGGTGTTTACCCAAAACGCCTTTTGCGCGGCACCCGTGCATGTGGCTAAAGCCAATCTGGCTCATGCGCCGCGCTGGTTGCTGATTAATTCCGGCAATGCCAATGCAGGAACCGGCGAGCAGGGCATGCAGGATGCTTGGTCGACCTGTGCCGATCTTGCCGAAGTGGTCGATGGCGCTGCAGCTCAGGTGCTGCCTTTTTCCACCGGCGTCATCGGCCAGCCGCTGCCGGTCGACAAAATCAAAGCAGCCTTAAGGGAAGCCGTAAGCAACCTGAATACCACCAACTGGGACAAGGCGGCTCAGGCGATCATGACCACCGATACCTTTGCCAAAGGCGTATCCAAAGTCATCGTTATTGAAGGCCAAACCATCACCATCAACGGCATTTCCAAAGGCGCAGGCATGATCCAGCCCAATATGGCGACCATGCTGGGCTTTATCGCCACCGATGCGAAAATCAGCCAAGCCCTGTTGCAGAACTGTCTGGCGCTGGCCGTGGAACAATCGTTCAACCGCATCACCGTCGATGGCGATACCTCCACCAATGACGCCTGCGTATTGATGGCCAGTGCTTGCTCGCTGGCGCCTGAAATTAAACCGAATACTGAAAATTACCTGATTTTTGCCGAAGCCGTGATGTGCGTTTGCAAACAACTGGCGGAAGCCATCGTCAGGGACGGCGAAGGCGCAACCAAGTTAATCCGCATCGTGGTCGAAGAGGCTAGTAGCGATGAAGAAGCGGTGCGTGTCGGCAAAACCATCGCCCATTCGCCGCTGGTGAAAACCGCTTTTTTTGCCAGCGACCCGAACTGGGGGCGGATATTGGCGGCAGTGGGCCGCGCCGGAGTCGAAAACATGGCGCTGGAAAAGGTGCAGCTGTACCTGGATGAGGTCTGTATCGTCAGAAACGGCGGCAGAGCCGACGATTACACCGAGGAAGACGGGCAACGAGTGATGAATCAGCAAGAAATCACAGTCACCGTCAAGCTGGGGCGCGGGAGCGTTGCACAGGAAGTCTTAACCTGCGATCTGTCGTATGAGTATGTAAAAATCAATGCGGAATATAGGACTTAAAAGCAGGTGAAAGGTGAAAGGCACAAGGCGAAAGGTTTGCTGTTTTCAAGCTGGAGCGTGGGGAAGGATGAGACTTCGTCATCCCGGCAGGGAATGCCGGGATCCACGACTGCATGGATGCAGGAGGTAGAGCAACGCAGGAGCAGTTGCCGAGATGCCATGGATGGCAACTTCAGAACTCGCTAGTCAGCTAAATGAATCCCCTCCAAGTCGCCGTCGGTGTAATCAAAAACCCGGCAGGAAAAATCCTGATTTCCTTGCGCCATGCTTCATTACACCAAGGCGATTTGTGGGAATTTCCCGGCGGTAAGATTGAAGCCACGGAAACTGCAAGACTAGCCCTGGCCCGCGAACTCAAGGAAGAACTCAATATCACCGTGACCGCAGCCACCCCGTTGATTACCGTCAACCATCATTATCCCGATCTGTCCGTACGGCTAAATGTTTTTTTAGTCGAGCAGTTTTCAGGCGAAGCTAAAAGTTGTGTAGGCCAGCCGTTTAAATGGGTGGCCCCGGCTGAACTGGAACACTACGCATTCCCGGCCGCCAATCGGCCCATCATCACCGCCGCCCGTTTGCCGCATTATTACGCGATTTTGGATGACGCGGATCCAGCCTTATTATTGACTAACCTGCAAAAAATATTGAACCGGGGCGTCAAGCTGATTCAGGCCAGATTGAAAAACCTGCCTTCCGCCGCCGTCGCACAGTTTGTCGAACAGGCCTACCCTTTATGCAATGAGCGCCAGGCTTTGCTGATAATGAATTCCGCCGTTGAATACTCAGCCGAAGTAGATGGCATCCACCTGACCAGTCGCGACTTGATGGCCCTTCGGCCATGCTCAGGACAGCCCCTTCGGCTACGCTCAGGACAGGCATTGACCACGCGCCCTGAAAACAGCAAGTGGCTGGCCGCCTCGTGTCACAATCTTGAGCAACTGCATCATGCGCAAAAAATAGGCGTGGATTTTGTCACTCTAGCCCCGGTGTTGGCAACGCCAACCCATCCGGGCGCCGCAGCGCTGAGCTGGGAGCGATTCAGCGAACTGGTTGCCAAGATCAACCTGCCTGTCTACGCGTTGGGCGGCATGGCTGAAACCAGCCTGACCGTAGCGCAGCATAGCGGCGGTCAGGGGATAGCGGCGATCAGGGCTTTTTTGGAAGAACCGACGGCAAATACTGTAGGGGCGAATGCATTCGCCCCTGAATCGGAATAATCATGCCACGCGACGATTTACTAAAAGGCCGTTTTTCTCAGGTGCGCCGATTTTATCATGCGATGCTATGCACAGATAATCGTATAGCTTGGTTCGGTAATATACATTGCGAGCGCATAATGGCGCGTCAAATGCGCATTTTTCATGAAGAAAGAATACTGAACCCAGCAATAACCCAGCAGGACAGCATTAACTTTTTCCTTTGGAAACACGCTAAGGCGCGCGCAGCACGCCCCACGTATGCAAGACAAAACTTATCTGGATAGAGCTCTTTTAAAACTCTTCCCATTCGTCACTATTAATAGGTTGTGGCCGGATTTTCGTTTGGATTGCTGTTGAACGTTTATGAGTACTCGCTCTGTCCAATGTTGTTTCTTTATGTGTTCCCTTTATTTCTTGCGGATGAAAAATGGCGTTGTTTGAATTTTCGTCCACTTTAAAACTGCTCACCGTAATCACTAGGTTTTGCGCTTGTTCTTCCAGTGATTCTGCTGCCGCTGCGGCTTGTTCTACCAACGCTGCATTTTGTTGGGTTACGTCATCCATTTGAGCGATGGCTTGATTGACTTGTTCGATACCCGAGGTTTGCTCAACTGAGGCAGCGCTAATTTCGGACATCATGGCAGTAACTCCACGGATGGATGTAACGATTTCTTCCATGGTTTTTCCGGCTTGGGAGACCAGTTTTGTGCCGTCTTCAACCTTTCCTACCGAATTGCCAATCAGAGCTTTAATCTCTCCAGCCGCAGCGGCGGCACGTTGGGCAAGATTGCGTACTTCTACAGCTACCACAGCAAAACCTCGGCCTTGATCACCGGCTCTAGCCGCTTCTACTGCGGCGTTGAGCGCGAGTATGTTGGTCTGAAAAGCGATGTCATCTATCACCGAGATAATATCGACAATCTTGCGTGAAGCTGTGTTGATGTCTTCCATCGTTGTTACAACTTCGCTAACCACTTTAACACCTTTGCCCGCGATGTCTGACGCGCTGACGGCAAGTTCGTTGGCCTGTTTGGCGTTTACGCTATTTTGTTGAACGGTAGAGGTCAACTCTTCCATGCTGGCAGCGGTTTGTTCCAGGCTGGCGGCTTGTTCTTCGGTGCGGTGCGACAAATCATTGTTGCCGGCTGCAATTTCTTTAGCTCCAGTGTTAATGTTGTTAGTGGCGTCTTTGATGTTATTGACGATTTCTTTAAGTTTTTCCACTGTGGTATTGGCGTCATCCTTGAGCTGTTTGAAAGTACCGGAATATTCATTGGTGATTTTTTCCGTCAGATCACCACGGGACAGGGCATCGAGCACCCGAACCACATCGTTCAGACTGGTGGAACTGGTTTCCATCAACTGGTTAATGCTTTGACTCAGCTTTAGAAAAAGACCGCTCTTGTCATGTTCGTTAATGCGTTGGGTAAAGTCACCTTGAGTTCCGCAAATCACTACTTTGGATACTTCCTGATCGAGTATGACATCATTGATTCTGTTGACCCATTCCGCGACAAAACCAATACGTTCATTATTTTTATTGATCACCGGGTTAACGACCACAGCCATATGAAGGTTAGCAATGTTGATTTCCGATCGAACCGTGCTAGTTAATTTATCCAGCATACCGCGTTGATGGGCCGGGTTAAGGTGGAATATATCGATATTAGCGCCCATCAGTTTTTTAGCGTCAAAATGGGGCAGCTGTTGACGTATTTCCTGTTCTCCATCACTGAACAATTGTTGCGCGGATTTGTTCATATAGATAATGTTTAAACCGGGATCCGTCACCATGACACCGGATTGCACATTGTCGAGGGCCTGATTAATCCGCAAGGCATCGGTGGCGACTTGTCTGGATTCCGCCAAATCCGCATTCAATTTAACCTGCACTGAATAAAGCCCCCGAAGAAAATCGCCGACCTGATCATTCCGGTATAAATCAAATTTATTTCTGAATTTATCATCGGTCAATCGGTAAAAAATCCCAATTGAATCTTCCAAAAGTTTGTCAATTGACCGAAACAGCAGTGTGTTTATCGTTAACACTAGCATGGCAAGGACTGCAACACCGGTCAGCAGCCCATATTCCTCTGATAAAAACAGCCGGTAGCTCAACAGCGAAACAAGTCCGGACAGGATTAGCGTTGAGAAAGCTGTTTGCTTCCGGATTGACGTCTCTTTAATCGATTTAACCAGTGCCGCTAACCCGGAGGGTCTCATTGTGGCAGTCTTGGCAGTGAGTCTTTTGTAAAACTGCTCCGCTTGTTCAATCTGTTCCTGTTTAGGCATATAGCGAACGGAAAGATATTCTTGAACGGTACCGTTTTTATAAATCGGGATGACGTTCGCTTCGACCCAGTAATAATCGCCGGATTTTGTCCGGTTTTTTACCAGCGCTGTCCACGGGTTACCCTGTTTTAACGTGGCCCATAAATCTTCAAACGCTGCCGGCGGCATGTCGGGATGCCGGACGATATTATGGCTGGCGCCGACCAATTCTTCTCTGGTAAAGCCGCTGATAGCCACAAACGCATCATTGGCAAAGGTAATCCTGCCTTTCAAATCGGTACGTGTGACCAAAATGTCATCTTTTTTCATCGGGGATTCTTTGTTAGTTACCGGCATATTGATTTTCATGAGTGATCTCTTGATTTTTGGTAAGGGTTAATTGGTAAGCTTAATCATCGTCCTCGAAAAACACTTCTTAATTTTAAAACACCGAATGAGGTATTTTTTGCTGAGCAAAAGAAAGAAGCCGCATGATTACTGGAATTGCACTTCAGAGTTGAATCTGCCAACCATTTCATGATAGGAGTACGGTTTTAAGTGTAGGATATTTTGCTAATGCCTACCACAATGTGTGCAAGACGTGTGTTAATCAATAGTAAGTTTAGTTGATGGAAATATCGATGAGTATGCAGTAAATATATTAAAGGAATGGGCTGGAAGTTTTGGACACCGTTAGAGTGTAGTCTATTCGAAGAAAAATAATGTGCCGAGGTGCTTGATGCTATGCCGCAGGGTTGTTAAATAGGGCGCTGTACTGCTATCGGCTATTGCGCCCTAGCGTGTGTGGATGTACCTTAGCGCATTGATTGTATGTTGCCAGGATAATGTGTGAATCCCGAGTTACCAGAAAACAGTTTTGACCTGAGCGCTTTTTTAAAAAACCTGACCACGCGCCCCGGCATTTACAAGATGCTTGATGTTCAGGACGAGATTATTTATATCGGCAAGGCCAAGAATCTTAAAAACCGCGTTTCCAGTTATTTCAAAAAGCAAACAGCCTCGACTAAACAACAGGCCATGGTGGCCAGGATTGCTTCCATTGAAGTCACGGTCACGCATACCGAAGGCGAGGCCTTATTGCTGGAATGTCAACAGATCAAGCGCCATAAACCCCGCTACAATATCTGCTTACGGGATGATAAATCCTATCCTTATATATACCTGTCCAGCGATCAGGATTTTCCTCAGATCACTCTGCATCGCGGCGCAAAAAAGCTTAAGGGCAGATATTTTGGCCCTTATCCGGGCATCGGCGCAATCAAGGACAGCCTGAAGTTGTTGCAACGAATTTTTCCGATCCGGCAATGCGATGATTCCTTTTATAACAACCGTTCCCGGCCCTGTTTGCAGCACCAAATAGGCCGCTGCACTGCGCCCTGCGTCGGTTTAATCGCTAAAGCCGATTATGCGCAGGATGTTGACAGCACGGTGCTGTTTCTGGAAGGCAAGGGCGGTCTGTTGATTGATCAATTGATAGTCAAGATGGAGCAGGCGTCGCGTAATCTCTATTATGAGCAGGCCGCCGGTTTCAGGGATCAGATCGCAAAATTGCGCTCGGTGCTGGAAAAACATTTTGTCCACGGCGAACGGGGCGATGTCGATATTATTGCTTGCGCGACCAGAGTCGGTGTGGCCTGTGTGCAGGTGTTCTTTATCCGTAACGGGCAGCATCTGGGCAACAAGGTGTTTTTCCCCAAGATTACCGAGGAGCATGATCCGGCGGCCATCATGCAGGCGTTTATTGCACAATACTATCTGGATAAACAACCGCCTCATGAGTTGATCGTCAGTCATCAGCCGGAAGAAGCTGATTTGTTGATGGAGGTATTGGCGGCTTTGGCAAAACACTCGGTGGCTATTTCTCACAAGGTCAGAGGCGAGCGCTCAAAATGGCTGCTTTTGGCCTGCACCAACGCTGAAAACTCGCTGCTAAGCAAGTTGTCCGATAAACAGAGCATTCATGCCCGGTTCCTCAGTTTGCAGCACGAATTAGGCTGCAAGGAACTGCCGAAACGTCTGGAATGCTTCGATATTAGCCATACCCAAGGCGATCAGACCGTTGCATCCTGCGTGGTTTTTGACCGGGAAGGGCCGCTTAAGTCGGCTTATCGTCGCTTTAATATTGCCGGCATAACCGGCGGCGACGATTATGCGGCCATCCATCAGGCGGTATTCAGGCGCTTTAAACGACTAAAGCAGGGCGAGCATGTGGCGCCGGATATACTGTTCATAGACGGTGGTAAAGGTCAGGTGCATGAGGCGCAAAAGGCATTGGCGGAATTAGGCATAAACAATGTTATGATAGTCGGCGTTTCCAAGGGGCCGGATAGAAAACCCGGCATGGAAAAGCTGATACGGGTGGGGCAGGAACAGCCTATAAATATAAGTCCGGGCGCCAGCGCATTGCTGTTGATACAGCATATTCGCGATGAAGCGCACCGGTTTGCGATAACAGGACACAGGCAACGTCGCGGCAAGGCTAAAAAACAATCGGCTATGGAAGCCATTCCGGGATTGGGGCCTAAACGGCGGCAGATTTTATTGAAACAATTTGGGGGGCTGCATGGAATTTCACAGGCTGGCGTGGATGCACTTTGCAGTGTGGACGGCATAAGTCGATGTGTGGCGCAACGAATTTACGAACTATTTCATCATCAAGATGATCATTGAATTTAATATACCTACCAACCTCACGTTATTAAGAATCGCGTTAATTCCGTTATTAACCGTGGTTTTTTATCTGCCCTGGGAATATTCAAATCTTGCCTGCACGCTGATTTTTTTTATTGCGGGATTTACCGACTGGTTGGACGGTTATCTTGCCAGAAAGCTGTGTTTGGAGACACCGTTCGGGGCATTTTTAGACCCCGTGGCGGATAAACTGATGGTGGCCATGGTGTTGGTGCTGATCGTTCAGCAACAGGCCAGCGCGTATTTGGCTATTCCTGCCGCAATCATTATCGGCCGGGAAATCACCATTGCCTCGCTACGGGAGTGGATGGCGGAGCTCGGCCAGCGGGCGCAGGTTAGGGTTTCCCAATTAGGTAAATGGAAAACCACCGCGCAAATGTTGGCGATAGGCATGCTCTTATATCGCGATGATTTGCTGAATATACCGATCAATTATTGCGGTTACGCATTGTTGTATATTGCGGCGATATTGACCTTATGGTCGATGATTAATTACTTAAGGGCGGCACTGGCGGTGCTGACCGCAAAATAAATATGAGTCTATAAAGGCGTAGACCGTTAGGATTTTCACTCACAACCCAATACAGCGCATTGAATCAGCTGTCAAATAAGAAAATGGATCAGGAAATAGAAAATATTCAGATTAAATCTGAAGTACAGGATGAGATAGTGTTGGCGGCTTTGAAATTGTTTGCCGAAAAAGGTTATTTCAATACCTCGCTCATCGATATTAAAGAGGCGGCCGAGCTAAAAACCGTCGGCATCATCTACCAGTACTTTAAAACCAAACAGGCAATTGCAGCGCAGTTGCATGCCGATATATTAGACAACTTAAGTATCTCCATCGATGACATAAAAGTTAACAATGAAAAATCATCCGAGCAGTTACGGGGCATAGTCGATTTGTTGTTCAAGTTGACCGATGAAGCGCCCTATGTGATGCGATTTTTGTTGACCTTGAAGTTCAGTGAGTTTTTGCCGGATGCAAAGCCGTTACATGAATCTGTCGTCGGCATAAAAATCCTTAATATTATCGAGGCCGGCATCAAAGACGGCGAAATTCGCGCGATGACCCCGCAGCTGGGCTACGCCCATTTCTTCGGCATCATCGATAACACCTTGCGACTTAAATTGAGCGGTTTTCTGGATAGGAAAGCCGAGGTCTATCAATCCCAAGCCTGGCTTGTGGCGTGGAATGCTATTGCTAAAAAGTGAGGCTGGTAAATTAACTCACCATCAAGACGCGAAGTTTTTGTATCTGAAGTTTCGGAGTTCATTATTGCTGCCCCCCCCAGGGTTGTTCGCATAGTTCAAAAGAAAGCTGAAAAAAACATGACCGGCTCAAGCGGACACCCCCGAGTACCGGCATCTTTTTATGTGGATTATCGCATCCCGGTTCCCGATCTTGCCATTCAGCAACAACTCATCACCGAAATAGCAGTCCAAGAAACCAGCATCACTGCCGCGCAAACAATAATCGACGCAGCGGCAAGTAAAAAACAAGCTATTTTGAAGCAGTATTTATAGGAGAGAGCCATGCAAATTACCGCCGAACTCGATAGCCAACACTTGGAAAAATTACAAGCCTTAGAAAAAACGCTTAAAAAAACCAAGTCTGAATTGATCGCCTTTGCCATTGATGAAATTTTTGCCAAAACACCCATCAAAACAGAAGGGCAAGCGGCTTATGAGCTTATGCAACAATCTGGGTTTATTGGCTCTATGGAAGATAATGGAGACCTGTCGGAAAACTATAAAGACTATTTGGATTGGAGCCATAAAGTATGATTATTGCCGACACCGGCTTTTGGCTTGCATTAGGGGATAAAAAAGATAAGCATCATCAGAACGCTAACTTTGCAAAAATCAACGGATGAACATTCGGAAATGGAAGAACGTTGGCTGTTATTGGGCAAAAGTTTGAATGAACAAATGCTGTTAGTTGTTCATAGCTTTCGCTATGATGACGTTGTCAGAATTATTTACGCCCGAAAAGCAACGGCTACCGAGACAGCAACTTATATGAAGAGGCTTACAAAATGAAAGAAGAATATGATTTTTCTAATGCCGAACAAGGTAAATTTTATGTGCCTGCCGAAGACATTCAATTACCTATTTATTTGGATAAGGACGTTATTCAGTACCTTAATGAAAAATGCCTGACTACGCAGGGAAATTTGCAGTTATTGGTTAATGATTTGTTGCGTAAAGACATTGAAATCGCCAAACGAGTGGCTTTGTAGAACAATTCTGAGGAAGCCGTTGGGCATAATCAACGATATTTATAGGAAAATAAAATGCCAGAGATTTGTCGATTTTACGGAATTATTATCAGGATGTTTTTGATTGACCGTGAACATCCGCCGCGCCATATTCATATTAAATACGGTGAGCATGAGGCGGTGATGGAATTGATGAATCTTTAACGTTGTTGACGGTAGTCTTCCTAAGAAGTGCCGCCAGTTGGTCAGGGAGTGGGCGGAATTGCACCAGGATGAGTTAATCGAGATGTGGGATACTCAAAAATTTCACACTATTCCCCCTTTGGAGTAAAGAAAATGAAACTCAAACATTTTGAACGCTACGATGGTTACCGTTTTTTGCTAACGTTTGAAAATGGAGAGGTCAAAGAGGCTGATCTAGTGGATTTGATTGGTCATCATGTCGCACCGGATGCTTTAAATACCGCCCGTATAGACCCTGAATGGGGATGCCTTGAATTTAACGGCGGCAGGGTTGATATTGAGCCTAAAACGTTGTATCAATTTGTAACTGCCGAGCAGCACAAAGAGGTTGCATAATGAAAAAGCATATGTTCTTTTCTAATGGCGATTATAGCCTTTCGAGAATGCCATAGATTCTTGTGGCAGCTTGTTAATATTAAGCCTGAAGGAAAATCATGGGCGATGTAGTTCAATTTAAACGACCCAAAACATCGGAGCTGCATAAAGGCAATACCCTGTGCCGCAGCGGTTTTCATAAGTGGGAAGTTTTAAATGAAAAGCAGTTTGATGTGAAACAGGGGAAACTGATCACCGTCTATCAGTGTAAACGGTGTGGGAAGATGAAATCTAAGGCGCTATAGATGATGGCGTTTTGAAGCTACTCAGATAATACCAATCCCAATAAGTTGTTGTTTGAATCCCCTCAACCTAACCTTCTCCCGCTGGAGAAGGGATAGCATGTGAACTTATTGGGATTGGTATAAG
>JAYTLW010000096.1:0-36904 GCA_043729025.1 Methylobacter sp.
TGGGTTTATCGCTAGGTGACAGAGGCTGCTTGGCCACTGCGCGGGTACTGGGCAATCTGCCTGTGCTGACCGCCGATCGCGCCTGGGCCGATTTGAATATCGATTTAAATATTACCCTTGTACGCCCTTAAATCAACCTTGCGTCAACCTAAGTTCCGCTTCGCGATATTTTGCCGCGCAATGCTCAGCCACTTCAGCGGGTAAATGCGGGCCCGGCGCGGTTTTATCCCAGTCCAGCGTTTCCAGGTAATCGCGGATATATTGCTTGTCGAAACTGGGGGGGCTGATGCCTACCCGATATTGGTCGGCAGGCCAGAAGCGTGACGAGTCGGGAGTTAAAGCCTCGTCGATCAGGTATAAAATACCGTCATCGTCGACGCCGAATTCAAATTTGGTATCGGCAATAATAATGCCCCGCTGTTTGGCGTAGGCAGCAGCTTCCTTGTACAGTTTCAGGCTGGCGTCGCGCACTTTTTCCGCCAACTCCCGTCCCATCAATTCGACGGTAAGTTCAAAAGAAACATTCTCGTCATGCTGATCCACTTCGGCTTTGGTGGACGGCGTATAAATAGGTTCAGGCAATTGCTGCGCCTGCTGCAAACCTTCGGGCAGTTTAATGCCGCAGACCGCGCCTGATTTTTGGTAATCCTTCCAGCCTGAGCCGATCAGGTAACCGCGCACGATGGCTTCAACCGGCAGCGGTTTTAATAACTTGACGACGATGGCGCGGCCTTCTATCTGGGCGCGTTCTGCGGCATCGGGCACCACCTGTTCCAGCGGTATATCGGACAAGTGATTGGGCATCACATGGCGCAATTTATTAAACCAGAAATTGGACACGCTGGTTAAAACACGGCCTTTGCCGGGAATTGGATCGGGCAAAATCACATCAAATGCGGACAGTCGGTCGGTGGTCACTATCAGCATGTGCCGGTCGTCAATATCGTAAATATCCCGCACTTTACCGCGAGCTCTGAGTTTTAAAGACGGCAGTGATGATTGGTATAGGGCTGCTGGGGCGGACATAGCTTCTCTCAAATCGGCTGATTTTACCATGGTGCTTGCCCAATATTCTAATAATCCGTTTCGGACAATATCATGTCGTCATTGCCGAAATTGCCGGTATTTTCGGTTCCCAGCTTGATCATCAAACGGACTTCGTTTCTGGAATCCGCTGAATTTAAAGCATCTTCATAGCTTATTTTTCCGGCGCTATATAAATCGTAAAGTGATTGGTCAAAGGTCTGCATGCCCTGTTCACGCGAATCTTTCATCAATTCTTTGAGCTTGTTAATCTCGCCTTTGCGTATGTAATCCTTGGCTAACGGCGTATTGATCAATATTTCAATCGCCGGATAACGGCCTTTGCCGTCAGTCCGTTTGATCAATTGCTGGGCGACTATGCCGCGCAGGTTCAGCGATAAATCCATAAACAACTGACCGTGCATCTCATCGGGGAAAAAATGCAAAATCCGGTCTATCGCCTGATTGGCATTGTTGGCATGTAGGGTCGACAGACACAAATGTCCGGTTTCGGCAAAGGTGATCGCATTCTGCATGGTTTCCCGCGACCTGATCTCGCCTATGAGTATGACATCGGGCGCTTGACGCAAGGCGTTCTTTAAAGCTACCTCGTAAGATTCGGTGTCTATCCCCACTTCCCGCTGAGTGATAATACAGCCCAGGTGCGGGTGTTGAAACTCCATCGGATCCTCGATGGTGATGATATGGCCGCTGCTGTTTTGATTGCGGTGCTTGATCAGGGACGCCAACGACGTTGACTTACCGGTGCCGGTCGCTCCGACAAACAGCACCAAGCCGCGTTTTTCCATGATTAAATCTTTTAATACCGGCGGCAAATGCAAGGCCTCGGCATCGGGTATTTCGTTTTCAATGCGGCGCAGCACCATACCGGCGGAATCGCGCTGCATAAACGCGCTGACCCTGAACCGCGCCAGCGTTGGCACGCTAATGGCGTACTGGCATTCCTTGGTATTTTCAAACTCATCGCGTTGTCGCTGATTCATAATGCTCAGCACTATCATTAATGCCTGCGGTGTGTTCAGCGCCGTTTTGGAAATCTCGACCAGTTTGCCGTCGACCTTCAGGGTCGGCGCCCTGCCGGACGTTATAAATAAGTCGGATGCTTTTTTCTGCACCATCAGTTGGAGTAGCGCGTTAAATTCCATCGTTGGCCCCCTAGCGGAACATATCCTTGTTAACCGCTTTTTCCATCGCCATTTTTGCGGTAATCAAGCCTTTATCGACCATTTCTTTCATATTCTGATCCAGAGTCTGCATGCCGTCCTTGCGTCCGGTTTGTATCGCGGAATACATTTGCGCCACTTTGGCCTCACGAATCAAGTTCCTGATCGCCGAGGTGCCGACCATGATTTCATGCGCGGCAACACGACCGCCGCCGATTTTCTTGAGCAAGGTTTGCGAAATAACCGCCTGCAAGGATTCGGAAAGCATGGCGCGTATCATGTCTTTTTCTGCGGAAGGAAATACGTCGATAATACGGTCTATGGTTTTAGCCGCGGAAGTCGTATGCAAAGTGCCGAACACAAGGTGACCGGTTTCGGCAGCCGTCATGGCCAGGCGTATGGTTTCCAGATCGCGCATTTCTCCGACCAGAATAATGTCGGGATCTTCCCGTAGCGCCGAACGCAATGCCTCGGCAAAGCCGTGAGTATCTCGATGAACTTCCCGCTGGTTGATTAAGCATTTCTGGCTTTCATGAACGAATTCGATAGGGTCTTCGACGGTCAGTATGTGCGCGTAATCGTTGCAGTTAATATGATTAATCATCGCTGCCAGCGTAGTCGACTTGCCGGAACCGGTAGGGCCGGTCACCAACACCAGGCCGCGAGGCTTCTGGCACAATTCTACAAAAAACTTGGGCGCCTTCAAATCTTCCAGACTCAATATAACGGAGGGAATGGTTCTGAATACAGCGGCTGCGCCACGTTCCTGATTGAATGCGTTAACACGAAAGCGCGCAACACCCGGCAATTCAAAGGAAAAATCGGTTTCCAAAAACTCCTCATAATCGCGGCGTTGCTTGTCATTCATAATGTCATAAATCAGCGCATGCACTTCCTTATGATCCAAGGAGGGAATATTGATGCGCCGAATATCGCCATCAACTCTGATCATAGGCGGCAGTCCTGCCGACAAATGTAAATCCGACGCTTTGTTTTTTGCTGAAAAAGCCAGCAATTCGGCAATATCCATAACATCCTCTTGAAGGCAAAAATAAAATTGTCCTTATACTATAGTTCAACTTATCTTTTTTTCCGGCTGTTGTTGTGTTAGTTTTTATCGCTAGTATCGTCTCAACTGGCGACTAACCGACCTCCTTACATCTGATGAATCCCCTTTCCCTAAGGCTCCAACAATTACGCAGCCGAATCAGCGAAGCAGAGCTGGCCTATAACCGCCAACCCGGCTCGGTGCTGTTACTCGCAGTCAGCAAAACCCAGCCGAGCGGGGCTATCGCCGCCGCTTATCAAGCCGGGCAACGCCATTTCGGTGAAAATTATGTGCAGGAGGCCTTGTGTAAACAACAGGAATTGGGCGCCTATGCTATTACCTGGCACTTTATCGGCCCGATACAATCCAATAAAACCAAGGCGCTGGCGACGCATTTTGATTGGGTGCACAGCGTGGATAGCTTAAAAATAGCCAGGCGGCTTAGCGAACAGCGCCCGGCTCATTTGCCGCCCTTGGCGATTTGTCTGCAAGTCAATATCAGCGATGAGTCGAGCAAGTCCGGCATTAGCCTCGGCGAATTGCCGCAACTGTGTGAGCAGGTCGCCGAACTGCCCAGGCTGAAGCTGCGCGGGGTGATGGCCATTCCCGCCCCCCAGCAGGACTTTGAGCTGCAACGCCTGCCTTATAAAATACTGTACCAAGCTGTTGCAAAACTGGCTTTGGTCGAGCTGGACACTTACTCGTTCGGCATGACCGGGGATTTGATCGCCGCGATTGCCGAGGGCTCGACTATCGTCCGTATCGGCACGGCGTTGTTCGGCGAGCGGGAATATGCCTACAAGGATGCAAGTAAATGGAGTGAGTGATTTTCCTTATCAATTAACTGAATCGATTTAAGGAGGATTCTTATTTTTTGCGTTATAGACGACAAAAACTTCCACCACTATAATCAACAAGCATTGCTTACACGGAATTTGCCATGCAGCGTTATCACAACCGATTTCGACTGTAAAAAATGTTTTTAATCCGGAGTATTTTTACTATGGCACACGAGAGAGGGCGCTTTAAGCCGTCTGAACATTCATTTCATTCTACACCTGAAACATGCAAGTATTGACTGAGCTTTTCGGTCTTAAAGACCTTATTCCTCACGGCTATTGCCTGTCGTGGAGCCCGGTATTACTTTGGCTAAACGTCGGCTCGGATCTGCTGATCACGCTTGCCTATTATTCCATCCCGCTGATGCTGGTCTATTTTCTCCGGCAGCGTAAAGATTTAGCCTATCCATGGCTAATTGCCCTGTTTGCCGCATTTATTGTGGTCTGCGGCAGTACCCATTTATTGTCGGCCATCACTGTCTGGATACCTATATATTGGCTGGACGGTTGGCTTAAAGCCTTTACTGCGCTGCTTTCGGTCGCCACCGCCGTACTGATGCTACGGCTTATTCCCAAGGCCTTGTCTTTACCCGGAACCGCACAACTGCAAACCGAGATACGCCAAAGAATAGCTGCGGAGACGGCGCAGCAAGAGGCTTTGGATAGGCTACAGAAAATAGCCGGTCAACTGCCCGGCATGATATTTCAATGCCGTTTGCGTACCGACGGCAGCGCCTGCTTTCCTTACGCCAGCGCGGCCATTCGTGATATTTACCGGCTTAGCCCGGAGGACGTCCGCGAGGACGCCTCCAAAATTTATGCTCTGCTGTACCCGGATGACTACCGCGACATACTCGCCTCCATACAAGTTTCGGTGGATGATTTAAGCCCCTGGCACTATGAATATCGGGTGAAATTTGACGACGGTACGGTGCGCTGGTTGCACTGCAACGCTCTATTGCAAAGGGAAGCGGACGGCTCTACTCTCTGGCACGGTTTTATCACCGACATTACCGAGCGCAAACAGATAGATCAGGAGCGGAATGAGGCGCAAAGCCGTCTTCAAAGGATTGCCGATGCGGTGCCCGGGATAGTTTACGAATATCGCTTATATCCTGATGGTCGGCGTTGTTTTCCTTACGCCAGTGCGGCCATCCGCGATATATACCGGCTCAGCCCGGAGGACGTCCGCGAGGATGCGTCCAAAGCATTTGCCCTGGTTCACCCGGACGATTTCGAGGGCTTGTGGGCATCCGTCCACAAGTCGGCACAAAACTTAAGCGCATGGCGCCATGAATATCGCTTGAAGTTTGACGACGGCACGGTGCGCTGGCTGCTGGGCAATGCGCTGCCACAGCGGGAAGCGGATGGCGCCATGCTCTGGCATGGTTTCCTCACCGACATCACCGATCATAAGTTGATAGAAGGGGCAAAAGAAGAGGCGCTAAATCGTTTACAGAAAATTGCCGGCGCGGTGCCCGGGTTTGTCTACCAATATCGTTTACGCCCTGATGGCAGTTCCTGCTTTCCATACGCCAGTGCAGGCATCCATGATATATACCGGCTCAGCCCGGAGGATGTCCGCGAGGATGCGTCCAAAGTATTTGCCCTTGTTCACCTGGACGACCTCGACGGCGTATGGGCATCCATCAATGAGTCGGCACAAGACTTGAGCCCTTGGCATCATGAATATCGGGTGAAGTATGCCGATGGCGCGGTGCGCTGGATGCTCGGCAACGCTTTGCCGGAACGGGAAACGGACGGCTCTATGCTCTGGCACGGTTTTATCACCGACATCACCGAACGCAAACACATGGAAGATGAGCTAAAAGTCAGCGAGGCAAAATTCCGCTTGATTATTGAAGCGTCTCCCGTACCAATGGCTTTGCATGATGAACAATTGAATATCAGCTACGTAAATCCGGCGTTTGAGCAGACCTTCGGTTACAGCTTGGATGATATTCCCACGCTGGCGGATTGGCGGCAGAAAGCCCATCCTGATCCCGGCTACAGGCAGTGGGTCAAGGCTGCCTGGCAAACCACGCAGGAAAAAGCCAAGCTGGGACGGAACGATTACCCGCCTCTGGAGATGGCTGTTTGCTGCAAGAACAACAACATTAAAACTGTGCTGGCGACTGCCGCTGCGATTTCTCAAGATTTTTCGGGTTTGTATTTGGTGATGCTGTACGACATTACCC
Organism: Methylobacter sp.; assembly: GCA_043729025.1. GTDB lineage: Bacteria > Pseudomonadota > Gammaproteobacteria > Methylococcales > Methylomonadaceae > Methylobacter_A. Next base: position 6,293 of record JAYTLW010000096.1, read on the forward strand.
AGCGCAAACAAATCGAAGCTAAAATCGACGCCATTTTTAATGCAGCAGTGGAAGGCATTATCACCTTTAACCTGTCCGACATTATCGTATCGGCTAATAGCTCAGTGGAAACTATTTTTGGCTATCAACCGGAACAGCTGATCGGTTGCAGTATTAACAAGCTATTGCCGTCACCACCAAGAGCTGCGGATGACTGTAGCTTGCTCCGCGCAGTAAAAACCGGCGGTCAAATTCGGGAGATCGAAGGCCTGCACAAAGATGGCTCCCTCGTGCCGCTGGATTTGTCCATGGCTGAATATACCATCGATAATGAGCAATATTTTACTTATATTGTGCGTGATGTCCGTTTGCGTAAACATCGGGAACAGCAAGGCAAGAAGCACCTGGATCAACTGGCTCATGTCACCCGCCTCGGGCTGATGGGAGAAATGGCCTCAGGCATTGCCCATGAAGTCAACCAACCTCTGGCTGCGATCGCTAGCTACGCCCAAGTCAGTTTGAACCTTATTAACACCGAAAGTCCAGATCTGATTAAGCTCGCCGAGGTCTTAGACAAAACTCAGCAACAGGCTCTAAGGGCGGGACGGATCATTCATCGCATGAGGGAATTTGTAAAATCCCACGCAAAACATCGTTCAACCGTCGACGTCAATACCTTGATTCAGGACTCTGCCGACCTGTGTATTGCCGACATTAAACAAAATGATATAAAGCTGACATTTGAACTGGAAAACAATCTACCGATGATCTATGTCGATCAGATACAAATCGAGCAGGTCATTATCAACCTAGTCCGAAACAGCATCGATGCCTTACTGAGCCTACCCGTAAAACAGCAACGCCAGTTAAGCATCCATAGTTGCAAGACTCTCGATAATGCCATTCAGGTCAGGGTGAAGGACAATGGGCCGGGGCTTGGCCTAGATCAACAACAAAACATATTGATGCCTTTTTTCACCACCAAGCCAAACGGCATGGGCATGGGGCTATCCATCAGCCGTTCGCTGATCGAAGCCCATGAAGGCATATTGCATTTCAATAGCGAACCTGGAAAAGGCAGCACTTTTTATTTTACTCTGCCCTCATGGACTGCAGAATCAATTTGAGGGGCGTTGCTTAAATTCGGCCTAATTCGACGAGGTTAAATGGGGCTTTAAGGGCTCACCGTCAATTTCAAAATCCATTTTGATGCGTTTAACGGCGGCATTCATTGCCTTTTTGTTCTTAAAAGGCCCGGCGATAACCTGATAGACATCGTTTTTTTGAGTTTTACGGGCGGGAATAATTGGTCCCTGATGATTAAGCATGGTAGCCAGTTGTTGCGCCTGTGTTTCGTCATTAAAACTGGCCACTAAAATAGACCAGTCGCTGTCTTTTAATTCCTCAACAACGGGTTGCTCGTAAAACTGGCCGGGATGTTTCAACAGTATTGCATGAGCCGACAGATCCGCCACATCAGGGCTTTGCATCAGTACCGGTGTCGGAACACCGTCGGCGCGCTGGAGTATGCGGTCGACTTTTTCCCAGTCGACAGCCACGCTTTTTTTAGCGCTGATGCCTTGCAATTGCTTGACGACCTGTTTTTTCAGCCTTGCTTTATCTTTGTCCCATTTTGCCAAGGGTTGATGCGCTTCAAGATAGAGCATGTCCTCGTGCCACGCGGTCAAATAGGGCTGATGAATAATGCGCACAGGCATGCCGACGGTCGCTTTTTTGAACAGCACTTCAATATCCTCCGGATAAAGCTGCACACAGCCGTGGCTGATCTGCATACCGATGCCGTAGGGTTTATTGGTGCCGTGTATTAAATAACTGGGAATACCCAAGCGCATCGCATAAAGTCCCAGTGGATTATCAGGCCCGGAGCCCACTACCTTGGGTAAAGTATCGCCTTTTTCGGCATGTTCGCGATGTATGGATTCGGGCACGGTCCAGCTGGGATTGGCGTCTTTGGCGACGATGCTGGTCAGTCCCATCGGCGTATTCCATCCCTGGCGACCTATGCCGACCGGATAGGTGTAAACCTTGTTCGGCTGTTTTTTGGGGTAGTAAAACAGGCGCATATTCGCCAGATTCAGGGCTATGCCTTTATGAGGCGAATCGGGAAGTATGAATTGTAAAGGCAACAGAACGCGACTGTCCGGCGCGGGTGTCCAGGGGGAAATAGTGGGATTGGCGATGCTGATGTCGTTATAGCCCAAGCCGAAATGCCGGGCAATATCCGGCAGCGCATCATCATTGTTGCGGGTGTTGATAGCGGCAAGCGTGCCGACCATGTTTTCACCTTCAGGCAGCTCGAACTCGTGAGTGACCAGGGTTTCCGGTTGAGGCTCGGGAATATCGATAGTTACAGTTGATTCTTCCTCAGGAAAAAATGACGACAGGGTCTGGCAGCCGCTAAGCAGCATTAAGCCAAGCGCCAATGTGAGCGATAGGACGGATTTTTTAATGCTGAGGTGTTCTTGGCGGGTCATATCTTTAAACTGAAGAGAGTCACAATTTCTGAGTATAGCGGAGGCAATCTTAAGAAAGGGTTAACGAACATTAAGAATGGATTAGGAAACGATTAAAAACGGGCTCTAAACTGATGTTTTTCGCGCTTAAAGAGGAGCTGCGATCAGTCCTCTTTAACCGGCCGGTCATCATGCAAGGCATTCCAGCCGACCACGATTCTGTATATCAGCAGCACTATGGTTGCAATAAGAATGAAAAATCCTATACCCAACTCAAACGTCAACCCGGCCAAGGCCAAGCCGGCCAGAGCCATCCAAGCGGTCTTGATTTGCCAGTCAAAATGGGATTTCAGCCATGTTCCCTTTACCTCATCCTGTCTGATGAAGTTGATAGCCACGCCCACCAGCAACGGCAATCCAGCGAAGGCAAATGCCAACACCTGGCACAGATACACAGCCGAAGCCAGTTTTTTTAACGAGTGCAGTCTTTCAGCATCGGTTTGATCGGTCGAACTCTTCTTCATAATAACCCACCCGCCAGTTGATTTTTTTGTGTTGCCCGTGGTTTAGATATACGCCTTATTACCGGCAAATCAACCGGCGTCCAACTCATTTTATACTTTAAATTAGCTTAAAATCGTTATCCATGGGGCTAGTCTCCAGTGTGCAACGCTCTCGGTTTGTTCCGTTGTCTTTTTAAGCACGGTTATTGTAATACAAATTTAAGCCCGATCAGCATAAGCACGGCAGCCAGAATCGGCCGCAAATACCGTTCCGGAATCCTCGCGCTCAAATGACTGCCTATCCAGATACCGGGTAAAGAGCCGATCAGTAGGCTAACCAATAAAACCAGATCCACGTTACCCAGACTAAGGTGGCCCAGTCCTGCGACTGCCGTGAGCGGAATGGCGTGAGCCAAATCGGTGCCGACGATTTTGAGCGTGGTCATTCTGGGATAAAGAAATAATAGCGCCACAGTGCCCAAGGCGCCTGCGCCCACCGACGACAGCGTCACCAATACGCCCAGCACCGCGCCGATCAGTACGGTGGCGGGTATTTGCAGATGCTTGAAGCGTCCGGCATTTTCGGGATTGCTATGCTCATCATCGATAGGCTCAAGTTTTGCCGCCCGGCTTAATAACAGGCTGCGCACTATCAACGAAACGGCGGTCAGCAGCAACGCAACACCCAGTGTGAACGTTATCGCTCCCGAGGTTTCCTTGCCGATAGAGCTTAAATAATTGAGTACAAATAAGGTACTCAGCGCAAAAGGGATGCTGCCCAGCGCCAGCCAGCCGACGATTTTCCAGTCTACCGAGCTATGTTTGTTGTGATGCACCCACACGCCGCCGGTTTTGGTAATCGCGGCAAACAACAGATCGGTGCCCACCGCGACCGCAGGTTTGAATCCGAACAGGAAAACCAGCAATGGCGTCATCAGCGAACCGCCGCCTACGCCGGTTACGCCGACTAACAGACCTACAGCAAAGCCGGAAAAAGTGTATGCCCAATTCATAAAAACGTGCCCTTAATTTTAATACGTCTAAAAAGCTGCGCATTATAACAGGCGCTTAAGCACTATGTTTTTGTTCTACTAAAGGCAGGTAACAATTAATTAATTTTTTCGGTAAAAAACAGAATACGCCGGTTCTGAGCTCATGAAGAATCGGCCTGCCAAGTGATTAAGGTCATGGTGAAGTGGTTTAGCCAAACACATCCCTGTGTAGGCTCATCGCAGTTTTAAATGCTAATTTGTTATCTGACTATGCGGTGTCCGCGACCGCTCATACAGTTGTTGTAAGCATTTTTAAATTTTTCTTCTGAACTAAGGCCCTTCATTGCACCGCCGCCAAGACCGCCCCCGGCTGCGCCAATGGCAGCACCCATACCGGGATTTCCGGTGAAGGCGCCAACCACTGCGCCTCCGGCGGCGCCAAGTAGGGCGCCGGTTCCCGCGCCGATAGCGGTTTCTTTTGCAGTGCCGCCGGAGGCATGGCTGGCAAGGTCTTTGCATTCGGCCATATCCTGGTTGATACGGTAGGCATTAGGATCATTATAGGCGTCGACGGTGGGTGTCCATCCGCCTTGGCTGTAGCAACCCGAAATTAATACGCTGCCTACAAAAACGATGGTTGTTAGTTTTTTCATTTTTATTGCCTCTAGTAAAATTATTTTCTTGAAGAATACTTCATTTTTATGAATAAAGTATGAACACCATAACACTCATCCTGAAAAATTTCAGTTGGCGTTTTACAGATGATTTTAGAGCCGTCTTTAGCGTAGCCGTGAAGGATAAGGTTCAATCAATGTCGAACACTGCTTTGGGCTATGGCTCCCTTAAAACGCATAGCGGCGCTTTATTAACCACATGCCTTAGCCCCCAACATCCGGCTAGGCCCACGAATAAAGCGCCGGTTAAAGGCACAGCGCCCCATAAATAAAAATTGACGCGGTACTCCAGGTGCATGACCTGGGTGTACAAGGCATAAAGCATGGCTTCTGAGATGACCATCGCCAACAGGCCGGAAATCAGCCCGAGCAGACTAAACTCGATGAGCTGGGTTGTTCTTAAAAACCCGCGCTTGGCGCCCAAAGTTCGCATCAACGCGCCCTCCTGAATACGTTGATCCAAAGTTGTATTAACGGCGGCGAATAGCACCGTAAATCCTGCCATCAGCGCAAAATACAGCAGGTAATTGATCGCCGCCGTCAATTGGCTCAGCAGGGTCTTCAATTGGCGCAAGATTAAATCGACTTCCAGGAGGGTAATTCCGGGATATTTTTTAACCAGTGCGTTTAAAAAATCTTTTTGGCTCTCGGGCAAATAAAAGCTGGTGATAACCGTGCTGGGGAAAGTCTCCAGGGTGCCGGGCGAGAAAATCATGTAAAAATTCGGCTTCATGGTATCCCAGCGAAGTTCGCGGATACTGGCGACAGTGGCGGTAAACTGCTGGCTGCCGACACTGAAGCTTAGCAGGTCGCCCAATTTTATGCTCAGGCTGGCGGCCAATTTCTGTTCGATGGAAACCTGTCCGGTTTGCTGATCTTGCCACCAGTTACCTGCGGTGATTTTATTATCCTCCGGCAGTTCTTGGGCCCAGGTCAGACTTAATTCCCGATGCGTGGCGCTTTCGCCCTGGCTGCCCTTGCCGACGATATTTTGTACTGGCGTGTTATTGACGGCTACCAGGCGGCCCCTGATCACCGGATAAAATCGATTGGCGTTGATTTTTTGCTGTTGCAACTCGCGTTGAAAGCTTTGTTGCTGATCGGGAGAAATATTCAGCACGAAATAATTGGGCGCATGCCGAGGCAATTGCTTTTGCCAATCATCGATCAAGTCGGTGCGCACGGTAAAGCTGAGCACCATCGCCGCCAGCGTTATAGCAAAAGCCAGTATCTGACCGACGCTGCCCCGAGTGTTTTTTAATAAACCCTGCACTCCGAAACGCCAGCTCAGGTTCAGATGGGGCAATAGCCTCCGGCTAAAGCGCAGCAAGGCAAAAACCAGAAAAGCCAGCAGCAGCAAGGCGCTCAAGCCGACGCCGAGAATGGTTACAGTCAGGTTCAGGTCATCGGTATAACGCCAGATCAATACGCCGATAATGCCGATTGCCGATGCGTAAATAAGCCAGGCGCTAGCGGGCAAAGGCTCCAATTCGCGGCGTAAAACTCTTAGCGGCGAAACTTTTTTAAGACGTAATAACGGCGGCAAGGCAAAGCCCAGCAAAACCGCCATGCCGACTATAAATCCGAAAAAAACCGCCCATAAACCGGGGCTTGCAACCTGCTGCGGCAGGAGCGATCTTAATAATTGAAACAACGCTTGCTGGGCAAGCCAACCCAAGGCACAGCCTATGCCGCTGGCTAGTAAACCCAACACCAGCAACTGACTGCCGTATAGCCAGAGTATTTCATTCTGTTTGCAGCCCAGGCAACGCAGGATGGCGGTGGCGTCAAAATGCCGTTCGGTATAACGCCGGGTCGCCATCGCAATCGCCACCCCGGAGATCAAAATTATCATAATGCTAGATAAGCCCAGATAACGTTCTGCGCGTTCCAGCGCCGAACCCAGATCCGGGCGGTCTTCATGGATATCCATAATGCGCTGGGACGGGTTCAACTGCGGTTTGATCCAGCGATTGAACTCGCCTAAGGCTTTGCCGTCGCCGCTAAATTGAAAAAAATAATGCACATGGCTGCCCGGTTGCAAAATGCCGGTCGCCTGCAAGTCGCCGGTATTAATCATCACGCGCGGCGAGAAACTGTAAAAATCGCCGCGCTTGTCGGGTTCATAAGTAATGATGTTGCTAATGGTCAGTTGTTTTTCTCCGACCTGTAACGCATCGCCCAAATTAAGTTTAAGCGCTGACAAAATGCGTTTTTCAACCCAGGCGGTTCCAGGCTTTGGACCAGTGTGTGCGACAGTTTCGGTCAGATAATCCACAGCCGTGTTTTTTAAAAAACCGCGCAAAGGATAAGCGGAACTGACCGCTTTAATGCCCGCCAGTAATAGCTCGTCATGCTCAATCAACACACTGGAGAATTCAACTGTTTGCGCTTCAGAGAGATTGAGTTGTGTTGCCTTGGCCAGCCATTCAGCAGGAATCGCAGTCGGGCTTGCGATCACCAAATCGGCAGCCAGAAATTCCGCCGCCTGAGTGGTCATGGTACGTTGCAGGCGGTCTGCAAACAGCGATATGGCCGTTGAACTGGTGACGGCAATGATCAAAGCCAGTGCCAGTATGGTTAACTCGCCGGAACGGCTGTCTCGCCATAACAATCGCAATGCCAAATTAAAACGTGTCATAAGTGTGTCCAAAAAATTAATATCAAGTTAGTTATTACTCAATGTCCACGAAAAGCACGAAAGGCACGAAAACATGAATAATACTCCTGGGTTCGCTAATCGACTTCGGTTGCTATCCGAAAGCATCAGTCGAACAGGTTGCGCTATAAATCCTTTTCGTGTTTTTCGTGGACTATGCTTTTTCATTGGGCGTGAGTAACATCAGCTAGCTACTATGTGCCCTGAATCCAGTTTAATGGTGCGTTGGCAACGAGCCGCCAGGGCCTGATCATGCGTCACCAGAATTAACGTGGTGTTGTTTTCCAGATTAAGCTCGAACAGCAAATCGATAATAGTCGCGCCAGTTTTGCTGTCCAGATTGCCGGTCGGCTCATCGGCAAACAAAATCGCAGGGCGAGTGACAAAAGCTCTGGCCAAAGCTACACGCTGTTGTTCGCCGCCGGAAAGTTTCTGCGGGGTATGCGCTAAACGGTGCGACAGGCCGACTCTATTCAATATGGCAGTGGCTAAGGCTTTGGCGTTTTTATCGCCGCGCAATTCCAGAGGCAGCATCACGTTTTCCAGCGCGGTCAACCCTTGCAGCAATTGAAAAGACTGAAACATAAAGCCTATCAGCTGATTGCGCATCGTCGCTCTGCCGTCTTCGTTCATCGCAGTTAATGATTTTCCGTTCAGACTGATGGTTCCTGAAGTTGGCGTATCCAATCCGGCCAGTAGTCCGATTAAGGTCGATTTACCCGAACCGGACTCGCCGACGATCGCAACAGTCTCACCGGATTTGATTATCAAATCTATGGATGACAAGATATGCAGTATTCCATCTGAGCTGGTAACCGATTTGCCCAGATTTTCCGTTACTATATCGCCAAGGATGGTGTGTATGCCGCAATTTTGCCGGGAGCAAAAGCGGCGCTCGCCAGGGATGGCGTGTATGCCGCAATCCTGTCGGGAACAAGTGCGGCCAATGTTGTTTAATGTTTGAGTGTGCATAATGAGCCGATTTATATTTACCGTGATAATTGCGTTAATGTCGATGACCGCTACGGCAAAATCCATAGTGGTATTGGGAGATAGTATCAGTGCCGGTTACGGAATTGAAGTCGCACAGGGTTGGGTGGCCTTGTTGCAGAAAAAACTGGATGAGCAGGGCGCAGGTCATATTATCCACAATGAAAGCATCAGCGGCGACACCACGGGTGGCGGTTTAGCCAGGATAGATCAGGCCTTAAGCCTACACAAACCGTCTGTCGTCATCGTTGAGCTGGGCGCAAATGACGGCTTGCGCGGTTTGCTGCCGACATTGATAAAAAGCAATCTTGCCGACATTATTCATCGTGCACAGTCCACCGGCGCCAAGGTGTTGCTGCTGAGCATGAAAATTCCGCCCAATTACGGCCAGCGCTATATCACGGTTTTCTATAATATTTACCCGCAGTTAGCTGCTGAGCTGGGTGTTCAGACTGTGCCTTTTATCATGGAAGATGTCGCCCTGAGTAAAGCGTTGATGCAACAGGACGGTCTGCATCCCAATGCCCAAGGCCAGCCGGTCATTGCCGATAAAGTGTGGACGCAGATGCTGCCGCTATTAAAATAACAAAAAACGACAACAACAAGAGAACACTAAATGAAATCATTAACACTTGAAAAAGCCAACCTCATTATCAACACCGCGACCAACAAAGCCCGTAAGTTAAATATGGAACCGATTACCGTGGTGGTTTTGGATGCGGCGGGACATTTAAAAGCCATGCAACGGGAAGACGGCGCAACTATGATTAGAGAGCAGATCGCCACCGCAAAAGCCTGGGGTGCGGTCAGCATGGGCATATCATCACGCAGCCTAGCCAGCGTGGCGAAAGAGCGGCCCGATTTTATGAATGCCTTGATCAATATGGCGGATGGCAAAATAATGCCGGTTCCGGGCGGTGTACTGATACGCGATACCAAAAACAATCTGATCGGCGCGGTCGGCATCAGTGGGGATATTTCCGATCATGACGAGCGTTGTGCGATTGCGGGTATTGAGGCGGTGGGATTTATCGCCGGGGTTTGAACTTAAGCATGCTGAGCCAACTATTTTTTGCGCGTCCTTGTTGTGTCATTTCTTTTGATTTTGGACATAATGTATAAACAAATTAACACAAGGAACAATTATGTTATTTAACGCCATTATCGAAAAAGACGAATTTGGCTATTTTGCTCAAATACCGGAATTAAAAGGTTGCGTAATCCAAGGCAAGACTTATGAAGAAGCGCTAGTTAATATCAAAGAAGCAGCTGAACTTTACCTTGAGAGCCTTAAGATAGAAGAGCTGAAAGCATTTCAAAATCGTACATTTTCAATCGCCTCTATTGAAATCACTCTGAATGCCTGAATGCCTGAATATCCAAAACTGACAGCAAAAGAGGTTGAAAAGCTTCTTTTGCAAAATGGCTTTACTCTTGAAAGGCAAAAGGGGGGGCATCGAATCTATATCAACGACATCTATCGGATGGTTGTTCCTTACCATAGCGCTGAGATACTGCACCCTAAAATCATCAAGCAGCTCTTTGAAGTAATTGATGATGCAAAGCTGAGCTAGAAGATTTTTAACCCTATTCCGAAGGTTTTGTTTAATGGGTTTATTGTTGTCACTGGTTAAAAATGGGTATTCGTAAAACCGTGTGGAAATTCTAAAAATATCATTTTTCAACTTGATTAGCCAGATGCTTCAGCCAAACACGTAAATAGACTGATGGAGGAGATGTGGGGGTGGCTTTAGTCGCCACTGGGCGGCTAAAGCCACCCCCACAACACAGCCGTCATGCCTGAACGACGGTTTTTTAGAGTTGGCTGAAGCATCTGGCTAATCAGGTTTTTCAATGCCGTGTGGAATTATGGCCCCAAAATTCCTGATTAAATAGACCACCAAAATTGTTAATTTCATCATGTGTGGCAAGCCATAGCCTAAAGTTTCCTCGCGTATTCCCGACTTAAACGATTTCTTTTTTACCTTATGTTTAGCGTTGGTGAACAGTGTCCTTGCCCTTAGCACTTCAAAACTGTATCCCCTGCCTTGCCGAGCAATCGATTTGATGTGGTTGTTGGCTGATTCGGTATAAGCATTGGTGATCCTGTGGTCGAAGTAGTTAAATACCTCGGTGTGCCAGTTGCCTATTGCCCTATCCAGGTCGGAAAAATAGCCACGAATACCAAGCGGAATCGAATCTTTCCAGTCCAGGTAGGCTGTTTCAGCTTGTTTTCTGGTCAGATTGCTATCCCAAATACCATAGAAACATTCTTTGGCTTGATAAAGATCATGCAGCACAGGGTAGTTTTCCGTCCAACCAGACAATAAAAACTCCTGGGTTGCATCCAGGTCACGCCGTCGCCTAAGCATCAAGAAACGGTCTTTTTTAAGCGGCTTGACCTCTCCGTTGGTCATTTGACCCCGAAGGTCTTTGCGCGCCTTCTCCATCGCTTCATTTGCCATTTTTACGACATGGAACTTGTCGATGACAATCACAGCATGAGGAAGTACAGCATTTACAGCATCACGGTAAGGTCGCCACATATCCATCGTGACGACCTTGATTTTCTTCAACGCTTTGAACCGATAGAGAGAATTGATGACCGTTTGTTTTTTACGGCTGCTAATCAAGTCTACAATCGTGTTTTCGCCAATGTTGGTGAACACCAGCCGCATTTTTCGGTTGAGATGGACTTCATCAATCCCTAGTATTTCAGGCGATTCAAATTGGTATTTCTCCTCCAGCTTTTCAATGTAACTGCCAACAATCTTCCTGACCGTGCCTTCTGTTACGCCAATCTCATCAGCAACACTGGTGAAAGTCCTGTCCAGCGCATTGCTCTCAACGTATTCGACCAGTCAATTGGTAGCTCGGTGATTATCGTTAATGTCGCTGCAATCTTGGGAAAAAGTCTTTCCACAACCCCGGCATTTATAGCGTTTGCGTTCTAGCAAGACACCTACGCGGCGGCCATGGATGGGCGTGTCCATATACAGAGTGTCTTCGTGCCATGACCGTAAAACGCCGTGCCTGAACACTCCAGGCAGAATTGCGGCTCAGTATTGGGTACAGCGTATACAGGGTAATCATTGCCGTTTTTGTTCTTCGATTCGGGTTACTGTGATTGAGGGTAGGTTTAACAGCATACCGTAGTTATTCATCTAAAAGCGCGGTTTGTCATAAAACGCTCATCCAGTGCAAACGCTACGCTCCCCCTATTAGGCACTTATCGCCTAACAGCGCCAGCAATCGATCAAGTTTCTCATCGACCTGTGCCACGGATGCCTTGAGTTGGGCCAATTCCTCGTGAAGCTGTTGGTTGTTTTCATGGATGTGCTGGAAATGCACCTGGAAGTATTGAGGCTTTGGGAACAGGTCAATCAAGCCGTCATCTTTCTCACTATAGCGACCTTTAAGAGCCGTTGCGCTTTTAGGCTCAAATGATAGTTTTAATGTTTGCATATTGCCAGCCTCATTTTGTCAGGGTGTGTTTGTCCGCTGCTTAACACTGTGGGATGTCAGTTGTTTTGTCCAAATAAATCCCGGTTGGGTTGTGTAAACCCAACCGGGTGTTTCTTGCTACGGCAACTGGGGTAAGGATGTGGCCCGATCCCGTAGCCCCGGGCGTTATTTCAAAATCAGCAACACGCACCGGTGGTCGCCGTCCAGCATCCACGCATGATAAAGCCATAAAAACCATGCGAACCCGCTGGCGGGTACAACGTAAACTGTATGACAATCGGGTTGCCCTATTGGGCAACCTTCTTATAAAAATACCGATCAGTTATCACAGCAGGGGACTTCATTGCGCTGGGATCTTCTGCACAAATATGATTTACCTATTTAGTAACAACCGCATCCGCCGCCTTGTGCCGCATTGCCGCCCGCCGCCGCCTCGCGGCTACCGTAGTTGTGCGCCCGTAACGCACTTTGCAAGGGATACGGGTCTAGCGACATTTGCTGCTTGGCAAGGTTGCCGCGCTCCCAGGGTTGCACGGAGGCGCAGGCGGTTAGAATGACTAGGGATAAGGCAACTATGCCCATCAAAAGTGATCTTATCAAGGTCATGCTCATTTGCTCCTAAAGTGGTTGTCACGTTATATCGTAGGCTGGTTTACCGCTTTGCCATACGCGAAACATCCAGCCGACCGCCAGTAACGGTATGACCCACAAAATCAGCGGTCGGTTCAGCGCTTCTCAGTATTGCCCATTTAGCGCGCAGATAATGTGCTTTGGGATGCTTATGGGCATATAAGGCGGCAGCGCCAGTGACAAACGGTGTCGCCATCGAGGTACCGCCGTCATAGCCATAATCCGGCTTGCCGTCGAAGTCGGGTACGGTGGAGATAATCCCTTCCCCCGGTGCGGCGAGATCGACTGATTTAGCGCCAATATTAGCGCCACCTGGCAGCAATCCGTCTTGAGTAATGGATGTCACTGAAATAATGTTGGCATTGGGATAACTGGCCGGATATAAAGGCAATTGGTTATTATCCGTGCCGTCATTTCCGGCAGCGGCAATAAACAGGATATTTTGCGCTTCCGCCCGTTTGATGGCATCAACCATCGCCCTGGAATAACCGCCGCCTCCCCAGGAATTGTTGGTGGCGACAATATTCAGGCCGTGGTGGACTTTAAGGTCGGTAATGTAATCAATGGCCTTGATCGCATTGACGGTATCGCCGCCGTCCGGCCCCAGGAACTTGGCTGAGATCAGTTTCGCCTTCCAGCACACACCCGCGATACCGATACCGTTATGGCCGGATGCCGCAATGATGCCGGCAACGTGCGTGCCGTGGAAATCCTCAAAGCGGTCGTAGATTGTCCGGTCATCATAGTAAAAATCCCAACCGTTGCGGTCGTCTATATAGCCGTTGCCGTCATTGTCGATGCCGTCAACGGGATCAAAACTGTTAACCCAGATGCTGTCTTTCAAATCGGGATGCTGTTTCATGATGCCTTCGTCTATCACGCCGACATACACATCACTGCAATCCAGCGGTTTATGTTTATCACCCCAGGCTTCCCCGGCCTGCGAGCCATAAGGGTTGGCTGGCAAGGTTTTGTCCCCGTACATGCCCCAGGATTCCCCATTACGGTAATACGTGTCATTGGGGAAGTTAGGCCAGTGATGTTGATTGGGGTTGCCAAGTCCATGTCGATAACTAACGCCGGTATCCAGCTTATGGTAAACCCAGTTGGGTTCGGCATACTCGACAGTGGGGTCTTGTTCGAGTTGGGCAATGGTTTTTGCCATCTCTTGGCTTGAAGTAATGACTGATGGTAACTGGACTAACGCCAAATCCCCTTTGCCGTCGCTGCGCTGGTGCTGGGAAAGCAACATCGCCTTGTGGCTGGATTGCATTAACTTGGATTGAACTTGCCCAGCTTTCTGATGGCTGTCAATGCCGGGGCGGTATTGGACGATGATTTGACCAGGGATGAACTCCAAACCGGATGCGGCAGCATCTACTGGCATGGCAAAAGCGAGCGTGAGGAGGCTCAAAGCCTGGGATGATAAACAGACGCAAACAAGCGCTGACTTAAGATTATGCATTTGACTGTCCTTTAATGATGCGGTACGAGAGTAAATTCTTTAGCCATTAAAACCCAACGCTCCAAGTAAAGTTAAGCGCATAGTCGCGGTCGAGCTGGTAGCCGTTGTAGTCGGTGTGGACGGGTTGCAGCCACTCGAACTTGAGGATGTTGCCTTGAAATGCGCCGCTAGGGACAGTGACGTTGATGCCAAGACCTAAATCGACAAATTGGCCGCCGTAGTTGCCGGGGAAGTCGAACGGGCCGATGTGTTGGGGGACAAAAGGCAAACCAGTTAAAGGATCAATTTCCGTCGATGCGGGATATGCACCTTGAATCTTGCCTTGTGAGGTGTACACGCCGCGTACCGTGGTTGCCAGCCAATTCGTCCATTCATAACCACCCCACACGCTGCCCTGGAAAATGTCACCAAAAGAGAAACCGGAGTCGTTGCGGTCTTCCAAACGTATAGTGGCAGTAGCTTGCGTGCCCCAGGAAAACTTATCCGCTTCGCCGGTATAGGTTAACGCAGGTTTGAAATCCCAGGTGCCGCTACCCAACTGCATGCCGTAATGGATGCGCTGGTCATGAACAGGATTTGTGCCGGTTTTGCGCAAGGTAATATCGACATCGCCGGTGGGCGCGGTGCCGCCTAAACTTAAAGTCAGGTGATGGTGCGGACGATCAAACACTTTAAACAAGGCATACAAGCCGGTATCGCCAATGCCGCCAGTCTGGTGGCCATGGCCTGCGCTGCTATGACCCGCATGGCCACCGGAAATTTGCACATTCGGATTCGATGTCATGGTCATGTCCATATCCATCCACTGCGGCATCAGCATCAAGGTCAGCCAGTCGGTGGGCGCAACCATCAAGTCCAGCATGTGCATGTTCATGGCCATAAAATCAGGAATGACGGCACATTCCTTATCGCCGCAGCCTGCCGAACGCACAGTATCGATGTTGACGGAATGACTGCCCAGTAACATATCGCCTGCCTGTTCACTACGCATAAAGCGGTAGCCAACCATGAAATCACCAGATTTATCCATAGTGTGCTCGAACATCACCCCGGCGGGAGCACTCGAGTGGTGATGATGACCGAAGCCTGAATGCCCGTCATGGCTGCCGCCACCTGCATTTAAAGCGCCCAGGTTGACCTTGAGCGCGGCATTCGCCACCCAGTAATCGAAATCGGCAAAATCCTGCTCGCCGCCCCCGCCTAGCTTCAATCCCCCTTGGTGGGTGTAATACTCAAAGCCGGTTTCAAGGCTTACGCCTTTGACAAATTGTTTGCTGATGGTGACACCGCCGCTTAAAGTGCCAAAAGCAGACAAGCGCTGGTCGCTGGAATAATATTTTGGAAACTCCTGAATGATACTTTCACCCACGAAATTGTTATCTTCATCAAAAATGGTTTCAGTTATATTGAAGATGCCAGTCGTGTAAAAATCCGCGCTGGACTGGGAGTAGTAACGGATGCGCGGGGTCACCGTCCAGCCTGCGCCCAAAGGCTGCACCCAGTCGGCCTCGAAGGTATGGGCGTTGATGTCCCAGTCGTCATGGGCAAAGTGGTAGTTGAAATGCAGGGCAGCGTCAAAGGGTTCAATGTATTGGTCATAACCCATGTGCCAGTTGAACAGGTTGCGTTCATCCGGGCGGATTTCAAGACGTGTTCTACTGTTTACCTCAAGCAGTTCATCGCCAGGTATCATGTTTACCGTGTGGGCAAAAACATTTTTATAGGGATTTGCTAGATAACCGGTGTTGCGGGTGTAGCCCAGGTCGAGGGAGAGAAGTGTGTCTTTGTTCAGCACCTGGGTTAGGCCCAATTGGCTGCCCCAGTCCTGGCGGTTGCCACGCAGCACGGCGCCGGTGCGGCTAATACCATCAACACCATAAGTGCCAAACACCCCGGCGGAAACTTTATTATCAATAGGGTGCTTAACACTAATTACGCAGATATCCTGCAGAGTATCAGGATCAATAATAAGTTCTACACATTCCCCAACATCACTATCGTATGCAGATGTATCTGTAAACCCCAAGCCATCCGGGTCGAGGGTCGCAAAGGTATCGCTGTTGGTATAACTTAGGCCAAAATTAAAGGTAGTTTGCTTCTGGTTAAAGTCCAGCCGCCCGCCCAAGTTAGCAAAGCGCGATTCATAATCATTTTCAAGGGAAATACCGCCGCCGACATCCAGCGCCGCCTCGTCCCATTCATAACTGAGCTTAAAATCACCCTGTTTGCGGGTTTCGGGTGAGGCATAGGATAAAACATGGGTGAGCTGGTTATTCCGAGTCCCAGGCACAAATTTTTGAAGGTCTTGGTCATAGACGGATTGATAAATATTTTGCAACTTTTTATCGATGAAAAATGTTCCCAGGCCATGCCCACTTATGGTTACAGGTGATGCACCTGTGATTACAGTATTAGATGCTTTGTCGAGAAAGCCCCTAGGTCGATTGCCGCCTTCCACAACGGGCGCTGTGCCGAGGGGTGTGGCGCCGGACCAGGTATCCTGTATGTAGTTAAAAGCAAACTTGACACGGTCAGTGAGTGTAAACCGGCCACTGCCATGGACGCTCTCCACCTCAATCGGGTTCAAGTTCTGGGGCAGTTTTGATGGCGTAAAGATTAATTGCGCAAAATTTTTCTGGGTTAACCCAAAAATATCCCGTTTGCCTTCCTGGTAATGGCTGTACTGGAAGTCCACGCTTTCTTCTTCGGCGGCGAGGGCGGGAGATTGCAGCAAACCCGGCAGAAGCATCGCGGCTGTGGTGAAGGCGGACAGCGGACTTGTGTGGATGTCTGACTTGCGGGGAGCCGGGTTAAGCTGCATTAAAGCGCTGTTGTTGGCATTGTGCGGGGAACGAAAATCACCTGCGGTCAGCAACCTGAGTGTGTCGTATGGGTTAATCAGTTTCATGGGTAGTCACGCGTTGAATTGTAGGCAAACGGTTGTGGTCAGCGACTCAGTCGCAGAATGGCCAACCCGAGGCACCCCCCGCCGCTGGCGGCGGGAGGCGAATTGAACACTCCAGGCGGGACAGACATTTGCAATCCCTTGATTGAAACCTGTTGAAAAATATGAACGCAGCAGTCCGCCCTGACGAATGTCAGGACGGACAAGCAAACGCTTGACAGCTATCTTGCCTTATTGGTTTGTGTCATATTGAATTAAGGTAGATGCCGGATGAGTGGGATTTCCGGCCTGTTCGCAGTGATGATCAAGCTCATAAGTCTCTGAAAAGGCTGCGCTATCGGGGAGTGATTGATTGTTTTGATGTCCTGGGGTTTTAGATACCTTCGCACAATAAGTGCCACCGGAGACCGCACTAACAGCGCCTGTTAAAGCACTAAAAGTAGCATCTGCATCTCCTGTCGCTGTTGTACCGTCTGGCTTGGCGGTGTTGAAAACACCAGTATTGCACGTCGAACCATTCCATGGTGCTACTTGCACTTGTACAACAGGCTTTGCACCAGTCGT
This sequence comes from Methylobacter sp., assembly GCA_043729025.1. Taxonomy (GTDB): domain Bacteria; phylum Pseudomonadota; class Gammaproteobacteria; order Methylococcales; family Methylomonadaceae; genus Methylobacter_A. The sequence continues at coordinate 23,593 of JAYTLW010000096.1, forward strand.
TCCGGTGTCTTTAACTTTGGCCACCGCCTGATTAATACCGGCCTGCGTACCACACTTAAATCTTATGATATCCGTCGCCGTAGCAGTGCTTCCCAGTGATCCTGTAAAACCGCCATGTAGCGGCTTGATATCCCCCGCAAATGCGGTAGATGCCATAATTGAAGTTAAAGATAACGCTAATAATGATTTTCTAAAATACATAGTGTATTCTCCATAATGCCGTTTAATAGAACGGCGTAGTAAACAAAAATGGTGGTTAAGTTGTTTAAGTTACACACTTACCACCTGTATTTAAGCGGTTTTACCCGCTTTCCCTTTGCCTGCCGGATGCTCGTAACATCCTGGCAGGTAACGGTTGCCAGCCTTGGCAACCGGTCGGTTTGCAGGTTTTGGTTTTTCCCAAGGCCTGCAAATTCTTTTCACTTAAACCACCCATTCATATCCTTCGACAAGCTCAGGACGAACGGTTTAGATGTCATACTTCTTCATAACTCATTGCCCAGGCTCAATATATTCAATACCCAGCTTGTAGCTGGCTGCTGCCTTCACGGTTTCATCGCTGTCATTGAGGGCTTGTAGTAAAAGCACTTGTCCGTCCGGATTTTCGGCCTTGGCGCTATCCACCGCCATCAATCGGACATCTGGGCTTTTATCGCGTATAGCATCTTGTAGAGTCTGGTTAGTGTCTGGGCTGTCTTGTTGGCTTAGCCCAAACACGGCCTGCGCCCTGACTTCGGCATCTTTATCAGTCAGGGCTGCTTGCAGCGCCGCAGTAGTTTCGGCATCCGCTTCTGGATCGCCGGTTTTGCCTTGTGCGGCCAATATGGATAAAGCCTGTTTGCGCAGTTCGGCGTACTGCCCTTCCTGCGACAGTTGCGCCATTTGCACCAATACGTTTTGGGGGTTTTGTGTTGAGGCTGAATCTCTGCTGTCCACATCCGGCTTACTACCATCAAGTGTGCAGTCCGCTATGGCTTTACTCTCTTGACCGAAACGCGCCCCCAATATCCAGATTTCTTGGGTTTGGTTGCCTTTATGGTGTGCATGGGTGTTGGTTAAGTTAGCCAAACCTGGCCGCGGATTACGGTAAACCCGGTCTACCCGTGAACCCAGCAGGCATTCCATGATCTGCCTGACGTTTGCGCCGACGCAGGTGGCGGTGACGGGTTCTGGTGGCAATACCGAGTAATGGATGACTGCGCCGGTCTTGTCGGCGATGGCTTTCAGGATTTGCCCTAACGGAGCATTTCTGGTTTCTAGGCGGATAGCGGTGTCGGCTTGTTTGGATAGGGTGAGCTGGATGCTTGAAGGTTGGTTGTCTTGCAAGGCATTGCTTACATTGTCCGCGCTGGCGAACGCATGGGTGGCTGCCAGCAACATCAGGCTGGCAAAAACTAGCGACAAAGTAAATACTGAGGCTTGAGAGGCTCTCATTAACATTCCTTACAGTTCGGTTACCGGTTAAAAAATCATAACCAGATTAAAATTAAACTTTTGCCGTTAAAAAAACCGACCTGTTGCGGGACAAATCTATGTTCGTCCTCTATGAATAATGCTTCCTCTCAAAAAGCATAAGGATCGGGCAACAAAAACAAATGCCTCCGATTCCTTGGGTCGAGAGCCTGGCCGCTTAATATTTCAAATGTCAAGAATTTTTGTAATCTTACTTGCTAGAAATTATTAAATGTTAATCAATAACTTGCAATAATTTCCCACATACAGGCAGCCACAAAAAATATTTTTTCACTGACTTTGCATCCATCAACACCCGCCAAGGTGTTTTGCAGCCTAACTCCTCCAAAAAGATGCGGGTCAATGGCGACGCCACCAACCCGCAATAGAATTGAGGGGAAGGATGCAATCTTACGTGGTGAGGAACCTGGGAAATGTAAGCCTACATTGCCTAGTCTTGGATGAGCAAACATTACGCCGTCGCAACAACACTAAGACGTTAAATATAAGGCAAATACCATGCCAGGTTTTTTGATGATTTTGGTGTTGTTTTGCCGTCTGCCAGAGGCGTTTAATTCCCGGTTTTATGGCATTAAACTATTGATAAGTAATAAATAGTTTGTTATCTATTGGCTCAAGACTATAATTCAGGGAATTTTTTGAAATGCCGTATTTTGCGGGGCAAAACGCGGCAACTTTCAAAAAGTGTGTGATATGACTCACTTTTCAAAATTCACCTGCCGCTGTAACGCCCGTACTGCAAGGCTTCCAGGAAAAACTGTGTCATATTCCGCAGTAGGTGTGTCATAGGAGACACTTTTTATGCCAAATTTTATCGTCTATTCTCAGTGTTTATGGGAAAAAGATAAAAATGGGCTGACTTGGGGAACGCTGCTATCGGTAAAGTCCTATTGGTGGACAGGATAATGGATCGGTATTCATACCGGACACACAAGCGTTTTTGTATGAATCTTTATTTAGTTACTCACAAATTGCGGCATAACATTGTTAAAATGCCGCTGATTATTAAAAGCACTAATTCCACACGGTTTTACGATTGTAACATTAAATTTTAGTGGGATTTATCAGGCATTTTCCACACACTTTTACAAAATCTACAGCCGGTAGCAAAAAAGTTGAGTCTTGCGGAGGTCTTCAATAGGCACTACCGATTCCGGCGTCCAATCCGGAATCGGGAAGGATGATGAAATGAACAAACTGCCGGGGCGCATTTCGCGTGCTAGCTTTACGCCCAAAGCCGCCATGACCGCCGGAGAAAGAAAGGCAAACACCACCTCATAAGAGGCCAGGTTGCAGTCCCAAAAACTGGCACGCTTTGCGATCGCATGCGGCAGTTTTCGAAAGCGCCAGATGGTGATCAGCCAGGGTAGCGGTGCTTGCTCTAAAGCCAGGACGGTCATGCCACAATGCCGCGCCAGCGGCACCGCCACCGAGCCGACTCCGGAACCGAGATCGGCGAACGCTTTGGCATTTTCCCGAATAACGATGGCTGTCACGGCATCCGCTACAGCGGTAGAGGACAAAAACAACGGCACATCACCCTTAACCGTACCCCAGAACACCACCGCCAGCAGCAGCACAATCAGCAGGTACAATCCGGCAGGCAGTTGCAGGCTGAGCATCGCGATGGCCGTAGGCAGAAACAGTAAATGGATGGGAATCCACCAGTAAGGCTGACGTAAAATGCCGCAGCACAAGGCGGCCGCAGCGCCTTGCACCAGCGCCAAGCGCCAAGCGCCGTGAAAAAATACCGGCCATAGCCACGCCAGCGTGGCTGTAAAGGTCAAACCCAGCAGCTGCGCGGTCAGCGCTTTGAATAAAGTTATCAGGCCTCGTGTTTTTATCACGGCATGTGGGTGGGTCTATCCAGGCGCATGGGAACTGCCATTAAGTTAAGCCTTTCGTGTGAGCCCTTCGGCTGCGCTCAGGAGAGCCTTGTCAAACCATGAGCGGCTTAACTGTGCGCTGCGGATTTTCCCATTCACCCTTCGACAGGCTCAGGGCGAACGGAAAAATCCTTAACTTAATGGCAGTGAAGCGCATGGGGGCGAATTGATTCGCTCCTCAGCTCAAGTTACATTTTCGGAGAATTGGGTTGGATCGCGGGCTCAGGAACTGGAACCGGGGCGGAAGACGGATTCATGATTTTGGATACGGTTTCTTTAGCAGCCTTTTCTTCTAAGGCTTTTTGCCGGTTGCCTTCGCCAAAAAGCGTAAAGGTAACCATAAACAAAACAGTCGATATAATTAGAATTGTAAATCTGTCCGGTTTTTTCATAAAGAATAAAGCCCATCCGGGCTTAATCATTCCGACTATAAAAAAAAGCAGGGTCAAGAGTCCTGTGTCAATAGCGGCGGTTATCAGCATTATGGTTACCTGTTAACTTACATTTAAATAGATTTGTATTATTATTAGTTACGCAGCTTTTTGCAACACGCCGCGCTGTTATTTAATAATTGTTAACATTGATTTTCAATCGGCTAACAATTAAGTAGTTGAGGTTTGACACATCCCGTGTCAAAAAATCAGGAGTTATTATGGGTGGTTTTGTTTTAGCATTATTGATTTTCGCTGTCTTGATGGTGTTTATGAGCGTCAAGTCGGTTCCCCAGGGCATGGAATACACCGTCGAGCGCTTCGGCAAATATACCAATACACTGACGCCCGGCCTGAATATCATCGTGCCGATTATTGATCGCATCGGTAAAAAAATGGTGATGATGGAACAGGTGATGGACGTGCCGTCACAGGAAGTCATCACCAAAGATAACGCGATGGTTACCGTGGATGGGGTGATTTTTTATCAGGTGATGGATGCCGCCAAAGCCGCTTATGAAGTCAGTCAACTGGGTTGGGCGATACTGAATCTGGTGATGACCAATATCCGTACGGTCATGGGTTCGATGGATCTGGATGAATTGTTGTCGCGCCGGGATGACATCAATGCAAGGCTGCTGTCGGTGGTTGACGATGCTACGACACCCTGGGGCATTAAAGTCACCCGTATTGAAATAAAAGACATCGCCCCGCCCAAAGATTTGGTCGAAGCCATGGGCAGACAAATGAAAGCCGAGCGTTTAAAACGCGCCTCCATTTTGGAGGCCGAAGGTTTAAGGCAGTCCGAGATTTTACGCGCAGAAGGCGCGCAACAGGCGGCCATATTGGAAGCGGAAGGCCGCAAAGAAGCCTCTTACCGTGATGCCGACGCCCGTGAACGCTTGGCTCAGGCGGAAGCCAGGGCCACCTTGATGATGTCGGATGCGATTGGCAAAGGCGACGTTCAGGCCATTAACTATTTTGTCGCGCAAAAATACATCGAGGCCTTAAAAGATATAGCCTCGGCCAACAACAGCAAGCTGGTGTTTATGCCGCTGGACGCATCGAGCGTGATCGGCGCTATCGGCGGCATTAGCGAACTGGCGAAAGAAGCCTTTACCAAGAAAATCTGACATGGCCGAACTGGAGCTGGTTTTTTGGAATTGGTGGGTATTAGCCCTTATGCTGTTAGTCATAGAACTACTGGCGCCTGGCTTTTTCTTTTTATGGATGGCCGCTTCCGCCTTGGTGACCGGATGCCTGCTGTTTGTAATACCTGCCATCGACAGCGAATGGCAGATAGCGATTTTTTCCGTGCTGTCTGTTGTCGCGATCAGCGCTTGGAAGCTTTACGGCAAAAAACAAGCCGCAGCCACTGATCATCCCTTGTTGAATAAACGCGGCGCTCAATACATCGGCAGAGTCTTTAACCTGTATAAACCGATAGAAAACGGCGAGGGCAAAATCAAAGTGGACGATTCCATCTGGAAAGTTCACGGCCAAGATTGCGATATCAACACCCGAGTCAGAGTCATCGCGGTTCGAGGCACGATATTTGATGTGGAAGTGGTAACTTTTGCTGATAAATGAACGCCTAAAAGATCGCCCGCCTATTTCCCACTGTCCGAAAGCGAGTCATGCCGCTCATAGCGACAGTTTTTCGAGCAACACCCACTATCACCATGAACCCCAAAAAACGCCTGGACATTTTCGATCGACTGGCTGCCGCCATACCCGAACCGGCCACGGAACTGCACTACACCAGCGCTTTTGAATTGCTGATTGCGGTGGTTTTATCGGCGCAGGCCACCGATAAAGGCGTCAATAAAGCCACCGCCACATTATTTAGCGTAGCCAATACCCCGCATGCCATTCTGGCGCTGGGCGAGGCGGGCTTGAAAGAGCACATCAAGACTATCGGGCTGTTTAACAGCAAGGCTGCCCATATCATCATCCTATGTCGGCAACTGCTCGACAGGCATGCAGGTCAGGTGCCGGATACACGGGAAGCATTGGAAGCGCTGGCCGGGGTCGGCAGAAAAACCGCCAATGTCATCTTGAATATCGCTTTTGGTCACCCTACGATTGCGGTGGATACGCATATCTTCAGGGTTGCCAATCGTACCGGCATAGCGCCCGGTAAAAATGTGCTGGAAGTGGAGCGCAAACTGGATAAGTGGGTGCCCAAAAAACATAAAAAAGATGCGCATCATCTACTGATTCTGCATGGTCGGTACACCTGCATCGCCAGAAAGCCGCGCTGCCAAAGCTGTGTTATCGAAGATTTGTGCGAGTATAAGGAAAAAACCTGATATTCATTCTTTATTCAGTCGACTTTGGTATGATACGGGTCATTCGATGCGTTTTAGGTGTCGATTCATTTTCCGGATTAACCGCCGGGAACGGCAATTTATATCAACACTGTGGAGTTAACATGAATAAAACCAATAAAACGCCTTTAGCTGCTGCAATGGGCGCTGCTTTTTTGTCTGCTTTTGCTGCAACTGCTGCTAATGCCGAAGCCAATCCTTTCGGCATGACTGAATTATCGACGGGTTACATGCACGTTGCAGCTGCCGATAAAGCCGCTGAAATGGCCTGCGGCGCAGCCATGGGCGGCATGACCAAGCCTAAAGGGGCAGAAGGCGCATGTGCCGGTAACAAAAAAATGGATGGGGCTAAAGCGGCTGACGGCTCATGCGGCGGCATGATGAAAGACGGCAAAATGAAACCGGGCATGGAAGCGGCCTGCGGCGCGATGATGAAAGGTAAGGAAGGCGCTTGCGGCGAAATGATGAAAGGCGAAATGATGAAAGGCAAGGAAGGCGCTTGCGGCGATAAAATGAAAATGAAAGATGAAGCCGGCAAATAAGCCTAAGTCGGTTTAGTCTACAGGGAGGGCGTATGCATCATGCCCTCCCTTCCCATCGAATCAGAGTTCTTATGGACACTAGCCAATATCTTATTCACGGCGCCGGTTTAGGCCTGAGGCGATCGTTTCTAAATCAGCTGTTATTATCGCCTCCCGAGGCTGTCGGCTTTTATGAAGTTGCGCCGGAAAACTGGATCACCCTCGGCGGAAAATTCGGCAAACAGTTCCGTGCGATGACCGAGCGTTTTGATTTTATCTGCCACGGATTATCGCTGTCGCTAGGCAGCACCGATCCCTTGGATGAAAAATTCGTCGGTGAAGTCAAGCAGTTCATGGCCGAACATCAAATCAAACTGTACAGCGAACATTTAAGCTATTGCAGCAAAGACGGGCATTTATACGATTTGCTGCCGATTCCGTTTACATCGGAAGCGGTGACTCACGTAGCAAGCCGGATCAAGCGCGTCCAGGATATTATGGAACAAAAAATAGCCGTCGAAAACGTGTCCTATTACGCCGCTCCCGGTCAGGAAATGGCCGAGATCGATTTTTTCAATGCCGTAATCGAGGAAGCCGACTGCGACGTGTTGCTCGACCTCAATAATATTTACGTGAACAGCGTCAACCATGGCTACGATGCCGAAGCTTTTTTAAAGGCCATACCGAAACAGCGCATCGCTTACGCACATATCGCCGGACATTATGTGGAGGCTGAAGATTTTCTCATCGACACCCATGGCGCCGATGTGATCGACCCGGTCTGGAAGCTGTTGGGCAAGGCTTATCAGCTTTACGGCGTGTTCCCGACGCTGTTGGAGAGGGATTTTAATATCCCTAAGATCGATGATTTAATCAAGGAAGTTAACACCATCAGTGCGATACAGGCCGCCTGGGGAACGCAGCATGAACAACAATCCGCTTGAAGCCGTATGAGCGCCGATTTTAAAGCCAAGCAGCTGGAGTTTGCAGCCTATATAAGAGATCCCTGTAACAATCCGGCGCCTGCCGATGTCGAGCCACGGCGCATGGCCATGTACCGCGAACTGTTTTTTAACAATATCGACAGTTTTCTGACCGCCAATTTTCCGGTGTTGCGGGCAATATTAAGCGACCAGCAATGGTCGGCTTTGGCGCAGGATTTTTTTGCCCGACATGCCTGTCACTCGCCGCATTTTTCAAAAATCCCTGAAGAGTTCCTGGATTATCTGCAAAACGAGCGGGACAGCTCGGCTGATTTCCCGTTTATGCTGGAGCTGGCGCATTACGAATGGGTGGAAATGGCTTTATCCATCGCCAAGGAATGCGCGCCCGCCGATCGGCTGGATCCGGACAAGCTCCAAGACCGGCGCATCCGGCTGTCGCCTTTAGCTTGGCCGCTAGTCTACCAATATCCGGTGCAGCGCATATCACCCGATTTTTTACCTGAAACAGCCCCGGAACAGGCCACTTTCCTGGTGGTTTATCGCAGCCCGGATGACGAGGTTAATTTTATGTCCATCACCCCGCCTACTTACCGCTTACTGGAAATCATTCTGGAGCATGAGGGGATGCTGGCGGCAGATTGCCTAAAGCAGGTCGCCGAGGAATCCCGGCATCCCGATCATGACATGATTATAGCCGGGGGCTTAGAGATACTCAAAGAACTGGCGACAAAGTCGATTATTATTTCCTGATCATGAAAAGTACCGGAATTAATTCCAAAATATCTGAGTAAAAAAGACTTCACCCGTGCTGCTTTTTGCCACGCCTACACCTGTCAGCCGGTAATTTCCGACAATACTGGCCAGATGCGGCGGACTGCCCAGCCAATCGCTGACGGCGGTAGCCGCCGGATCGCTAAAACCCCAGTTAGCCGCTACGTTTTCGCCCGCGCCCGAAAAAGCCAGGGTTTTTGCGATCGTTTGTACGCGGATATCGAAACCTGTATGACCGAAGGGGACAGCGCCCGACGCCATATTTTGACTGTGTATGCGCGCTATGTTGCTGATAGCGGCATTTGGCGTTAATGCCGGTAAACCTTTGGTGGCGCGGTAGGCATTGATTTTCTGAACAGCGCTCTGCTCTAACGCCGCTATGGCGATATTGGTTGGCGGTGGGGTTGTTGGGGGGGGCGGTGTTGTAGGAGGAGTAACGGGTGGCTTAGGTGCCGACTCGCCATAGAGGAGTGAGACATTGCCGTCGTAATAGTTGGCGACCGCCAGATCAAGGCGCAGGTCATTATCAAAATCACCGGCCGTGATGGCGGCCGGGCCAGATCCTAGGGGATAGATTACACGAGGGAAAAAATTGCCGTTACCTTTGCCGCGCAATACCGAAAGCGTCGCGCTGGAAAAATTTGTCGCCGCTATGTCGAGCAAGCCGTCGCCATCGAAGTCCGCACTGGAGATAGACCGGGGATAAGCACCGGAGGCCAAAGGACGCTCTGGCAAGAACGCGCCATCGCCTTTACCCAGCAGTATGGAGATCTTGCCGCCCGTGTATTTTGCGACAGCCAGATCAAGATTCTTATCCCGGTTAAAATCCTTTGCAATAATCGAAATAGGCCCCAAACCGACTGTCTGATGGGCAGTTTTAGGGAATTTACCCTTGCCGTTACCCAATAAGATCGTTACAGAGCCGCCATAGTTTGCGGCAGCAAGATCCATCATGCCGTCTTTATTAAAGTCGCCGTTAACGATGGAGTTGGGCCCGGTTCCAACCGGAAAGGTCGATGGCGGAAGAAAACTACCGTTGCCCTTGCCCAGAAGCAGGGAGACTTTATTCGTCGTATAGTTGGCGACTGCAATATCGACAAACTTGTCGCCATTGAAATCAGCCATGATGAACGAGTAGGGCGTGGCACCCGCAGCATAGTTGAGGGCTTTTTTAAATGCGCCGTTGCCTAGGCCCAATAACACCGACAAGGTCTGGCCGCCATAATTGGCTACTATCAAGTCAGCCTTACCGTCAGCGTTCAGGTCAGCTGAACGAATCCACCGTGGATGTGATCCCACAGTCAATTTACCAGGCAATCGAAAACCGCCATTGCCTAGACCCAGCAACACCGAGACGGTGTTGTCGTTGTAATTGCTGACGACGAGATCGCGTTTTTTATCCCCGTTAAAGTCAGCCTCAGCTACGGAACTTGGGTTATTGCCCGCCGGAACATCATTCCCCAGTTCAAAGGCGGTGGCGTTACTGGTGTAAGCGATGGACGCCAACAACATAAGCGCAACAAGGCTGTTAAGCCTAAAGGTATTATTCATAAAGAAATCTCATACAAGGCAAAAAAATTCCGGTGAACCTGTTAAGTCACCTTTAACTTCGGATTTTAAGTTAAGCAAAACTACCCGCCAAAATCATAAGACTGGATAATCTCATACCCTTAAAACAGGGTCTTGTGAGCATCTGCCGGGTGCCTTTAATGCTGCAATTGTCTTAAAATCAGCATCCATCGTAGCGATCATAAATTAAGTGCTACTTAAATTATCAATATGAAAAACTCAAAAAACAGTCAGCATGATCGATCCCGGGAACAGCCAAGCTTTTCCGACAACGCGGTAAAAAATGGTAGAATCAGCGTTTTTTTGCAATTCGAGAACTTTTGTTATCCATGTTTAATACCTTAAAGCTTCCGCTGGCGTCACTGAAACTACATGTCGATCTGGCGGGCTTTGAGTTCCCGGAGACACCGGGTCTGCCCGGCGCCATCCTCGGGCAGTCCAGAGCCCAGTCGGCGCTGGAGTTTGGCGTTACGATGCGCAATTCGGGCTACAATATTTTTGTGATGGGTGAGCCGGGATTGGGCAGGTTGTCGATGATTACCCAGCATCTGGATGCCCAGGCCAAAACACTGCCCGCCCCGTCCTCCTACGCTTATGTCGATAATTTTGCCAACCCGAGAGAGCCGGTAGCCATTAAATTGCCCGCAGAGCAGGGGCAAAGGCTCAGCAAGGACATCGAAAAATTAATCGACAATTTGCTGACGACCTTTCCCGCCGCCTTTGAAAGCCCTACTTACCAGCAAAAAAAGAGCGCTATCGAACGCCATTACAACCAGCTCTACAACAATGCCATTGACTTGGTCGGTAAAAAGGCCCAGTCCATAGACATCGCGTTATTCAGGGAGAGCGAATCGATAACTTTTGCACCTATCCGCGACGACAAGGCGCTGAACGACGATCAATTCACCCAATTGCCGCAGCCGGAACGGGAAAGCTTTCACAAGCATGTCGAGGAACTGGAAGTCTATTTGAGCGATGTGTTGCTGGAATTGCCCCAGTGGCGCAGAGCCATGGTTGAAAAAATCAAGCAGCTGGATAATGACACCATCAGTCTGGCCATAGAGCCCTTGTTTGCCGAGCTGAATAATGCTTATCAGGCTATCGACGATGTGCTCGGCTTTTTAGCGGAAATTCAAAAAAACTTAAATAACACTATCACCGATTATCTGATGCCGGGACGCACGCCGGAGCCCCAGGATAACCCCGGTAAACGGCTGATGTTAAGCGAGCTGTACGCGCCCAATATCCTGGTCGATAACAAGCTAGACAGCGGCGCGCCGGTTATTTACGAGCCGCACCCGATTTATCAAAACCTGTTCGGCCGCATCGAATATGTCAGCGACCAGGGCACACTGGTCACCAATTACCGGCGGATTTGCGCCGGTTCCCTGCATAAGGCCAACGGCGGTTATTTGATACTCGACGCCGAAAAACTGCTGACTTATCCCTTTGTCTGGGAAGGCCTCAAGCGCGCGCTGCAATCCGGCCGCATCGAAATCGAATCGCCTTATGCGGACTTGGGCGTCAACACCGTTACCCTCAAACCTCAAGTCATTCCCTTAAACGTTAAAGTGATCCTGGTCGGTTCCAGGGATATTTATTATCTGCTCGAAGAATTGGATGATGAGTTTAACGAGATGTTCAAAATTCTTGCCGACTTTGACAGTTATATTCCGCGCACCGATGAAACCATGCAGCGCTTTATCCTGCTGATGATTAAACAGGCCGCAGATTCCGGCTGTCAGCCGTTAACGCGGGAGGCTATCGAAGTCCTGATCGAGCACAGCTGCCGGATCGCCGAAAACCAGCATCATTTTTCCGCCCGGATCAAAGATTCGCTGGAAATCATCAGTGAAGCCAACCTGTTTTGTAAACGCGCTAATCAGCCGGTTTGCGACCGGGCGCATATAGAGCAAGCCCTGGCCGCAAGAGAGCATCGCAACGGCAGAATGCCCGAGAACATCCTCGAAGAAATGCTGGTCGGCACCATCCTGATCGATACCGACGGCGGGGCGATAGGCAAAGTCAACGGCTTAACCGTGCTGGAAGTCGGCGGCAGCAGTTTTGGCGCGCCGGTGCGCATCACCGCCAGTGTTTACCCCGGCTCCAGAGGCATCGTCGATGTGGAGCGCGAGGTGGAACTGGGCCAGGCCATCCATTCCAAAGGCGTGATGATCTTGACCGGCTATCTTGGACACACCTATGCCCAGCAATTTCCGCTGGCCGTATCGGCGAGCATCGCCATCGAACAATCCTACGGCTATATCGACGGCGACAGCGCCTCGCTGGCCGAACTTTGCTGCCTTATTTCCGCGCTGACCCGGATCCCCATCAAACAGACCTTTGCGGTGACCGGCTCCATCAACCAGTACGGCGAAGTGCAGGCGGTAGGTGGCGTTAACGAGAAAATAGAAGGCTTCTTCAGATTATGTCAGGCGCGCGGCCTTAACGGACAACACGCCGCCATTATTCCTGCCGCCAACAAGCGTAATCTGATGCTAAAACAGGAAGTGATCGATGCGGTGGCAAAGGGGCTGTTTGCGGTTTATGCGGTTTCCAGTGTTGATGAAACGCTGGAATTACTGACTGGGCATTCAGCTGGTGTGTTAGATAGTGTAGGCATGTACCCGGAAGACAGTATTAATTTTAAAGCCATCTCAAGGTTGAAGGAGATTTCGGATATGGCTACGGATGAGGATGATAAGGAGGAGGGGGCGTAACGTAATTCCAGAAAATTTGCTGCGTCTAGAGTTTAAGTTTATTATCCTCGTCTGTTGTAAGTATTTATACGTAGATCAGCCGTGCTTTTATGTGACGTTATCTGGATTTAATTTAAATGCACTAAATATACGCAACCAAATGAAATTACAATGATTTTTAATTTTTATAAGTTATTAGGCAAACGAATGACGCAATGTTTTGCGTCTATTAGGATATCTAATATTAGTTAGGCAAAAAGGAAAACCAATATGAGTTGTCTGCCAGAACATGGTCGAGTTAAATGCACTGCATGTTTTTCGTCACCGCATGTGGAGTTCGATAAAACAAAACAAACGGAAGTAAACTAGTACTCAGTCATTCTTTTAATGTCGGGTAAAGTTTTTTCAATTTTACCCGAGCGTCTTCATTAGTAAATCGCCATTCCATAGGCTGAGCGGTAGCATTTCTTTTTTCTTGCCATGATGCGATTTCCTTTTTTAATGTTTCTTGGTCTGGAATGCGCCGATCCAAACATTGGCGAGACAAGATGCTCAATTCTATTTCCGCCATATTCAACCAACTGCCATGCTTGGGTGTATAGTGTATTTCCAATCTATCCAAAATTCTTCGCGCTTCCTCAGGTTCGAATGCCTTATAAAGAGATGCGCCCGTGTGGGTGTTCAAATT
>JAYTLW010000097.1:0-15035 GCA_043729025.1 Methylobacter sp.
AGAACATTGGGCATTAAAAACTCCAACAACCTACTTTTTTAAATTTTAAACACGATTAGGCGAGTTGGTTTGCTCTTTTAATCCGACAGCCTCCTAGACGCGTTTACTTCTGTCGCCATTAACATCTTCAATATTTCCAAAATCAATTCCGAAGTGCGCGGCGGTAAGTCGCCTCGGATTAAACGCTTGTCGGAATATCTGGGCGACAGTTATTTCAACTATTTGGCGCAATTGCCGGATTTGGTGCTGTTGATGGATGAATCGCACCGTTATCGCGCCGATGCCGGTGTGCGGGCGCTTAATGAGTTAAGGCCGTTGCTGGGACTGGAATTAACGGCAACGCCGTTTACCGAGAGCAATAAAGGGCCGGTGCCGTTTAAAAATATCGTGGTGGATTATCCATTGGCGAAAGCAATGGATGATGGTTTTGTGAAAGAACCCGCCGTTGTCACCCAGCGTAACTTCGATGCTTCGCAGCATACCAAAGAAGAAGTAGAGCGCATCAAGTTGATGGACGGCATTCGTCTGCATGAAATGACTAAAGTGGAATTGCTGACTTATGCGCACGAAAACGATGTAGCGGTGGTTAAACCTTTTATGTTGGTGATAGCCAGGGATACGACTCATGCCGCCCAATTGGTTGGACTGATGGAATCGTCGGCATTTTTTGATGGCCGCTACCAAGGCAAAATTATCCAAGTCGACAGCAGCAAAAGCGGAGCTGCCGAAGAGGCAATGATAACCCGGCTGTTGGCGGTTGAAAGCCATGATGAACCGACCGAAGTGGTGATTCACGTCAACATGCTGAAGGAAGGCTGGGACGTGACCAATCTTTATACCATCGTGCCGTTACGCGCGGCGAATGCCAGAACCTTGATTGAGCAATCGATAGGGCGTGGTTTGCGCTTGCCTTACGGTAAACGTACCGGTGTGATTGCCGTTGATAGATTGAACATTGTTGCCCATGACCGTTTTCAGGAAATTGTTGATGAAGCCAATAATCCTGAAAATCCATTGCGCTTGCAACAGGTGTTTCTCGATGCGCCTTCCGATGAACAAAAGGCCGAGAGTGTGACGGTGGGTTCTAATCTGGATGGGCTGATTAGCGGTAAAATCGGCGGAATGGATTATCCGGCTTTGGATAACAATCCGCCGGTGTTTAGCGGTGTTGCCGAAACCAAAGTTGCGCAATTCGCTATCGCTGAATTGAACAAGTTGCAACACAATCCTGGGACTGTTGCCACTAGCAAAGCGTTATTGAATGCGGATGTGCAAAAGTTGGTTATTCAGGCTGTCACCGAACATTTAAGTGCCGGTCAACAATCATTGTTTGATACCGAGAATCCGGTTGATGTCGCTGAAATAGTGGCTAAAACTACGGCACTGATGGTGAATCATACGATAGATATTCCGCGTGTGGTTGTGGTGCCTAAAGGTGAAGTCAGTCATGGCTACAAGCCGTTTACGTTAAACCTTAGCGGATTGAATTTGCAACCGTCTGAACGGGATATTGTTATTCACAGTTTGCAAACCAACGAGCAAGAGTTGATGGCTGCACAAGTGGGTTTGATCGAGGCAAAACCGGAGAATTACATCGTTCACGCCCTGATCGATTATGACGATATTTCTTACGATGACCACGCCGATTTAATCTATGACTTGGCAACGCAAGCAGTTACGCATTTACATAGCTATCTATCAGAAGACGAAGTTAATAATGTGTTGAGCAATAACCGCCAATTACTAGCCAAAACCATTCATACACAAATGGCTGAACATTTTTGGGAGCAGGCTGATACTTACGAAGTCGAAGTGCGCAGTGGTTTTACGCCATTAAAAACTTGTGCTTATACTGTTGCTGCCGGTCAATCGGTTCAGCCTTATCGAGATACCTTAAGCGATAAAAGCAAAATCAAACAAATGCTGTTTGGTGGTTTCGGCAAATGTTTATATCCAGTACAGAAATTCGATTCCGATACCGAACGCCGCTTTGCCGTGATTTTAGAACGCGATGCCAAAAAATGGTTTAAACCAGCCAAAGGCCAGTTCAAAATCTTCTACAAAGATGGGGCCGAACATCCTGAATATGTCCCCGACTTTGTGGCTGAAACTGAAGGCTTTGTGTTGATGGTGGAAACCAAATCACAAGCGGAAATGGCTGATCAAAAGGTGCAGGCCAAAGCCGATGCCGCAGTTAAATGGTGTGAGAATGCTGGTGATTACCTGCTGAAAAATGGCGGTAAGGCTTGGAAGTATTTATTAATCCCACATGATGAAGTGAAGGAAAATTTTCAGTTGGGGGATTATGTGCGGAAGTTTGAACGTTTGTAATTTTGTTGAACAGGCCGTTGATCTAGTGTTTGCTGATGGCGGTTTGAAAGCGGCAATCGAATTTATCCGGACTTTTCAACTGCAGGCATGCGAGGATGTACGGTATAATCATCCTATACCCCACTGCTTAGCACTTTAATAAATGGCGCAATTTTTTGAAATACACCCGCAGAGTCCGCAGCTGCGCTTGATACACCGCGCCGTGGACATACTGCGCAAGGGCGGCGTTATCGTTTACCCGACCGATTCTTCTTATGCGATTGCCTGTCAACTGGGCGATAAACAGGCCTTGGATAAAATACGTCGCATCAGGCAGTTGGACGATAAACATAATTTTACGCTGGTGTGCAAAGATCTGGCCCAAGTATCCATGTTTACCAAAATCAGTAATGACGCTTACCGGCTGATTAAGGCCTTAACGCCGGGCCCTTTTACCTTTATTTTGGAAGCCACGCGCGAAGTGCCTCGCCGCTTGCAACACCCGAAGAAAAAAACTGTCGGTATACGCATCCCCGATCATCCTGTCGCACAATTGCTGGTTCAGGAATTCGGTGAGCCACTGTTCAGTTCCACGTTGATGCTGCCGGGAGAGGATGAGGCCTTGACCGATCCTTATGAGATCAGAGCTAAACTCGAACATGAGCTGGATTTGGTGATAGATGCAGGTATTATCGAGTTCGAACAAACGACTATTATCGAATTTTCCGCCAATGGCGCTGAAATTATCAGGCAGGGCAAGGGCCTTGCGCCGATGTTGGGTTGAGAGATGATGGATGAATTGACGCTGTTGCAACGCATAGTGGTCTGGATTTTGCCGGTGGTTTTTGCGATTACCGTGCATGAAGTCGCGCATGGCTGGGTCGCCAAAAAATACGGCGATAATACCGCCTCGATGTTGGGCCGGTTAACCTTGAACCCGATCAAGCATATCGATTGGGTCGGGACTATTATTCTTCCAGGGATACTTTTAATTACGGGTACGGGTTTTATTTTCGGCTGGGCGAAACCGGTGCCGGTTGATCCCCGGCATTTTAAAAATCCACGGCGCGACATGGCGATAGTCGCGTTGGCCGGGCCTGTCTCCAATCTGTTGATGGCGGTCGGTTGGGCATTAATAGCCCGGTTGGGCGTGACCCTAGGCGCCCAAACCGAAGCGGTCTCGTTGCCGCTGATTTATACCGGAATCGCCGGTATTTCCATCAATCTGGCCTTGGCATTGATTAATTTATTGCCGATTCCGCCGCTGGACGGCAGCCGGATTTTGTCGGGCATTTTGCCAAGTTTCTGGGCGTGGCAATTTAATCGTTTGGAGCGCTACGGCTTTATTATTTTATTGCTGCTGCTATACACCAATGCCTTGGGTAAAATTTTGGCTTACCCGATGTTTGTGGCGCAGAAACTGTTTTTTTCACTGGCCGGGTTATAAATTGATTACGGCTGACATTGTAGCGCCAACTTCAGACTTGATCTTGCAGTCTTCGGCAACTATCCCAGCATCCGTTCAGTCGTTTGCGATAGTGAACGGCGCATTAAGGCCGGCCAGGGGTTTGTAACCCCGACCGAAACGTTTGGAAGACCTCAATAATATACAAAACGTAAGTGACGGGGTTGCAAACCCCGTCACGCATCAGCTTGATAACTATCAATATTATGAAGCAAGACACGCTTGAAATTTTAGACCCATCGCCCGCTTTTGCGATGGTTAACGGCGCGCCTTTTAATACGCTACCGGACGATCTTTATATCCCGCCGGATGCGCTGGAAGTATTGCTGGATACCTTTGAAGGGCCGCTGGATTTATTGCTGTATTTGATACGCAGGCAGAATCTGGATATTGTTAACATACCGATAGCCCGGATTACTCACCAATACATTGCCTATATCCAGATTATGGGCGTATTGAATCTGGAGCTGGCCGCAGAATATCTGGTCATGGCCGCGCTATTGGCGGAAATCAAGTCGAGAATGCTGCTGCCGAGGCAATCCGATGTCGAAGAAGAAGAGGAAGATCCGAGGGCAACTCTGATACGCCGACTGCAGGAATATGAGCTGATCAAAAATGCCGCAGAAGAAATTGATCAGTTGCCAAGAATTGAACGTGATATATTTGAAATCGGCGTCGATGTTTCGACGCTGAAAAATGCCGAACAAAACTTGCCGGATGTGCAGTTAAAAGAAATGCTATTGGCATTTCAGGATGTACTTAAAAGAGTTGAGCAGCTCAGTCACCATCAAATTACCAAAGAAGCCCTATCTGTCCGTGAACGAATGTCAACCATTTTGGAAAACCTTAAAGGAGCGGATAGTCTCCTTTTCTCTCAATTATTTATCCGAAAAGAAGGTCGACACGGAGTCGTTGTCTCGTTTTTGGCCATCCTCGAGCTCAGCAAAGAGCGACTCATCGACATTATCCAGCCGGAACCCTTTGCCGAAATACGAGTCAGAATCGCCGAGGCCTTCGCCGAAACCGAAGCCCATAGTTGAGCCCTTCGACAAGGCCTGTCCTGAGTGTAGTCGAAGGGCTGAGAGCAGTCCATCCGTAACTGAACAACGTGAATTTAACGTGGAAATTAAACGTGTAGTTGAAGCCATTTTATTTGCCGCAAATCGCCCGATGACCTGTAAGCAGGTGCAGCAGGTTTTTCCTGAAATTGAACAGCCGGACATGGCGGAAATACAGGCGGCGGTTGAGTCGATCCAGGAAGATTATCGGCTCAGGCCGATTGAATTAAAACAGGTCGCCAGCGGTTATCGTTTCCAGGTCAGGAAGGAGCTGTCGCGCTGGGTATCGCGGCTGTTTGAAGAAAAACCGCCAAAATATTCCCGGGCCTTATTGGAAACCCTGGCCATTATCGCCTATCGTCAACCGGCGACACGCGGCGATATTGAGGATATTCGCGGGGTCGGCGTCAGTTCAAGCATTGTTCATACGCTGCTTGAGCGGGAGTGGATACGGGTGGTGGCGCACAAAGAGGTGCCGGGCAGGCCCGCTTTATACGGTACGACCAAACAATTTTTGGATTATTTCAATATTACATCATTAGATGAGCTGCCGACATTGCAAGAGCTTCAGGTGCTTGATGTGTCGTTGGATAGTCCGTCGTCAGATAATCAGTTGTTAGAAACACAGCAACAACCTATGCAGGTAAAGAGTGAAGATCAAGAAACCATCGAACAGCAAGAAACCACAGACGACTGCAAGGAAGCAGGAGGTAGAGCAACGCAGGGAGCAGTTGCCGAGCAGAGCGCCAAAACCGTCGAACAGGCCGCTGAAACCATCGCAAGGTTCAGCGCAACAAGCCACTAATCTTCCCCAAGAAAGTGGCGGCAGCTCACCCAAATCCCCTGCTTTGAAAAAGGGGGGGCAGGGGGGGGGCTCCGATGGCGAGCGTATCCAAAAAGTGCTGGCGCGCGGCGGTGTCGGCTCCCGGCGGGAAATAGAGCGCTGGATCGATGAAGGTCGGTTAAAGATTAACGGCAACCCGGTCGGCTTAGGCCACCGCTTGAAAGTCGGCGATCATTTGCAGATCAATGACCGGGTGGTGCATTGGGAAAAATTTGCCGAGCAGCCTACTCGAGTGCTGCTTTATCATAAACCGGTCGGCGAAGTGGTTACGCGCCGTGACCCGGAAGGCCGCCCGGTGGTATTTACGCAATTGCCGAAAATGGCTGGCAGTCGCTGGATTTCTGTCGGCCGTCTGGACATCAATACCTCAGGATTATTATTGGTCACCAATAATGGCGAGTTGGCCAATCGCTTAATGCATCCGTCCACAGAAGTGGAGCGCGAATATGCGGTGCGTATTTTGGGTGAAGTTTCGGACGCTACCTTGGTAAAACTCAAACAGGGTGTGGAGTTGGAAGACGGCAAAGCCAAGTTTGACGATATTATATTTTTCGGCGGTGAAGGCGCCAATAAATGGTACAACGTCATCGTCACCGAAGGCCGTAACAGATTAGTGAGACGTTTGTGGGAATCGCAAAATGTCATTGTCAGTCGCTTGATGCGGGTGCGTTATGGGCCTGTGGTGTTGCCGGAGCGTTTA
Organism: Methylobacter sp.; assembly: GCA_043729025.1. Lineage (GTDB taxonomy): Bacteria > Pseudomonadota > Gammaproteobacteria > Methylococcales > Methylomonadaceae > Methylobacter_A. Next base: position 6,378 of record JAYTLW010000097.1, read on the forward strand.
AGGACCAATGCGTTTTATGAGCTTACCGATAAAGAACTGGACTTGTTGTTCGAATTTGCGGGCATGGCCGGTGAAAAACCGGCAATCAAGGGGCGGCACGAATTTATAGATCAAAAGTCAAAAAAACGTTAACGGCGCGAATTACCCGCATCCGTCATTCTAACTTGCCAGGGCAACTTGGTTTCTACCGTTGTTTTTGGCGCTGTACATCGCTTCATCGGCATGCTTGACGAAAGACTCGATAGTATCATTGCTCTGTAAAGTGCTGACGCCCAGGCTTGCGGTGATTTTGATGGTTTCCATGCCATAGGCTATAGTATGGTTTTCGATGGTGGCGCGTATCCGTTCCGCCAATAATTTTGCGCCCTTGGCGTCTGTATCGCTCAAGATAATCACGAATTCTTCGCCGCCGTAACGGAACACCATATCACTGTCTCTTAGGCTTTCTTTAATCCATTTTGCACTAAAGGCCAGGGTGGTATCGCCGCATTCGTGGCCGTAAGTGTCATTGATGGCTTTAAAGTGATCGATGTCAAAGAAAATAAGCGATAAGTTTTTGCGATTGCGCGCCGCAAGACTTATTTCCCGTTTAATGGCGTCATTAAACGATGCCCGGTTATGAGTTTGGGTGAGCGGATCGGTGTAAGCCATTTTTAGAGCCTGATGAAATAAAGTTGCATTTTTCAAGGGATAAATTAAACAGCAAAGCAGCGTTTCCAGTAACTTGAGATCGGTGTCGCTGAATCGATGGTTGCGCATCAGCTTCAATTCACCCAGTTGTTGTTGCTCGACTTTAAGTGCGTAATTGCAAGAATGCCGTGTAAAAACACCGCTTTTTACTTCCAGTCCGAATTCTGCATTGGTATATACAAAAGCGCTATGAGCAACCAGATTGGCTATTTTGCTGCTGAAAATAGCAATCAGCTCATTAAATTCCAGCGTTGTCTGCAAGGCGCTGCTGATGTCGTAATTATGGAGGTTAACCGCTTTTGTCGATTCGAAAGTGTTATTGCTGATTATCGCTATGTTGGCTGATTTATTGGTCATGAACGCTTCCTCGTGGATTGAAACTGTTACGTTGCAATAACTAAAGCGAAGTGCATGCCATATATTAAAATTACTTTATAATCATTATATTAACTTATTGATTTTGATTTTAATTTGATCGATGCCAAAAACTTGACGCAGTAAAGTGGCAAGGGATTGCCGCTCTGTTTCGTGCAATTGCAGGGATATTATAAACGGTGGCGAGTCGGGTTTGGGCTTTAAGTGCATACGATACCAGTGATGTTCGACATGGATGCGGCGCGGCAGCCTGAGTTGTCCGTCATAATAATGACAACCAAACGGCAATTTCATGTAAAATGCGCACAGTTGTGTTGGAGTTTGCTTGACGGATCAATGAGCTGTAGCCATGTTGGCTGCATTGCGGGGGCATATGGTGCCGAGGAGAGGACTTGAACCTCCATGGGGTTACCCCCACCAGCACCTGAAGCTGGCGTGTCTACCAATTTCACCACCCCGGCAGAGGCTAGCTGTAAAAGCTAAAGTGAGCGCGCACTATAACGACCCTCTTTGATTTTGTCAATTAAGCGCAAAGTTTTCATCTAAACTTAAAGGGTTTTAAGTTACACCCGATGAACTTAAGCTCAAGCCCATGGAGAATAGTTTTTTCATAAGACCCCAAAAACTTTTCTGTTTCATTTTCAATCGATATACTAAGCCGATACATTCAAGATAGGTTTATTACATCCATCCTTTATTAATTTATTATTTAAATGACCTTAAAGTCTAAAAAAGACGTTGATTTTAGCTCAACAAAAGATCCATATGCTCAGCGCGAGGCTGAGAAATATGAGAATCCCATTCCCAGCCGTGAATTAATTCTGTTGGCTTTAGAACAAGATGGAAAACCTTTGGGGCGTGAACAAATCGCAGAGGTGTTTTCACTGGAATCTGAAGACCAGTTGGAGGCGCTGCGCCGCCGTTTGCGAGCCATGGAAAGGGATGGACAATTATTGTTTAATCGGGGCAAAAAATATTGCCTGGTTAATAACGAGGATTTGATTGCCGGGCGCATTATCGGCCACGCGGACGGCTTTGGTTTCATTAAGCCGGATGACGGCTCGGATGACTTGTTCCTATCGCCGCGGGAAATGAATCCCTTGTTGCATAATGACCGGGCTCTGGTGCGTATTGCCGGGGTCGATAAAAAAGGTCGCCGGGAAGGCGCGGTTGTTGAAATCCTGCAAAGAAATACCCATCAAGTGGTGGGGCGGCTCTACAAGGAAGACGGCTTTACTTATGTGGTGCCGGACAATAAAAATATCGCGCAAACTATATTGATTCAACAAGACGGCGTCGGCAAGGCTAAACAGGGCCAGATTGTCGTTGCCGAAATTGTCGAGCAGCCGACCAAGTTGCGCCAGCCAATCGGCAGGATCATCGATGTGATGGGGGAGCACATGGCACCGGGCATGGAAATCGAAATGGCGATTCGTTCCTACGAGTTGCCTAATCAATGGCCTGATGAATTGCTGGAAGAAATAAAACCGCTGCAAAAAGAGGTGCCGGAGTCGGCAAAACAGGATCGTGTCGATTTGCGGAACCTGCCTTTAGTTACCATCGATGGCGAAGACGCCCGTGATTTTGACGATGCCGTGTATTGCCAGAAAACCCCCAAAGGCTGGAAACTGCTGGTTGCGATTGCCGATGTTTCGCATTATGTGCAGATTAATTCTCCGTTGGACAAAGAAGCCCAAAAACGCAGCACCTCGGTGTATTTCCCTGAACAAGTCATACCGATGTTGCCGGAGATTTTGTCCAATGGCTTGTGTTCGCTTAATCCCCATGTCGACCGCTTATGTATGGTCTGTGAGCTGTATATAGACCAGCAGGGACAGGTTGTGCGCTCGCGCTTTTTTGACGCGGTGATGAGTTCGCATGCCAGGCTAACTTACAATGAAGTTGCAGCCATGCTGGTTGATGGCGATGCTGTTTTGGCCGGGAAATATCAAGAGCTGATGCCGCATTTGCAGGAGTTATACGCGCTGTACAAAGTGATGCGGGTGAGTCGCGAGCTGCGCGGCGCGATGGATTTTGACAGCCAGGAAACCCGGATTGTTTTCGGCGCCGATCGTAAGATCGAAAAAATAGTGCCGGTGGTGCGTAACGATGCGCACAAATTGATTGAAGAATTTATGATCACCGCGAACATGGCGGCGGCGCGTTTTTTAAACAGTAAAAAAATGCCCAAGCTGTTGCGGATACACGACGGCCCAAGCGCCGACAAGCTACTTAATCTGAAAACCTTTCTTGGCGAACTGGGCTTGAGCTTAGGCGGTGGCGCAAAACCCACGCCGTTGGATTATATGCACTTGATGGAGTCGATTAAAGGCCGGCCCGATGCGCATTTGATCCAGACCGTGTTGTTGCGCTCTATGTCGCAGGCCGTGTACAGCCCCGAATTAAAAGGCCATTTCGGCCTGGCGCTGGACGCTTATGCGCATTTTACTTCGCCCATCCGGCGTTATCCCGATTTGCTGGTGCATCGCGCGATCAGGCATTGTCTGCAAGGCAAGCCGGTGGAAAGCTTTTTCTATGGGGTGCCCGATATGGTGGTTTTGGGCGAGCAATGCTCCGCCCATGAGCGCCGCGCCGATGACGCCACGCGCGATGTGGTGAGCTGGCTCAAATGCGAATACATGATGGATAAGGTCGGTGAGGAATTCCCCGGCATCATTTCTGCGGTGACCTCGTTCGGTTTTTTTGTGGAACTGGCCGAAATCTATGTTGAAGGCCTGGTGCATATCAGCAATCTGGCGCAGGATTATTTTCATTTCGATGCCATCAGCCACCAGTTAAAAGGCGAGCGCACCGGCATTCATTACCGTCTGGGCGACAGCGTCAGGATCAGAGTCGTGCGCGTCGACTTGGATGAAAAGAAAATGGATTTTGAGCTGGCGGATAAACAAGCGCCAATGGCTACAAAGCCTAAGAAAAGACGTCGGGAAAAATCATGAATAACATGAATAAAGAGCTTTTTTTTAGCGGTTATATTGATCGAATTGGCGAAAAATTTAGTTTGCAAAAGCCATTCGCATTTGAAATTCTGGCGATAGCGGCTATTTTGGATTTGAGTTTTGATGAAGTATATGATCATGCGTCTACACTTGTAAAAGGTAGTGGAAGCAATGATGGCGGATTTGACGGGATTTATCTGGAAGAAGACGAAGACGAAAATACTTTGCACGTATTTCAGATAAAATCATCTGACTCTGTTGGGGACAATGAACTAGCCAAATTCGTTAATGATTTTCGTACGGTATTTGTTCACGGTAATTCGTTAAATTTGCCTTTAAATGACAAAGTCAGGTCAGTCCTGCAAACCTATCAAACGTTAGTCAGCTCAGGTCGGGTTGTCGAAACTCGTTTGTATTTTGTTTTTAATGGTGAAACAACCGGGGACAATAAGCCTCGAATTGACCGCCATATTGACAACACCGATAATCTGCAAATTTTTGATAGTCAGGACTTGTACGAACAAATTGACAGTCTAGTTTCGGAAAGAAAAAAGCGTAAGCCTGTTACCTTTAGTTTCATGGCAGAAAAATCAAATATTTCTCTGCGTAGCGACCCTCAAGCGTTGATTTCATTTTCCATTCAAAATGTTAAAGCAGTAAATTTTCGTTTATCTGCTCTGGAGCTTTGCAAGCTGCTAGACCTAGAACAGCACACAAACAAGCGTATTGATACGCTATTTAGTGACAATATCCGGGGTTTTTTACGCTATAACAAAACCAATAAAAACATTCGCGCTACGTTATTAAGCGATGATGATGCCGAATATTTTCCTTTTTTAAATAATGGAATTACCATTATTGCAGAACGTGTAAAAATCCCCAAAGAAATGCAGGTGGGCTTTTATCCGCTTGAAGTGGTTAACCCTGTTATCGTCAACGGCTTGCAAACCACGCACGTTATTTATGAAATCTATCAACAAGACAGTAACAAATTAGAAAATGTTTATGTGGTGGTCAGGCTTTACGAAACGACTGACAATGAACTTATAGATAAAATTACCGAAGCGACTAATACCCAGTCGCCGATTAATTATCGCGATAAAATAAGCACCCGCCCTTTTAATGATTACACCAAAGAAATATTTACCAACGCGGGTATTGGCTATTTGAACAAGCGTGGTGAAACGTTTGAAAATAAACTGAGTATTTCCTTACAAAAATCGGTACACAGCGAAACCGTACTCAAGTTTTGGTATGCCACTTTTTACGAACAGCCAGGACGGGCAAAAAGCGCGAAATCCAAGGTGCTAGAAGAGCTTTTTGATGCCACAACTAACAAGATCAACAAGTTGTATCCTTTATTTAACGGCGACAAAAACTCTCCAGTATATCGGCAACTGCTTGAAACATTCTGGATTTATGAGTTTGTTATTAAACAACGCCAGACTCAAAAACACGATTCAGATTTTGTTCTGTTTGCCGACGAACTGATTGCCTATGGTATCTATAAGTTAATGAAAAAATCAGGTGGTTTTGTTAAAGAACGGCTTGAAGATTGTTATTGGACTGTTTATAACGCAATTCCCAAAGGTATAGAGCTTGAGCAAGAAGAAAAAGCACAAAGCAAATCGACCTATTCACACAATAGCTATTTTAAATCTTTCATATCATGTTGGCGCTTAAACAAAGAACTAGTACTCAGCAATAGTTTTAGTGATGATTCGATACCAGATCTACTACGCCAGTTATGTCAATTAAACTAAGTAAACTCTACGGCATTCATTCGGTACAGTCGGCACTCGATTACTCCCCCAAAAAAATCGCCAAAGCCTGGGTTGACGGCCAGAGGCAAGACCAGCGTTTGACGCAGCTGGTCGGCGATTTATTGGACTTAGGGCTGGAACCTGAAAAAGTCGACCGGAAAAAGCTCGATAAACTAGCCGACAGCCACAATCATCAAGGCATCGTTATCGAAGTTGAAATGCCAGGAGAGCTATCGGAAAGTGACCTGAAGGACGCGGTATTAACGCTGTCAGGAACACCTTTATTTTTGGTGCTGGATAATGTCCAGGATCCGCATAATTTTGGCGCCTGCCTCAGAACCGCCGACGCTATCGGTGTGCATGGCGTGATTATCACCAAAGATAATGCGGTGGGAATTACCCCGACCGTCTGCAAAGTGGCCAGCGGCGCGGCAGAAACGGTGCCGGTTTATCAGGTGACCAATTTGGCCAGAACTTTGCGCTGGCTCAAAGATCAGGGCATCTGGGTGATGGGCGCGGCGGGCGAGGCAACGCAGACCGCTTATCAAACCGATTTCACGGTGCCGCTGGCCTTGGTCGTGGGTGCCGAGGGTAAAGGCTTAAGACGGCTGACCAAGGAGCAATGCGATGTGTTGGTCAAATTGCCGATGCTGGGCCGAGTGGAAAGCCTTAATCTGTCGGTTGCAACCGGCGTGCTGCTTTATGAAACCCTGCGGCAGCGATTAATTGCTGGTTGATCGTTAATGCAAACAACATCGACATACTCTCTTGAGTGCGCGGGTTTAAGCTGTATACGCGATGACCGTGTGCTGTTTGAGAACGTGGCTTTTGAATTGGTTTCAGGACAGATTTTACTGCTGGAAGGCAGAAACGGCAGCGGCAAGACTTCACTTTTGCGTATTTTATGCGGATTTAGGGAGCCTGATTCTGGAGATATTCGCTGGTGCGGTGAAGTTATAAATGACAGTCAGTTTTTTGCCCAGATGGCTTATGTCGGTCACTTGGACGGCGTTAAAAAAGAACTGACCGTCTTGGAAAACTTGAAAATGTCCCTGGCCTTAAATAGTTCCGGCCAGTATTCCATGGGCCAGGCCTTAAACAAAGTGCATTTGGCGGGCTACGACGATGTCCTGGTGCAGGCTTTATCGGCGGGTCAGAAAAGGCGCTTGTCTTTGGCAAGATTACTGATTACCGAAAATGTGTTGTGGATACTGGATGAGCCTTTTACCTCATTAGACAAGCAGGGCATTGCCCTGATCGAAACCTTAATGGCCGAACATTGTGCTAACGGCGGCATGATCGTACTCACTTCGCATCATCAGATAGATTTGCACGATGTTGATGTTCAACGCATACATTTATCCTGATGTCTTTATCTCGCGCATTTTTTGCCGTTATTCGGCGCGATCTGGTTTTGGCCCTGCGGCGCCGTTCTGAGATCGCCAATCCGCTGCTGTTTTTTATTCTGGTGATAACCCTGTTCCCGTTGGGCATCGGTGCAGAGCCGCATTTATTGCAAGCCATTGCGCCGGGCATTATCTGGGTTTCCGCATTACTGGCGGCCATGCTGTCACTGGATAGTCTGTTTCGTTCGGATTTTGATGACGGCTCGTTGGAGCAGATGCTATTAAGCCCGCAGCCGACCTCGGTGCTGGTATTGGGTAAAATCGTTGCCCACTGGTTAGTGACCGGTTTGCCGCTGTTGATTGTGGCGCCGCTGCTGGCGGTTTTTTTAGGCATGCCCAATCATTCCCTGGGCATCTTGTTATTGACCTTATTGCTCGGAACGCCGGTGTTGAGTTTAATCGGCGCGATCGGTGTTGCGCTTACCGTTGGGCTGCGCCGGGGAGGCATGATTTTGTCGCTGCTGGTTTTGCCCTTGTATGTGCCGGTGTTGATTTTTGCCGGTAATGCGGTGCAGATGGCAAGCAGCGGACTCCCTGTCGATGCGCAAATTAATATCCTGATTTCAATTCTATTAATGGCTTTAGTCTTGGCGCCGCTGCCGGTCGCGGCGGCATTAAAAATGAGTGTTAGTTGATAATATCTCGTAAAATAATCGAACTTATTATCGAACTGGACTAAATGATTATGGCATCGGCTAAATATTTGTCTGTTTTTTCACCCGCTACCCAGCAGGAAAGAAAAGAGAATTTTGACAATTACTGGGAGTTTACCCAGCAGCATGGCGGGGAATTGTTCGAAGACGATAAGGATTTAGCAAAGAAACGTGATCGACTGAAGCATTTCCAGGACAATCCGGTTAAATTGCGTAAACCACTGGCTGACCCTGATGCTTTTTATCGCAATTATGTTGACCTGCAAGATGAGCTTAAGTCACTGGATCGCATGACGCTGATGCTGACAGGTATGTACAAGTTTGCCCGGCACGAATGGGTCGGCATTAAAGGCGCCTGGGATGCCATACCCGACATGGTCAATTCACATGCCGTGGAAGATAAAATCAGTCGTGTGCATTTGGCCGAAGAATTTTGCCATGTGCGCCTGTTTGGTGAAATGTTCCGTACTTGCGGCTTGGATAAAGTGGAGTGGGTGCCTTTAGGGCCGATTAAAGAAAAAATCTACGAGCAGTTCCCCAAGCTCCCCGGATTTTTAATGGATACCCCGGCTTTCGTCACCGAGTTGATGGGCGTGACTTTCTATTGTCATTTATATCATTTGTTTGATGAAGTGCTGGCAGATGAGCCGGAAGTACACAACCGGTTAAAAGAATTGCTGGATGAAATCACCATTGATGAAGTGGCGCATGTGGGACAACGCAGAAATTTTATCGGCCCAATAGGTATGAAGATTTCAAAAGCATTGGTTAAGCCTTTTTATACGCTGTTTTTTAAGGATATTCCTGAAGTTGG
>JAYTLW010000098.1:0-3863 GCA_043729025.1 Methylobacter sp.
TTCCTGGCTGTATTTTGTTTTCAAGGTAGGCCTCTAGTGTAAAATTTTTAGACGACAGGTAGTCTGACACTAGGGGAAGGCTTGGCGGTACGTACTGATGAACATTTTCGAGAAGCCTACAGCGAGGCCAGAACCTTCGGCAAGGTGCTAGGCAAACGTGGCGGATTCATGAAAAATCTAATGCAACAGCGGATTTGTTCCAGTATTGTTGCTGGTATCAATACTTCCACCGCATTGCTAGCAGGTCGCACTTTGCACGAAGAAAGTGACGACATGGAAGAAGATGTCGTGCTACAAACCGATGAAGAGCGTGCTGTTCTGGAATTGTTGTTGCATCGGCTAAAGCAAATTGATGTCGATCCAAAGTGTGAAGCTGTTTTGCATTATTTGGTCAATGAAGGTTGGCTTGAACTGGGTTGTATTATTTTTAGCCAATATTACGACACTGCCCGTTGGCTTGCAGATTCACTTGCTGTGCGTTTCCCCGATGAAGCTATCGGTTTATATGCCGGTGCGGGACGAAGCCGGTTATATCAAAAAGGTGATAGTGTCGGAATCGAGAGAGAACATCTTAAACTTATGGTGGCGGAGCGTAAGATTCGTGTCATGGTAGCAACCGATGCGGCGTGTGAAGGCTTGAATTTACAAACCTTGGGCACCTTGATCAATGTTGATTTACCCTGGAACCCGACAAAACTTGAGCAGCGTATTGGGCGAATCAAACGATTTGGACAGGCGCGTGACAATGTGGACATGCTGAATCTGGTAAATGAGCAAACAGTTGATGAAAAGGTCTATGAGCGGCTATCTGAACGAATGCGTGATAAGTTCAATTTATTCGGTTCTTTACCAGATACGATCAAGGACGACTGGATAGATGACATTGAGACACTGGATGAAAAAATGGATCAGTACATAGACGCGCAAAAACGTGCTACTGGATTTGATTTGCGCTACAACACGCATCTATCCGCATCTGATAAGGATTGGCGAGATTGTTCTAATGTATTGTCGCAACGTGATTTTGGTACGCTGATGCGCGAAGGCTGGGAAAAGTGAAAATTTTCGGAACTATTCAGTGTTCAACTTTTCTGGTAGCTATGAATTTGCATTGTAGAGTGATAAGCTCGCGCATCCGTCAAATCTGCCGGATGTGCGATTCTTATCCACCCTATACAGATCACGTCCTAATCATAGGCTGAATAGTTGCAAATTTTTTAGTCTTGAGCAGTGATCCTTTTTGCCTTTCTTTCCGCCCATTTTTTGGTGATATGGTGCTTCCAGTAATATTGAATGCCGAAATAACCGGCCGCAGACGAGACTATACCCATAATAAAACAGCCGATCAGAAAAGGCTGCCAGACATCGCCCAGCCCGGAGAGCATGCCGCTGAGTGAAAACTCGGATTCATTGGCGGTTGATGGCCGATTCATAAACCAAAGTCCAACCCTATAAGCAGAATAAAACAGCGGCGGCATGGTGACGGGATTGGTTATCCATACCAAGCCTATCGAAAGCGGTAGATTAGCCCGGTAATAAATGGCCCCCACAGCGGCAATGGCCATTTGCGTTGGGGTCGGAATCCAGGCGCAAAAAAGTCCCACTGCAAAAGCCATGGCAATAGAGCGTCGATTTAAATGCCAGAGGTTAGGATCGTGCAGTTTGTCGCCAAGAAATTGCAGACTCTTGTGGCGTTTGATCAGTTCAGGATCGGGGATGAACTTGTTGATCAGATTTTGTATCAGTTCTTTTGGCATCGTTATCAATTAGTAAAGTTACACTCAATAAAGTTTATCAGGTTTTTGTAGGCCCCCAAAACACCTAAGGTGCTCAATGGTTGTTTCCGCCCTGTCATTTTTAGCCGGACTGTTGCTGGTTCAACAGTTGCCGGTATTACCGGATAGCAACTGGCTGATAGTCGGCGGCATAGTGCTCGGCATTATTGCATGGTTGCGTTATTGGCGGTGGCTATTTTTTGGCGTCGGTGTGTTGTGGGCGATAGTCTTTGCCATGTACCGGTTGTCCGACCGATTGCCTGAGCAACTTGAGGGCGTGGAAGTTCAAGTGACCGGTATTGTAGCCGACTTGCCGGAACAGGATGACAAGCATGTACGCTTCGATTTTATCCCCAGGGATGGGGTGTATGCCGCAAACCCGTCGGGAACGGGTGCGGCGATCACCAGGGATGGTGTGTATGCCACAAGCCAGTCGGGAACTGGCGTGGTGCCGACCGTCACCGGCTCTGTCCAGAAATTACCCGCTAAACTGAGGTTAAACTGGTACTACCCGGATCAGACCATCAAGGCGGGCCAACACTGGGCTTTTACCGTTAAATTAAAGCGCGTTCACGGCACCATGAATCCCGGCGGCTTTGATTACGAGCGCTGGTTATTTGCCGAAGGCATCGGCGCCACAGGCTATGTGCGGCCAAATCCCAAGCCTGTGCTACTGGGGCGCGACTCTGCCTGGAACAACATTGCTGTGCTGCGGCAGATCATTACCGATCGGCTCTCAAGCACCTTGGGCGGCAGCGCTAGTCTTGCACTGATAAAAGCGTTGACTATCGGCGACGGCAACAGTATTTCTCAACAACAGTGGGATGTTTTTCGCAAGACAGGCACTACCCACCTGGTGGTGATCTCCGGTTCGCATATCGGACTTATTGCCGGGCTGGTTTATTTTTTGGTGCTTAAATTATGGGCGCGGACGGGGTGGCTTAGCCACTCGCCGCAAAAAATTGCGGCAGTTTCGGCGATGCTGGTTGCGGTTTTTTACTCGGGGCTGGCGGGCTTTTCCGTGCCTACCCAGCGCTCCCTGATCATGCTGTCTGTCGCCATGATCGCAATTATTCTGCAACGTAACAGTCGTCCTTTTAATACCTTAGCCATTGCCTTATTCGCGGTATTGATACGCGATCCGTTAGCGGTCTTGGCGACTGGATTCTGGTTGTCGTTTCTCGCTGTGAGCCTGATTGTTTATGCCGTTTCAGGGCGCTTAGGCAAGCTTGATCAAGTTTGGGGGGCGATAAAAATAAACGGGGTCACGTCGGTGGGCTTGTCGCCCTTGTTATTGCTGTTTTTTCAGCAGGTCTCATTGATTGCGCCATTGGCTAATTTAATCGCCGTGCCGGTTATCAGCCTGCTGGCGGTGCCTGTATCGCTGTTGGCTGTGATCCTTATGTTTATTTCGCCGCTGCTGGCGGGTAAGCTGTTTTGGTTGGTAGACCCGGTTTTGCAGGGTTTAGGGTGGTTATTGGCTTATTTGGCGGCAATCCCCATAGCATCGATCCATCTAGCGCCTCCCTCGTATTGGGCAATGTTGTTCGCGGCGCCGGGCATAGTGCTGCTGCTTGCCCCGGTCGGCATGCCGTCTAGATGGCTGGGTTTGGTGATGTTTTTACCGTTGCTGTTTGGCGAGACGAAACAACCCGAAACCGGCAGCATCAACATGACTCTGCTGGATGTCGGGCAAGGCTTGTCGGCTGTTGTGCAAACCCGTCATCATCTGCTGGTTTACGATACCGGCGCTAAATTCTCCGCTCAAAGCGATATCGGGCAGAGTGTGCTGCTGCCTTTTTTGCGCTCGCAAGGCATAGCCAAAATCGACAGCTTAATCATCAGTCACGGCGATAACGATCATATCGGCGGCGCAGCATCGCTAATACGCGGCATGGCGACTGAACAAGTGCTGACCAGCGTTCCCAATCAATTAAGCGAGTATGCGCCCATCGACTGTATAGCCGGACAATCGTGGCAATGGGACGAAGTCAAATTTACCCTGATGTCGCCGCCGCCGCAGAAGTTTGTTTCCGACAACAATAATTCCTGCGTACTGAAGATACAGGCCAAACAGGGCGCGGTATT
>JAYTLW010000099.1:0-17535 GCA_043729025.1 Methylobacter sp.
TTCATGGAACGCTATGCGCCGTCCGCCAAAGATCTCGCTTCCCGCGATGTGGTCAGCCGCGCGATGACCATAGAAATCAACGAAGGCCGGGGCGTAGGGCCGCTGAAAGACCACATCTATCTGCATATCGAGCATTTGGATCCGGCCGTTATTCACGAACGCCTGCCGGGCATATCCGAAACCTCGCGGATTTTTGCCGGTGTCGATGTGACCAAAGAGCCGATTCCGGTGCTGCCCACCGTGCATTACAACATGGGCGGAATTCCGACCAATTACAAAGCCGAAGTCGTCACCCTGGATGGCGATAATCCCGACGCGGTGGTGGTAGGTCTAATGGCTATCGGCGAGGCGGCCTGCGTTTCGGTGCATGGCGCGAACCGCCTGGGCTCAAACTCGCTGCTCGACCTGGTGGTGTTCGGCCGCTCCGCCGCGATACGCTGTGCCGAACTGATAAAACCCGGATCCAGGCTAAAACCCTTGGCCGCTAATGCTTGCGATAAAGCCATCGCCCGTTTCGATAAAATCCGTAATGCGAACGGCAGCCGCAGCACCTCCGATATTCGTTTGGACATGCAAAAAGTCATGCAAGCCAAAGCGGCGGTGTTCAGAACCGGCTCCACGCTGACCGAAGGCATCAACGCGATGGCGGAAGTCAGAAAAACCTTTGCCGATGTCAAAGTGGCCGATAAATCGTTGATCTGGAATACCGATCTGGTCGAAACGCTGGAGCTGGATAACTTGCTGAGCCAAGCCACCGTGGCCATCAATGCGGCAGGCAACCGCACCGAGAGCCGGGGCGGTCATGCACGGGAAGATTACCCAAAGCGCGATGATGAAAACTGGATGAAGCATACTTTGACCTGGCTGACCGACGATCAGGTGAAAATCGATTATAGGCCGGTGCATATGTACACCTTAACCGACGAGGTTGAAGTTATTCCGCCCAAAGAGAGGGTTTATTAACACACGCTTTGTGATTGATACTCCAAATGGGACGGGGTTTGAAGTGAACACGGATTTTGCACTGTGCGCTTATTCTTTTCCTTCCTTTGTTTAATGTAGCTTGTGTTAAATCGAATCGAAAATTTAGTGGTAGAATCGGGTTGTAGTTTTGATGAGAAAAAGTTATGGCAAAGATTGATGAGATAAAAGAATCTCTGAATACATTGAGAACCGCATTGAGTTTGTTAAGTGCTTTCCTGATTGCCATGGGTGGTGCATTGGGTACGCTTTTCAAAGGTGGTGATACTGGTGCATTGTTTTGGATGTGTGTATTTTTCATGATGTTGTTTATTTTTGCCGGTTTTGTAGTTATCACTAAAATCAAGCAAAAAACAAAAGAAATAGGAGAATTATGATGGCTATTTTTGCAATGTTAGTAATAGGTGTCGCCATTTTTGCGATGTTTTTATATTTGACTAAAACTGAATAGGAATCGGCATACCTAGTTTCCACGCGCTACGTCACTGCCATTAAGTTAAGGATTTTTCCGTTCGTCCTGAGCTTGTCGAAGGATGAATGGAAAAATCCGAGGTTAACTAAAGAGAGTTTATTAATACGATATGAAAACACTCACATTGGAAATAGACGACAACATCTACAGCCAAGTCGTCGGTTTTTTAAATTTATTGCCGGAAAAACAATGCCACATTGTTGAAACATTGCCCGCTTCGTCAAACGATGACAAGCAACTGACTATCAAATCGGCATTTGGTTTAGTAAAAACCTCCATCACTGCCACGTTAGCGGATATTGAACAAAGTGTTATCGAGATATGATGACTATCCCGGACTCCACTCAGAAGAGAATAAACTAATGGCTGAATTTACCCTGCCTAAAAACTCGGTGGTAACCGAAGGCAAAACCTACAAAGCGCCAGCGGGCGCAACCAACATCCGCCGTTTTGAGGTGTATCGCTGGGATCCCGATTCCGGTGAAAACCCGCGTATGGATGTGTTTGAGCTGGATATGGGCAGCTGCGGCCCGATGGTGCTGGATGCGATCCTGAAAATCAAAAATGAAATCGATAGCAGCTTAACTTTCCGGCGTTCCTGCCGCGAAGGCGTGTGCGGCTCCTGCGCGATGACCGTCAACGGTAAAAACACCTTGGCCTGCACCAAAGCCATCGAATCTTACCCCGACGTTATCAAAATTTATCCCTTGCCGCATCTGCAGGTCATCAAAGACCTGGTGCCGGATATGACCCATTTTTATGCGCAATACGCGTCGATCAAGCCGTGGATAGAAACCCAAACCCCGCCGCCCGCCGATTCCGAGCGTCTGCAAAGCAAAGAAGACCGGGAAAAATTAGATGGTCTATATGACTGCGTGCTGTGCGCCTGTTGCTCGACCAGTTGTCCCAGTTACTGGTGGAACAGCGAGCGTTACCTGGGCCCAGCGGTGCTGTTGCAAGCCTACCGCTGGCTGGTCGACAGCCGCGACGAAAGCACCGGCGAACGGCTGGACGAACTGGAAGACCCGTTTAAATTGTACCGTTGCCATACCATTATGAACTGCACCGACACCTGCCCCAAGGGCTTGAACCCGGCCAAAGCTATCGCCGAAACCAAAAAACTGTTGGTGCAGAGAAAGTTGGGGTGATGGACGAGCTGGCCCGATTAAGGTGGCAATGTCGGCGGGGGACTAAGGAGCTGGATTTTTTGTTGAACCGCTATTTGGAAGCGGGTTATTTGGTGGCGGATCAGGAGGAGAGGGCTTTGTTTGTTGAGCTGTTAAAGTTTGAGGATGATGAGTTGATGGGGGTTTTGATGGGGGATGTGGAAATAGGGGGGATGAAATATCTGGTTGATAAGATAAGCTGTAGGTTGGATTAGGCGCCAGCCTTAACCCAACGCTTCACGCAGAAAATGTCGGGTTACGCTACGCTAACCCGACCTTGGCTCAGGAGACTTAGGGCGGCCGGGACGCCGCAGGCATAAGCGGTGGGGTGATATTCCCTGCTTGCTTGGGCTGGGATGCCCAAGCAAGCTTTCTGTGAAAATAGCGACTTCCCGATTTAATTGATTTTCGTTAACTATTTTACGAACACCCCGAGTCCGCGTATAACTATTTTGTCATTGATGTTTCTGGTATCGATGCGCAGTGACAGCAAAATAGGACCGTTTTTCGCTTTGAAGGCAGGTTTTACAAGGGCACTGTTCACGCAAACCGGACCTGGAGTCGTTAAGTCGGTGGGGTCATCGAGCATTACCAAAGCCGAGCTAGGAGGATTTTGCACTTGCGCCAAGCGGATTTGGCTGATGAAACTGCTTGAGTTGCTACTGTACTCATAGCAAACTCTTACGCCGGTGATTTTGGTTTGCTTGGGCAGTTCCAGAGCCATATGCACGACTCTATTGCCGCCTGAGAAAAATGTGTCTCCGAGCGTTGAGGATTGGATGACGAGCCCGGTCAAGCCGCCGCCTACCCCGGAGCTGGTGGATTTATATGTTGTTGTCAGTTCACTGGTGTCTCCCGAGAGTAGATCAAAGTGGTTGAGCCACATAATCTGTCCCTTATGTACCCCTCGATCATCGGCATGAACTACGACGGAGTTGAAGGCTAAGCCTAAACCAATAACAGCTAGCATACATGTTTTGGCACTAGCCTTGAGTAATTTTGTTAAAAAGGTATTTTTCATAGTGGTTCCCTATTGTTAGAGTGATATAGAGCACTCTTAGTTATTGGCCGAGTTCAGCCTTAAAATCGAACATGTGCAAATTACCACGAAATTACTTAAATTTTCCTTAACAACTTAACTAAAGTTTCGGAGTTCGTTTTTACCCGCATAGCAGTCGCTCATCCTTGATTTCCAAAGCCTCGAGCTTTAGCGTCCTGGTGTCAAGTTGGAGGACTTGCAAAAACCAGCATTCTATGTGGGCATCAATAGCGTCCATCACCATGGCAACGGCATCACCCATTACCGCTTTCAAGCTATCCAACGCTGTAAGGCGGATTCGCGCTAGCAATCCGCCATGATCGGAGCCTTGAACCTGATTCCCGCTCGGAATTTCCAAGCGGGGATTTTTTTATGTCCGATTGTATTGGATATTGTACGTTGATTGGCGGTTTGCTGAAGCGAAACCGCCCTACCCATGCTACGTTTACTACAGAAGAAGTACCAATATTAGTGTAGCCACCCAACTGTCTGATAAATCAATGATATAAGGAGTGTTTGATATAAAAAGAAAAGTTCTGCTGCTACTGGCTTTCGTTATGATGCTGATCGCTTCGCCTGTCATGGCGGAAGAAAAAACAAATTATGACAAAAAATCTATTGTCACCTCGGTTAGCGATGTAATAGATTTTTGCGTTGATGAAGTCCATAAACACAAGGCTGAAGATGCCTACGAGCAGAAATTTTATCTAAATTTTGATGCTTACTACAATCCTGCGACGGATAGAGTCAACAATAATGCCATGCGCAATGGAGACCAGCCACCACTCTACCTATTCAACAAATGCATGACAAAAGCAGGATTCCCGCTCAAGTAGCAGGGAAGAATGAACGCTGATCGGGTAGAGATAACGGGATTTCGCCCGTTATCACTCCCACACCACCGTACATGCGGTTTTTCGCATCCGGCGGTTGAACCCAGCGCTTCGCGCAGAAAATGTCGGATTATACGCTAACCCGATCTTGGCTTTTTTAGAGATGTACGCATTTAATTTCAAGATCATATTTCACCCGCTTCGGCGTGTTTAGGAAATGCATATAGTCCAATGTTAAGCCACGGATCATTTCGGCTTTACTACGTTTAAGCCCAAAAATTAAAATAATCAAACGCTTTGAAGTATAATTTGACAAATTGTAGGCCAAGGGTGTTAGTAGTTACGTACTTAAACGCTTAAAAACTATGCGTGTCAGTGATAAGCGCTCATATTCTTCAAGTGCTATTCAAGCATTGATTTCGCGATTGTTAAGAACGAGTAGAGTATGTTCGCCGGATAGGCGCATTAGCCTTGGATCAAAAAATAACCGTTATTATATGTAAGTCATGGCAATTGAAAGTTTAGAGGTTGTGGATTATGGATAAAGCCGATACAGCGAAAACTGAAGATCGAAGAGGTTTTTTTCGCATTGATGACGAAGTGAGTCTGTTTTACAAAAAAATCGATGAAAAACGGGTTACCGAACCGCACCAAGTGTCTGACAATATTTTAAATAGCTGTTCCTTGTCTACAGCCCTGGAAATGGTAGCGCAGGATTCGGCATTGCTGTTGCATAGGCTGGAAAAAAATCAGCCGGATGTGGCGGATTACTTAAGATTGTTAGACGCCAAAATCGATCTGATCGGCCAGGCGGTGATGATGCAGTGCTTTCAGGTTAAGGAAAATGACACCCGTAATGTGAATGTTAGTGCCACTGGTATCGCTTTTAATTGCGAAGAAGCGCTTAAAGCGGGCGACCATCTGGAAATAAAGATGCTGCTGATATCCAGCATGGCGGTCATTGTGACCTACGGCAGGGTTGTTTATTGCAAAAGCGGTCAAGCCAAAGATAGCCAGCATCCTTATATCGTCGGTATTGATTTTATCAATATGAAGGATGAGGATCGGGAAATGCTGATCAAGTATGTGGTGAAAAAGCAATTGCAACAGATCAGGGATAGAAAACAGGTTATATAACTCTTAAACGGTTTGTGAATATTTCAGATAATCAAAAAAAAATCCTCAGCCTATTGGCTGATGGAGAGTTTCATTCCGGCACCGAATTGGCCGAGGCATTAGGGCTAAGTCGTTCAGCCGTCTGGAAACAGGTTAACGGTTTGGTCGAATTGGGTCTCTCGCACTCGGCAGTCAGCGGTAAAGGTTACCGACTTGATAAATCGCTGGAGTTGTTGGATGCGTCAAAAATCAATGAAGTTGTTGATAAACAGGTTGCCGCATTAATCTCATCGTTCGAAATTCATGATCAAATCGATTCCACTAACCGTTATTTGGTGGAACGCGCCCAACATAATGCGCCGTCAGGCGCTGTTTGTTTTGCGGAACACCAAACAGCCGGCAAAGGCAGGCGAGGGCGGCAATGGGTTTCGCCTTACGGCTGTAATATTTATTTGTCGATATTATGGCGCTTTCAGCAGGGGCCTGGCGCCATTTCAGGCTTAAGTCTGGCGATCGGCGTGGCGGTCATCAGGGCTTTAAAACAGCATCAAGTACATGATATAGGCCTCAAATGGCCTAATGATATTTACAGCCAGGGTAAAAAGCTGGGCGGTATTCTGGTTGAGGTTTCGGGCGAGACGGACGGCCCGTGCAGCGCAGTGATCGGCCTGGGCTTGAATTTGTTTTTACCGGACACGGAAGCCGAAAATATCAGCCAAGCCTGGACGGATTTAACTAAAATCACCGGGCAAAAGCGCTTGTACAGGAATAAATTGGCCGGCATATTGTTAAATCACCTGCTGCCGGTTTTGGCCGAGTATGAAAACGTCGGCGTTAAAGCCTATCTCGATGAATGGCGCAGCTACGATTGCCTGGACGGAAAAGCTGCGACCTTGTATATCGGTGAGCAGCAATTAGCCGGCATCGTGCGCGGCGTCGACGATAGCGGCATGCTGTTGTTTGAACGTGCGGATGGCGGCATACAGGCGTTTGCCTCCGGAGAAGTCAGTTTTAACGGTTTAGCGCGGTCATGAATTTGCTGATCGATATGGGTAATACCCGGCTCAAGTGGGCGATTGCCGTCGGCGGTCAAATTACGGTCGGAGCGCCGCTCTTAAATGCTCTGATTAACCGGCAGGAGCTGATTGGAATCTGGAAAGGCATCTGTCCCCGGCGACTCGTTGTTTCCTGGGTGGGCGAAAACCGCTTAGTCGAGCTGGTGCTATCGGTAGCGTTTGAGCTTTGGCTTGATGTCGATATTATCCGGGTTAAGCCTCAAGCTCTGGGCTTTGGCGTGATGAACGCTTATAGGCAGCCGGAACAGCTCGGCGTTGACCGTTGGTTAACGTTAGTTGCTGTCCGACGCTACTATCCGGGATTCACCTGTATCGTCGATTGCGGAACGGCTGTTACCGTGGATTTAATCGATGCCGACGGCAGGCATCAAGGCGGTCTGATTAGCCCCGGCTTGACGCTGATGAAAAAAGCACTGGGGCAGGGAACTAAGGCTCTACACTTTAGCGAAACTAACCATGTGTTCGGTCTGGCTGATAATACCGGGGCCGCAATTTACAGCGGTACTTTAATGGCGGTCATCGGTTTGATTGAACATGTGCTGGCAAAACAGCCCTCAACACTGCAACTGATTTTAACCGGCGGGGATGCCGAACTTATTGCTGGAAAGCTTGATGTTAAAGCTACCGTCGATTCGGATTTGGTGCTGCGAGGTTTGCTGTGCGTTCTGGAAGAGCAGGCGTGAAGCTTTTGTTTTTTCTGGCGGCATTGGCTAATGTTGTGCTGTTTATGTGGGAATACCAACACGGCGCACGGGAGCCGGTTATCAAAACCTCGGAGCAGCCGGATCGGGAGCAGATTTTGTTGGTCAGCGAATCGAAAGCCAAGCGGGCGCTTATCGATGCGCAAGCAGTGAAGGTCGATTTCAAAACATTATATCCGCCGGGTTTGGATCCTTGGGGCCATAATCTGTTGACTGGGCCGTTGGTAATTGAAGATTTTGTCGGCGAGCTGTTTTTTTCTGCTGAACCGCAAAATAACTTTTAACTTACCGCTACCGTGCTCAACATCATCTGGATAGGCTTTTTTCTCTTAGCCTTTGTCACCGCGCTTTTCAAACTGGTTTTCTTGGGCGACCAACAGGTTTTTGCGCAGATCATGGAGGCCATGTTTGCGCTGTCGAAATCGGCTTTCGAAATAGCCTTGGGTCTGACCGGCGTACTGGCCTTATGGCTGGGCATTATGCGCATCGGCGAAAAGAGCGGTTTTATTCATTTATTAACGCTAGGGCTCACTCCGTTATTCAGCCGCTTAATGCCCGATGTGCCCAAAGGCCATCCGGCTTTAGGCGCTATCGTGATGAATATTTCCGCCAATGCATTAGGCCTGGACAATGCCGCAACGCCGTTAGGCATCAAGGCGATGCAGGAGCTGCAAACACTCAATCCCAATCCCGAAACCGCCAGCGATGCGCAAATCCTGTTTCTGGTGATCAACACCGCTGGCGTTACGCTGTTTCCGGTGACGATTTTCACCTACCGCGCCCAGCTGGGGGCCGCCAACCCGACCGACGTGTTCATCCCGATCCTGATAGCCACGTATATAGGCACGATGGTAGGATTGTTTACCGTCGCATATGTGCAAAAAATCAATCTGTTGGATAAGGTGATCGTGGCTTATCTGGGCGGTTTTACGGGGGTAGTCGGCGGCATACTGGCGTATTTTTCAAGCCTGCCGCAACAGCAGATGCTGGAGCAATCCGCCATCATCAGCAATTTTATCCTGTTTTCGTTGGTCATTACCTTCATACTCGGCGCCATCAACAAGGGGATTAACGCTTACGACGCCTTTATAGAAGGCGCGAAAGAAGGCTTTCAGACGGCTATCACCATCATTCCGTATTTAGTGGCGATGCTGGTCGCCATCGGCGTGTTCAGGGCCAGCGGGGCCTTGGATTTGCTGGCCGATCTGGCGCGTACTACCGTGCATTTTTTCATGCTCGATGACCGCTTTGTCGATGCCTTGCCCACGGCATTGATGAAGCCGTTCAGTGGCAGCGGCGCCAGGGCGATGATGATCGATACCATGAAAACCCTGGGTGCGGATTCGTTTGCCGGGCGCTTGTCGTCGATTGTGCAAGGCAGCACCGAGACCACTTTTTATGTGTTGGCGATTTACTTCGGTTCGGTCGGCATCAAACATATTCGCCATGCCGCCGTCTGTGGGATAATAGCCGATTTTGCCGGTATTGTTGCGTCTATATTTGTCGCCTACTGGTTTTTCGGGTGATTGGAAATAACTTAATAATTTGTTTTAAGCAATAACTAAGAAATTTTCACCACGAAGCTCTAAAAGCCCTCTCCAGCGGGAGAGGGTTGGGTGAGGGGAATTCAAAACAAGCCGAAATACTTTATTTTAATCCCCTCATCCTAGCCTTCTCCCGGCGGGAGAAGGGACTGTCTTTGACACTGAATAGTTACGTATTATTTTTCCTTAATGAAAGTTCACCTTAAAACACTCGGCTGTCGCCTTAATGAAGCGGAACTTGAAACCTGGGCGCAGGCTTTCCAGGCGTCAGGACATCAAATCACCAAGCAAGCCGAAGCCGCCCAGCTTATCGTGCTTAATTCCTGCGCGGTGACGCAGGATGCCGCCCGAAAATCGCGCCAACTGATACGCCGCATTCATCGCGATAATCCGCAAGCCAAACTGGTGGTCAGCGGCTGTTACGCCACTTTGAATGAAGAGGAAGCAGCAAATTTACTGGGCGTTGACCTCATAGTCAGCAACAAGGACAAAGACCGGCTGGTCGAAAAAACCCTGGTTGAACTGAACATGGACAGCATGCCCGTGCTGTCCACCGAGCCGGGTGAAATATCGCTGTTCACCCGAGGCAGGCAACGCGCTTTCGTTAAGGTGCAGGACGGCTGCCGTTACCGCTGCACGTTTTGCATCGTCACCGTGGCGCGGGGCGAAGAAGTGAGTCGCCCGGTGCAGGCGGTGATCGATGAAATCAATGCCCTGCATAAACAAGGCATTACCGAGGTTATTTTAACCGGCGTGCATTTAGGCGGTTATGGCAGTGATTTAGGTAATAATTTATCAGCTTTAATCAAGGCCATCCTGGCAAAAACCGACATCCCAAGGCTTAGATTAGGCTCCTTGGAACCTTGGGAATTGCCGGGCGATTTTTTTGAGCTGTTTTGCAATCCGCGCCTGATGCCGCATTTGCATTTACCCTTGCAAAGCGGCTCGGACACCGTGCTGCGGCGTATGGCCAGGCGTTGTAAAACTGAAGAATTTGCCGCCATCGTCAAACAATTGCGCGCGCAAATCCCGCATTTTAACGTCACTACCGATATTATCGTCGGCTTCCCCGGCGAAACCGAGCAGGAATGGCAGGACGGCTTTGACTTCATCAAGCAAACCGGATTCGGTCATATCCATATTTTTACCTATTCCAGCCGCGCAGGCACTAAAGCCGCAAGCTTGCCGGATCAGCTCGGCAATGGCCTCAAAAAACAGCGCAGCAGACAGTTGCATGTACTGGCCGAGGAAATGAAGCTGAAGTTTTTTGAGAATAATGTGGGCCATGAGTTTCCGGTGTTATGGGAAGGCTACAGCGAGGCCTTGGATAATGACCGGCAGCGGGTGTTCGGATACACGCCGAATTATCTTCGGGTAGGCTGCGTAATCGGCAACGCCGTGTCGGTTGAAAATCAAATTCTTGACTGTGTACTGACGGCGGTTGACAGCGGCGGCGTTGTTGGGGAACTCATTTCGACTAAAGGAAATTAAGATTTTCAGGCATCGGTCGCGCCCGGACAATAAAAACAGTGGTTAACCCCTTCCTGATAGTGCGATGAGTGTTAGCGAATTAACTACAGAGCTGTCTTGCACTCTCTGCCGGGCGACTTTAAATTGCTTTGCCTTGCAGCCCGTGGTTTTGGATAATAACAATTATAAACTCTGGTTTTCATATGAGAAAACCATCCAAACTCCTTAAAGAGGCTTGGTGATGACAAAACGTGAGACGAGGATATGTACAACAAAGAATACCAGTTAAAGCCGGGAAGTCCTTATCCCTCGGGTTCCAGAGCCAGAACCCGAGGCGTTAATTTCTCCATTTTCAGCCGTTTTGCGACCCAGGTGGAACTTTTGCTGTTTGAGACCTCAGACTGCGATGAGCCCTTTCAAACCATAGTGCTGCAGGAAGACGTTAACCGTACTTTTTTTTCCTGGCATGTTTACGTGACCGGATTGCCGGTCGGCACATGGTATGCCTGGCGTATGGATGGCCCCAATCAAAACCGTGAATCGGGCTTGCATTTTGATAAGGACAAGCTGCTGATTGACCCTTGGGTGCGCGCAGTCAGTCATAAACGTTGGAACCGCAAGGCGGCGTGTAGGCCGGGCGATAATAAGCTTAGCGCGATGCGCTGTGTGGTCGTCGATGATCGCTATGATTGGGAAGGCGATGTGCCGCTACGCATACGCAGTGAAAAAGCCATTATTTACGAACTGCATGTAGGCGGTTTTACCAAGCATCCCTCTTCAAAGGTGGATCATCCGGGTACTTTTTCCGGCTTGATTGAAAAAATTCCCTATTTGCAAAAACTCGGCATCACCCATGTTGAACTGTTGCCGGTCATGGCTTTCGATGAACAGGATGTGCCTAGGTATACGACCGATTTGGGCTTGAAAAATTACTGGGGTTACAGCACCCATAGTTTCTTCAGTCCGCATCCCGGCTACTGCGTCACGCCGGAGCAGGGCACTCATGTACAGGAATTTCGCGACCTGGTTAAAGCGCTGCACCGCGCCGGCATTGCCGTCATTATGGACGTGGTGTTTAACCATACCGCAGAGGCCGGTGTATCCGGCCCGATCATTAATTTCAGGGGCATAGGTGATGATATTTTTTATCATCATGACAAGATCGACAAGAGCATACTCCATGATTACACCGGCTGCGGCAACACCGTAAACGCCAATCATCCGCTGGTGGCCCACTTTATTATCAGCTGTCTGGAATATTGGGTCAGGGAAATGCATGTCGATGGTTTTCGCTTCGATCTGGCCAGTGCGTTGGCGCGAGGGGATGGCGGAGAAGTATTGCAAGATCCGCCTTTGCTTTGGGGCATCGAGCTATCGGCGCAGCTGGCCAAAACCAAGCTGATTGCCGAAGCCTGGGATGCGGCGGGATTGTACCAGGTCGGCAGTTTCCCCGGCTATCGCTGGGGTGAATGGAACGGCAGATACCGTGATGTTGTCCGGCGTTTTGTGCGCGGCGATCAGGGTCTGGTCAACGAGCTGGCGACCCGCATCTGCGGCAGTAATGATCTTTATGAACACAACGGTCGGCTGCCTATTAACAGCATTAACTTTGTCACCTGTCACGACGGCTTTACCCTGTACGATTTGTTCAGCTATAACGAAAAGCATAATTATGCCAACGGTGAGCATAATCAGGATGGCTGCAATGATAATTTAAGTTTCAATTGCGGTGCAGAGGGTGAAACTCGGGACGCCAAAATCCTGGCCTTGCGCAAAAAACAGATGAAAAACGTGTATGCCTTGTTGTTGCTCAGTCACGGCGTGCCGATGTTGCTGGCCGGCGACGAGCTGTTAAACAGCCAGCATGGAAATAATAATTGCTACTGCCAGGATAACGAATTGTCCTGGATAGACTGGACTATGACCGAGCAAAATGCCGATATGCTGCGTTTTGTGCAACTGATGATAGCCTTGCGCAAAAGGCATCCCTCCATTATGCGGCGGCGTTTTTTGACCGGGAAACCGGTCGAGGGCAGGGGTATAGTTGAAATCCAATGGCATGGCGCTGAGCTCAACAGGGCCTTGTGGGATGATCCCGAAGCCAAGCTTCTGGTTTTTACTCAGGCAGGCATTGAATCCGGCGAACCCGATCAGCATGTGGTCATGAACATGTCGGAGCTGCAAGTGCTTATTGAGCTGCCGATCATATCCGGGTGCGTATGGTGTTTGGCTGTGGATACTTCGCTGAACTCACCCCAGGATATTGTGCCGCCGCAAGATCAAAAGCCGGTGCGTGAACATCTTTATCCGATCAGTGCCCGGTCTGTCGTAGTTTTTGAGAATAGACAGTGCTGATTTGCTTTTGTTACTGTTGTTAATCTGTGTAATTAAAGGCGCACACCCAGACTAGACCCTGCAGAATTTACTACGTATACTGGGCTAGGCTGGGTTTGCGAAGATAACCAGGCAAAGGGGAGGTTGTATTTCATAAGGCAATCGTAAATTTTAAGGCAGGTGATGACGTTTTTGCACTCAGGATACCATTCCAAAATTACGCTATCGGCGCAACAAATGCTGGAAATCAGTCAGGAAATCAGTCGAGATTTTACGCCCTGTTTTTCCAGTCGGATGCCGCAGCAGGTCGAAAAAATCAGGCTTTCACCCAGGGAACTATTGGATATTGGCGAGGAAATAGGACGGAGTTTTGCGCCGACACCGTCTTACAACACCCCCGAATTAATGCTTTTGCCGGTCGATCCCAGACATCTTTATGCATATTGGAATCTCGGAAAAATTGCCACGCCTGAGCATCATAGCAAGGAACAACTCACCTTAAGAATATACTCGCAAGCCGAGGCACAGGATACGGCTGGCGACACGGCATCATGGTTCGACGTAGCCATTGACAGCCCCAAGACTTCGCAACCCGTGCCCTTGCCCGACGCGGTAGAAAAAACGACTTACTCAGCCGCCATCGGCCTATCGGGTGCGGATGATAGTTTTATCGCGCTGGCTTGCTCGAACATTATTCAGGCGCCCTATGAACCAACGTCCAGGACTCAAGAGCATGAAAACTCCACCGTTAGCCTGAATAAATCCGCCTCAGGGCTAGGCATCGTCAAATAAGCCTGATGACCCACTTAGCACAACATGGATTCCTGAGTATTGTTCTGCATGCGCATCTTCCCTACGTGCGGCACCCAGAGCACGACAGCTTTTTCGAGGAGAACTGGCTGTTCGAAGCTATGACCGAATGCTATCTGCCGCTGATTGGCGTACTCGATAGGTTACAGGCGGATAACGTGGACTACCGGTTGACCTTGTCCTTATCGCCGCCGCTGATGTCCATGTTGCGCGACGACTTGTTGCAAACGCGTTTCCTGAAATATCTGCATAGTCGGCTGGAATTGGCTGAAAAGGAAATCATCCGAACCCGCAAGCAGCCTGAATATCAAAAATTAGCGCGGCTTTATCGGCGCTTTTTTCTCCACACGCTAAACACTTATCAACAAAGCTATCAAGGCGATGTGCTGGCGGCTTTCAAAAAACATCAGGATACCGGCAAGCTTGAGTTAATAACCACAGCCGCGACCCACGGTTTTTTGCCGCTGCTCAATGTCAGCGCAACCGCAGTCCGCAACCAGATCAATACCGGCATAGCAATGTTCAAAGCTCACTTCGGCAGCGCTCCGAGCGGTTTTTGGCTGCCTGAATGCGGCTATTATCCCGGGCTTGAAACGGTGCTGGCCGATGCCGGGATTAACCATTTTTTTGTCGATACCCACGGCATTATGGATGCCAGTCCGCAGCCCCGTGATGGCGTATATGCGCCGGTAGTTTGCGGCAACGGTGTCGCGGTGTTTGCGCGCGACCCCGAGTCGTCGCAGCAGGTCTGGAGCGCACAGCAAGGCTATCCGGGGGATTTCGATTACCGCGAATACTACAGCGACATCGGTTTTGAGCGGGAATTGGATTATATCGGGCCTTATATACTCGACGGCGTAACCCGCATCAACACCGGCATTAAATACCACCGCGTGACCGGACAGAATCAGCCCAAGGAAGTTTATAATCCGAGACAGGCCAGGACAAAGGCTTGTGAACATGCCCGGGATTTTGTCGATAAACGCCAGCAGCAAATTGATCGGCTCAGCGCTACGATGGATAGCCCGCCGATTATCATAGCGCCTTATGATGCGGAACTGTTCGGCCATTGGTGGTTTGAGGGTGTGCAATGGTTGGAATCAGTG
This sequence comes from Methylobacter sp., assembly GCA_043729025.1. Taxonomy (GTDB): domain Bacteria; phylum Pseudomonadota; class Gammaproteobacteria; order Methylococcales; family Methylomonadaceae; genus Methylobacter_A. The sequence continues at coordinate 14,649 of JAYTLW010000099.1, forward strand.
TTGAGATTGGCCGCCGAAAACACCAACGGCGTCCAGCTGATCGCTTGCGGCGATTATTTAACCCAGCAGACCGCCTTCCAGGTCGCTACACCTGCCGCCTCAACCTGGGGCGATCAAGGTTATTCCAGTTACTGGATCAATGAAAAAAATGACTGGATTTATCCGCTGCTGCACAAGGCCGAACTGGACATGGAGAAACTGGCTCGCGATGTTCAGGGCTTAACGCTCACTCCGTTACAAATCCGGGCTTTGAATCAGGCCGCACGTTCGATTTTGCTGGCGCAAGCTTCGGATTGGCCGTTTATCATGAAATCGGGGACGACTGTCGATTATGCGAACAAGCGCATCACCGATCATCTGGCCCGATTTAATTATTTACACGACAGCATCCGCAAGAACAGGCTCAATGAGCGCTATTTGACCGCGCTGGAAATCATGGATAATATCTTTCCAGACGTTGATTTTCGGGATTACCATCCAGCACGCGTAGGGGATGGCTTAGACCATAAGATGATTCAGGACAGCAATCACGGAGGCTCATGATGGACAAGATCCAGCTGCTGTATGTTGAGAATGTGATCACCCGAAAAAAACCGGGGGTTTTGCAGACCTTGAGTTTTTTTATGCGGGTGGAAAACGTAAGTTACGACAAACGCATCGATGTGCTCTGGTCGGGCGAAGACGGCGTATGGCACACTTTGTCGGCCGATTTTCACAGCAATACGGAACACAACCAGGAATATTGGCAGGCGCAGATAAACTTTAAGCTCAGCCCAAGCCAATCGCTGCCCGGCAATATTCGCTTCGGTTTGCGTTATCGGGCTTCGTATGCCGAGTATTGGGATAACCGTCAGGGCTTGAATTATGCCAGCCAGGCCGACTCAGGCATCAAGCTGGTGGCCCCCGTTCCGGTTTTAAACATCGGCTATGCCGACAACAAGCTTGAGGAAGGGCAAAAAAATGTTCCGATCACGGTGGCGGTGGCTAATTTTACCGATGCCGACCAGGTAACCGTACACTGGACGACCGATAACTGGCTGCACACGCGTCACACATCCTGTCATTTTAAAAAAACCTATTGGGACAAGGAGGCGCAGAGCAACGCCAGAAACCCCAATCAATACGGGACTGCACTTTGGAAAGGCTGGCTAAGGGTTGGACAGGCTTTTCGCCTGCAATACAGCATCTCGGTCGAACGCAACGGTCAGACTTTTTGGGACAATAACCACGGAAAAAATTATTCGCTTAGCCATAAACCGCTGAAAGTGTTGATTTTGAATCTGCATTGCTACCAGGAAAATAACCAGGATCATAAGTTTTCCCAGATAGCCAAGGCGATAGATGAGCTGAATATCGACGTGGTCTGTTTTCAGGAAGTGGCTGAGCTTTGGAATGATGGGGCAGGGGATTGGGAGTCCAATTCCGCCAGAATAATTAATGACCGGCTGGCGAGGCCTTATCATATCCACACCGACTGGGCGCATCTGGGTTTTAACAAGTACCGAGAAGGCGTAGCCGTGTTAAGCAAATATCCGTTTATCGACAAGGACGCCAAGTATGTGTCGGACAGCCATGATATTTACAGCATACACTCCAGGAAAGCGCTTATGGCCCAGATCCATGTGCCTTATCTGGGGCTGGTTAATGTTTTTTCGGCGCACTTAAGCTGGTGGGAAGACGGCTTTGCCGACCAGTTTAACCGCCTGTGCGAATGGGCCGAAGCTAAACAATCGGCACAGGTTGCCGCCACTTTGCTGTGCGGCGATTTTAACATTGCTCCCGGATCCAGAGGCTATCATCTGGTGGTCGATGCCCACCAATATGACGACCAGTATTTGGCGGCCAATGCAGAGGGTGTGTTTGAAAAAATCTTCAGGGTTAACGATCCTTACTGGCAGGATTATTTGAGCGATGATTATCGCATTGATTATATTTTTTTAAATAAAACCAGCGAGCTGCGCGTCACTTCGGCGACGGTTTTGTTTACCGAGCAGGATTATGGGCGGGTTTCCGATCATTGCGGTTATGTTATGACTTTTGAGCCGTAGGTCGGGTCGCCTAAAGCGCCTACTGTTGGTAGCGTAGCGTAACCCGACATTTTGCGCGTTTGGGTTGGGCTACGCTAACCCAACCCAACCTACGGCCTTTACCTAGGAGATGAAAAAAATATGCCGATAGCCGAACACATAGCCTTTCCCACTCATGGAAATTTGGGCGGTTCTTTTCAACGCGTGAATGATTTTAATGATAAATTCTATATCCGCTGGGGAAAAATAGATTTTGATGTATTTTTCGGCGTTCAGGCCAATGTAAAGGTTATTCTAAAAGTCTATCGCGATGCGGTCTGCGAAACCTATATAGTCGATACCGATGCCTATGACATACACTGGGATAGGCACAAGCGCTGTACCCGGGATTTTTATATACACCCGTTTTCCACTAATTTCGGCCAGATCAACTGCGTTAAATTCGCCTTTATAGTGCATCTGGATGAGCATTCCATAGCCTCCCAAAACGAATATATCTTTATGGACTGGCACCAGCTCCAGGGTGACCATCCGCAGTACCGCAGGATTACCGGGGATTGGGCGACGGTCAACCATTATCGAGCCTACGAATTGAATGCCGGTGAATTGCAGAGTGATGTGGATTGGTATAATCATCATTTTGAAGCCTTGCAACTGGTGCCCAAATTCACCAAAGGCCAGCAGCATCACCCTTATCACCCCAAGCGCTATATTCACGATCTGATCGACAAGGTTATTCGCTGCAAGCATGAACATCTCGAACGCTTATGCACCATAAAAGTCAGCGTGGATTGCATCGACGACCATGATTTCATCACCCATTTGCTAAGCGCGAGCGACCAGGGTGTGCTGGTGCAATG
>JAYTLW010000100.1:0-3758 GCA_043729025.1 Methylobacter sp.
GTTGAAGGAATAATGTTGTCCGCCGCGCATTTTAAAATATGCGATCCGACCGGAGTCGATCCCGTGAAAGCGATTTTGGCGATGCGGGTGCTGGTCGCCAAGGCTTGTCCAGCTTCCCCGCCGTAACCGTTGACAATATTAACCACCCCCGGCGGCAATAAATCGCCGATTATTTCCATCATCACCAAGATGGATGCCGGGGTTTGCTCGGCAGGTTTCATGATCACGCAGTTGCCCGCCGCCAGTGCGGGCGCTAATTTCCAGCACGCCATCAGTAAAGGAAAATTCCACGGAATAATTTGTCCGACCACGCCCAGCGGTTCGTGGAAATGATAAGCCACGGTGTTCTCGTCAATTTCGCCTATCGAGCCTTCCTGGGCGCGGATACAGCCAGCGAAATAACGAAAATGATCGATTGCAAGCGGTACGTCTGCTGCAAGTGTTTCGCGTACCGCTTTGCCGTTATCCCAGGTTTCTGCAACAGCCAGTAGTTCAAGGTTAGCCTCGATTCGGTCGGCGATTTTTAGTAATAGATTTGATCGATGCGTGACTGAAGTTTTCCCCCAAGCCGCTTTTGCGCTGTGGGCCGTATCCAATGCCAGTTCAATATCCTCAGCAGAGGAGCGGGGTATTTCACAGAAAACTTTGCCATTAACAGGACTTATATTTTCAAAATACTGGCCTTTAACCGGCGCAAGCCAATTACCCCCGATAAAGTTGCCGTAACGCGCTTTAAAGTGAACCTTACTGTCTGGTTGATTGGGAGCAATGTAAATCATTTTTTTTCCTCATGTGCATCATTGTAAGTAACACGATATTTTTTATCTAAGGTCTGAATGTTACTCTTGCAGGTCAAAAAACCTAACATTTTTTTGGGGTAATCCATGCGCTATATCAATACTTGACTACAACGGTATCTAATAAAGAGGTAAATATCAGGGTCATTTACCGGGAATGTCGATCAAGGTCACAAGGTGGTTGTAGGCAAATATTTGAGACAGGTGGTCACCGGCTCAATATTTCGGCAGTCATTGCGGACAATATCTGCACTTTAAATAATAATTCAGGACTACTCAGCTGCAAGTTGCTCTGTTGTTTTTATACAAAAAAACTAAGCACTCGTCAATAATTAACTGACCCATTAACTGTAAGTGATACCCAATAGTAAGTTCCACAGATATAGATATGAAATTGATTGTTGCAGACTAACAACTGGCTATTGTGACACTAGAGCCGACATTTAAACCGGTAATCGGTCTGGCTTGAATTTATAGTGAATTTACTTGTTTTGCTTATTTAACGGGAGGATTATTTGCATAAACATAAAACGCATTATGAGGTAGCTCAGCATGAAAATTATAACGATAATGATTTTACTAGCCTCTCTTTTTGCAATAGCGGGTACGGCTTTCTTCCAGCTTTTTGTGTTGTTGGCAACCACTCTGTTTGCTCAGCAGGTTGGTAATCGCCATAACTCGCGGCTAGACTAATTAAAACCTTATGTCCTGATTTCGAACCCGGCTTTTGTCGGGTTTGATGGATCAGTGTTGTGGTCGGCGCTTAACTACGACCTCGTCCGCCGCTATAATTCAAGTGCTCTGTGACTTGTCAGAAAATACCTTGAGCCACAGTTTTTAAAATATCTGGTTAGCATTAACTTCCACCTTGTTCAGTTCGGCCTGATCAGTCTAGCTTCCGGTTAGCCTGATTTTGAGTGTCTGCGGCCTTAGGCTTGGTAATGATGTGCTAAGTATTGCTATGATTTCGCTTAACTATTGTGACTGTGTTTTTAAGAGTCCTATTCTAATCTTTGCTGATGGGTTCCCGTTACGGAGTGTCTTACTTGCCGTTAATCTGAGGCGGTGATTAATTTCACCGAGCTTTCCATGTAAGGCTTTAAGCCATGAAAAAATTGAAATGGTCAATGCTGCTCTTTAAGCCGCAAAGATGATTTCATGCTGTGGATTGCCGCCAAGTGAGAATATGAATCGGATATGCAGAAAACTTGAGTGCGTTGACGGCGTAGATACAAAAATCAGCATGATGTAATGCGCATCGCGGTGTGCCGAGCATCCTAAGATGCCGGGTCAGTTGGGGAGGCAAAATGAATGGAGCGCGACTGAGTGATAGCTGCTTTGGCGCTTTGGGTTACATAGGCAGGGTCATGCGAATTTTATTGGTTTTATTATTATGTTTACCCTCATGGGTTAACGCGGAAATTTACCAATGGCAGGATGCGAGCGGCAGCAAGCATTTTTCCGATCGTCCGGTTGCCGACGCAACAATAATCGACATAAAACCGGGCTACGGTTTTTACAAGGTCAAGACGGTTTACGACGGCGATACCGTGATGTTGGAAGACGGGCGAAAAATCCGCTTTTTGGGCATCAATACGCCGGAGATTCAACACCATGATAAACCGTCCGATGCGGGCGGCGACGAGGCAAAACGCTGGTTGACAGACCAGCTAAAAAATACCAATGTCCGCCTGGAAATCAGTGCGGAAAAAACCGATAAATACGGCAGAACGCTGGCGCATGCGTTCACCGACAAAAAGCAGCATATCAATCTGCAACTGGTTGCGGCGGGTTTGGCGGCAGTCAACATCTATCCGCCTAATCTGCTGTATGTTGATGCGTTGATTAAGGCCGAGCACCAGGCTGAGCTTGCCAAGCTGGGTATTTGGGGGCGTCCGGAATATGCCGCAATGCCGGTCGGAAGTCTTACCGAAGCCGGGCATCCGGGCTGGACGCGTCTGGTCGGTAAGGTGGTTAACATTCGCAAGACCCGAAAGTCGGTTTATCTGGAGTTTTCCGACGCATTTGAGGCGCGTATCGAGAGTAAATGGCTGGATTTATTTCCCGAGGTGAACGATTATTTGGGTAAAACCATTGAAGTGCGCGGCTGGTTGAGCAAAAGCAAAGGGCATTTTTCGATGCTAATCCGTCATCCGAGCGCGATTAAGGCACAGCCGTAACTACTCAGTCGGTGTTTTGTCGCCACAGATTCACAGATTTAACTGATGAGCTTAATCTGTGAATCTGTGGCGTTTGTGTTTGCTGCCGAGTAGTTGTGAAAAATCAGGCTTTTAAATTTCTATTTGCACAGCCACTGCTATAAAATGATGGGCTTTACCTTTAGCTGAGATTTAAATGACTGCCCCACAAATTGGTTTTATTAGTTTGGGTTGCCCCAAAGCCCTGGTCGATAGCGAACGGATTTTAACCAGGCTGCGTTCGGAAGGTTACACCATTTCGCCGACTTATCAGGACGCCGACCTGGTGGTGGTCAATACCTGCGGTTTTATCGATTCGGCGGTGGAAGAATCATTGGACAGCATCGGCGAAGCGCTGGCTCAAAACGGCAAGGTCATCGTTACCGGCTGCCTGGGTTCCAGGGAAGCCGAAATCAGGGCGCGTCATCCGCAAGTTTTAAAGGTCACCGGTGCTCACGCGCTGGAAGAAGTTGTGGCGGCCGTGCATGAGCATTTGCCGGCACCGCACGATCCCTTCACCAGTCTGGTACCGCCGCAAGGCATCAAACTGACGCCGCGCCATTACGCCTACCTGAAGATTTCCGAAGGCTGCAATCATCGCTGCACGTTTTGCATCATCCCTTCGATGCGCGGCGATCTGGTCAGCCGACCGGTCGATGAAGTGATGCTGGAAGCCGAACGCCTGGCCAACGCCGGGGTCAAGGAATTGCTGGTGGTTTCTCAGGATACCAGCGCCTACGGCCTGGATTTAAAGTATCAAAGC
>JAYTLW010000101.1:0-8416 GCA_043729025.1 Methylobacter sp.
CTTATACCAATCCCAATAAGTTCACATGCTATCCCTTCTCCAGCGGGAGAAGGTTAGGTTGAGGGGATTCAAACAACAACTTATTGGGATTGGTATTACTCGGTAAGGGAAACGCTCTATTGCTCAATGTGCAAAACATCCACGGTATCCCAGATAGCTTCAATAAAATCCGCATCCATTTTTGGCATACCGTTTTGTATCCATTGCACCAGCACTTTGGCGATATTGGGGTAAGTAATATGCACGGCATGTTTGTCATGCAGCCAGTGTTCAATAATGGCGCTATCCATATCGTTCATCACATGCCCGTAACCTAACTGCTGTAATGCGGCGGCATTGGAGATTTGCTCCATTTGCGCATGTAGAGGCTTGGCCAGGATTTTTTTGCCCAACTGTAAAGCTTCGCTGGCCAGCTCGAATCCGGCATTGCTGAGTATGCCTGCGCAATCATATAAATCTTGCTGAAAACCTTCGCGTGACAGCGGATTGCAAATAATGTGACTGAATGCAGAAGGAAGCGGTTCCGGGGAATAAATATGAAACTCAAAGTTCTTAAATGGCGCGAGCAGCCGGATGACTTCCAGTTGGTCTTCGAAAGGAAGATAAACAATAATCTTGTTGTTGTTGATGGTTTTGGGGGTTTGGGGCGTGTCGATAATGGGCGGCAAAATCGACTGGCCGAAATGGTGCCAATGCAAACCGACTCCCACATCGGCGGGTGCAAAATACTTCATCACCTGATCGGCGATGGGATCCGAGCCTTCCCTGGGGATTTTATGGTTAAACGCATATTGGTGGCCGATGCCTAAAACCGGTATTTTCTGCCTTTTTGCCGCCCAGGCGGTGACCGGTTCGAAATCGCTGATCACCAGATCGTAGCCGCTCAAATCCAGCGACTTTACATCTCTGACGAAAGTAATCGGTTTGGCGTCGCGAGCCGTCTTCAGATAATTGACTTGGCCTTTCTCGGTGTTAAAGGTCAACCCGGTGCGCAATTGGTAGCCGTTAAATATCTCCATATCAAAATACTTATCCGCAGGGCGTCCGGTAAATTGAAAAGTAACGTCGATGCCGGCGGCATAAAGTTCTTTAGCCATCACCCGTGCGCGAGTGATGTGGCCGTTGCCGGTGCCTTGTACGCCATAAAAAATTCTCATGATGCCATCTGTCCCAAGCAAAAGAGTGCGGTGCTGACGCCCAGAACAGCGCCTACCATAGTGTCGGTCGGGAAATGCACGCCCAGCACCACGCGGGAGAAGCCCACCAATGCCGCCCAACAATAAAGCGGGATCATCAAAGCAGGTAAGTGGTAGCCGAGCAAAGTCGCCATCATGAAGGCGGCGGAGGTATGGCCGGATGGAAAGCTGAATTGATCGGAGGGGGTAATAATGCTGCGGAAATTTTGTAAGGCGGCTTGCGGCCGGTTACGCTTTAAACCGTTTTTCAGCACAAAATAAATTGGCCTTTCGATTAAAAAGGCCAATAAAATCGCTTGCAAAAAGGGGCTGTTAATACCTTCACTCCAATATATTAAGGCTGCGATGACCAGGTACAGCTGGCCGTCTCCGGTTTTTGACAGGCATCGTCCCATCCGGATCAAGGCGCCGTGCATTCCGGTATTGTTCAGCCAGGTGAACATGAAAACGTCGTATTTATGAATGGAATAGAGCAGTTTCATTGGTTTATCCTCTTGAGGGACGTCCTGCAAAAGTCTTTGCAGGAACGAAAAGCATTAGCCTTCAAGAGCAAGCATAAAACTCTACTGTGACAAAACGGTGAACGTTTGTTTAAGGTTTAGTGACAAAGAGGCTAACGGGCAAAATTACGCGGCTTTTGCATACGCAGGTTGAAGCTTAAGTTGCTGATCCAGCAATTGCCGGCTTTCATCAAGCCAGCGGACTATGGTGAGCTGGCCGGTCTCATCTTCGACCAGAGCCGTGCAACTTTCTACCCAGTCGCCGCAATTACAGTAGGTTTTACCGAACTCCATCTCGGTAATGTCGGCATGATGGATATGCCCGCAAATGACGCCGTCCACCTGTCTTTTTTGCGCTTCCAGGCTCAGGATATGCTGGTAGTTATCCATAAAATTGACTATGTTTTTGACCTTGTGTTTTAAAAACGCCGAGATGGACCAGTATTTGTAGCCCAATTTGGAGCGCAATACATTGAGCCAGCGATTAATCATCAACAAGGCCTCATAAGCCTCGCCGCCGATGTAAGCCAGGTTTTTATTGTGGCAGACGATGCTGTCAAACTCATCGCCGTGCAGCACCAGAAACTTGCGGCCGTCTTGAGTGGTATGAATGGCATTGAGCTGTATATCGATGCCGTTAAAATGCATGCCGGCATGTTTGCGAAATTGCGCATCATGATTGCCGGGGATGTAGATGACGCGTGTGCCTTTTTTTGCCTTGTCCATCACCCGTTGCACGATGTCGCCATGCAAGGCCGGCCAATAAAAGCCGGATTTGAATTTCCACAAATCGATAATATCGCCGACCAGATATAAATAGTCGCATTCGACGTTATCAAGAAAATCTCTCAGCTGTTCGGCCTTGCAGCCTTTAGTGCCCAGATGAGTATCTGAAATCCAGATTGAGCGATATTTTAAGGTCATCTTATCCACCTTCAGCAAGTTTAGATGGTTGATAAACTACACTGGCATTATTACAGGAAGTTAACCGTTTGATGACGTTTTCATTAACTTTGGAAACTTCCAATAATGAATTCACCAACAGAATCGTCCACGAAAGGTATGAAAAATCCTGTAACACGATTGTTTCGGTTGTTTGATTGTGCTGCTCGTGTCTTTCGTGGATCAATAGATTTTTCAGGCTTATACATTGTCTTGTTGTTGAGCGACCCAATTTTTTAGCTGCGCCACCACCCATGCGCCGTCATCCAGCGCCAGGTCATGACCTGCCCACAGGTGGCGGCGAAGTTCCAGTCGCCATTTACGGTGTATTGCCTCCGAGCAGTGCGGCGCCACTAGACGATCGCCAAGCCCGTTTAATAATAAAACCGGCGTCTTGGGTTTTAGGTCGCCCGGCCGATAGCGTGCAGCCGCTATGATTTGGCGTAAGCTGTTATTTAGGCTGATCGGGCGTAGGTTTTGCAGTATTTCCCAGGCTAGTGTTATGTGCCGCGTCTGATTCCGGCGGTTGCTGACCAAGTTTAAGATTTTCGATTCCCGGTTTAGCACGTTGCGCGTCATCGCCAGCGTGGCCAAGTCCCGGTAACTTTGCCAGCGTAGCCGTTGATAACAGGGACTCAAATCGGCAAAGCTGGTATTGATCAGGATTGCGCCGCACATATCGTCGGGATAACGTTGCATCCATTCCCAAGCGACCATCGCCCCCAGCGAAAGCGCCAGTATCGTCATCGGCTGCCGTAGGTAACCCTGGGCTAGGGCATGGCGGCGCACCGTGTCTGTTATGGCCTTGACCGTTCCGGGACTGGTATCCCGATGAAAACGACCGGTGCCGGGTAAATCCAGCAGCGTGATGCGAGCCTCCGGAAACTCCGATTGCAATAGCGGAATGAAATCGCCCCAATGCCCCGACTCGCGCGCCAGACCTCTAAGTAGTATCCAGTTTTGCGCCAGCGCTTTATTCATACCAGAGACCTGAAGCCCGTTGTTGATAGTTTATTTTTTGCTGCGGCTCAAGCTGCGTCCAGGGTTCCGGGTACAACAGGCTCCGGTGTAGAAAATCGAACAGCAGAAAATGTCGGCGAAAAATCCGTTGCTGCCGGTGCGGCAACAGCGGATGGAACAGGCCATGCCTTGAGAACAGATGCAGCGGGCTTTTGCGCAGCCAAAGCCAGGAGCCCATTTCCAGGGTTAGCGGCAAAAATAAACGCTCACCCGCAAAGCGCTGCACAAAATCGTCGAACAGATAATCCCATAAGTCGCCGTTAATCAGATATTCCTGACAGGTCGGTTCAATTCTATAGATATGGTGTTTATAACAACGGTCAAACAGTTCTTTTAAGGCAAAAGTTTCGGCAATAAACTTAAACGGCGTTTTACGCGAGGCATAGGGAAACCATAAGCGATCCTGTATGCCGAATCCTGAGTGCAAATCCAGCGCAATGGACAACGGCGAATTAAATAGCTGCTGATCGACAACGTCACACAAGGCTTGGGCTTCTTTTTCCATGGTTAATTTATCACCGCGATACCAAGGTAGGCGAGGCGAGATGCGTTGGCCGCTGTAAATGCGGGTTGGCCCAGCGCTTTCCACCGGTGAGTTACGCATTAAATCGACGCCGTTGCCATTGCAACGGGTGCCCAAAAAAACGCCTACCGGGTTGACGATGGGCACAAACACCAGCCGAGATTTTTCCATCCGGTTCAGACACTCCTGATCCCAGTCCAGCAACTGACTGAGGGTTTGCAGGTAAGACAGGATCACTTCAGAACCGATTTTCTCCAGTCCGTGTACGCCTCCGAAAAAAGCCAATACCGGGGCATCGGGCTGAGTTGATCCCAGGGTAATGCAATGAATCGGAAATTCAAGATCCTGGTAGGGTATCCGTGCTATGACTTCAGTTTTAGCCCGGTCGCCTAATTGCTCAATAATACGTTCAAGTTGCGCCATTTCAGGGAAGTTAATGCCGGTCATAGTAGGTGTATTTCGTTGCCATGTTTAAGCGTGCGATGCCGGGCTGTTTCTGTATTTATCCAGAGCTATGTTATATCAGGCTCGTGACAGAATGATGAAACACCGGTTTTGTATTCAAGTCATAAGTTGGCGGTAATTGAGGGCAGTCTGTCGTTGCATAAAATGGGGCAATGAGAGAATATGTTAATGTCTCCATGATCTATTTTGGAGTAACATCCAATCGATGAATGCATCGGACATTCGAGTATTAAGAAAGGGCAGGGCATGCTGAGAAATTTAAAACATACTGTTGCAGGCAAACCAGGATTTCTAGTCCCCTTGAGACCGATAGTATCGGATTAGTCATCTGTTTAGCGGAGGAATGAGTTATGAAACCAAAAGACGAAGAAAACAGAATATTGGCGGATCGAATCCAAGCATGGAGTATGCAGATAGACTTTCTGGTCACGAAGCAGAAAGCGGCGGAAATAGCGGCAAGAGAGTTAGCGCAGGAGCTCGCTGAGTTACGTGCAAAATACCATGCAGCAACTCAACAGTTACCTAAACGAGAATTGGATAAGGCCGGTTATGACATGTGGGAGAACATCGGAGATGGCGGATAATCAGGGCTTAAAGGGGTTAGGTTGCACTATAATACTTTAACCTGACCCCTTTATGTTTGGTTGTCATCCCGGCATGGATTGCCGGAATGACGGTGCTGGCTGAGGTTCCTTGCTAATCAGGAGTTTTTTTAAGCTCAAGCTACAGATTTGAAAAAAGCTTGAGCCTGAAGTGCGGCTTGGTCGGGCAGAGAGTCCAGTACGCCAAACCGGGAGGCCATGAACGCCCCACAGGCGTTAGCATAGCGCAATGCGTCCGCCAGCGGCGTATGTTTGCACAGTTCAATACACAATCCGCTTGCGAAAGCATCCCCTGCGCCAACGCTATCCACTGCGGTAATTTCAAAAGCAGGCGCGTGGTGGGTTGATCCATGGCGTTCAAACGCCAAACTACCAATAGCTCCCAAGGTCACCACCAGTAATGAACCTTGCCACTTCAACCAAAAAGAGTCCAAAATGGGGCGCAACAATTCGATGCAATCTTGTAACGATCCGCTTAGCGGCGCAGCCAATGCAAGCAAATCCCGCACTTCCACTTCGTTGACAATGAGCACATCGGTATCGTCCAGCAAGCTCATAGGTAACTGTTGCCAAGGGGACGGGTTGAGTACCGTGCGCACTCCGCAAAGTCGTGCGGCGCGAAATGCCGATGCGACGGCGACCAAGGACGTCTCCAGTTGACCGTAAACCAAGTTCGCCGTGTTTATGACCGCTTCGGCAAGTTGCACATGCTCGGCAGCCAGCATCAAGTTTGGGCCGGGATATACGGCGATAGCATTTTGTCCATCGGCGGCAATAAGTCCTGCACCGTAGCCGGATTGCGGCGCCAGCCGCCAGACGTAGTCGGCGCTCAGACCTTCGTGTTCCAATAGCTGCAAGAGGGCATCTCCGGCGGCATCCTGGCCGATACCCAGCAACACATTGACATCGGCGCCCAGCCTTCGGGCGCCGATAGCGACGTTAAGTCCCTTGCCCCCGGCTTCGATGGACAGAGCGGTAGCGATAAAAGTCTCGCCGGCTTTGGGAAGGCGCGCCACTTTCCAGCAGCAGGCCTGGACAAAACTGCCTAACACGACAATATGCATGGTTTTCTAGGCAGCGAATCAACCGCGACGGCTGAAAACGACTTTCATGACAGTAATGGCGGAGGTTAGGACGACCATGACCGAATTGGCCACTACCAGGGGCAAATCGCCCTTGAGTAATCCATACGTCAACCAGAGAGCCAAGCCGATGGTGAGAACAGCATAAGTGGCAAGTGAAATGCCGCTCACATCGCGTGTACGCCATGTGCGCCAGACTTGGGGTACGAAGGACGATGTGGTAAAGCAGGTGGCGGTTAGGCCCAGAATATCCAAAGCAGTCATGAGAGTTTTCCCGCTGATCTGATGTAAAGGTAGGGTTTTGCAACGTAAAAAATAAAGGACATTATACGCGCGGCTCGACTTTACTAAAAGTAACTGCCTCTTCCAATGCAAAATGAGTCTTTTAGAGCGCCGTATTGCTAGCGGTCATGCGTTTGGCAACAAGCAATTGGCAAGCACCTTAAGCATTATGGTATCGTAATGGTATCCGTCAATGTATATTTTAACGCAAAATGAAATTAACAAACTCCGCTGTTTCACTGAAAGAGGCAGAAACTTCTGCGGCCAACGACAGCTCGGCTTTCATCGAGCGTGTGAGACCGAATGCCGGTATTTCCAAGCCGGTATATCAACAGTTATTACGGCGTATTACCGATATGATCCGATCCGGTGAAATTGCCCATGGTTATAGCTTGCCTTCTGAACGTATGTTAGCGCAAGCCTTGGGTCTTAGCCGCACTACAGTAAGGCGCTGTTACGAGGAACTGCGCGCCCAAAACCATGTCGATACGCACGGGCGGGGAGGAGTCACGGTCAAAGCCCCGGCAACGATTAATCCGAAACTAGGCAAGCTCAAAGGCTTTACTGAGGAAATGCAAGAACTCGGCATGATACCTTCCACGCAGATATTGGAACGCGATATCGTGCAAAACCGCACCATCGCTTCCGTGTTCAACCGACCTGCATCGACGCGTTTTCTGCGGCTGGCGCGTTTGCGCTTGGGCGATGATATGCCACTCACTCGCGAAGTGGCATGGTATGACCTTGCAGCCGCCCCGGCACTGGCGGATTGGGATGTTTCCGGTTCCGCCTATCAGTTTATCGAGCAGCAATGCGGCCTAACATTGGCTTATGGAGAACAGACTATCGAGGCGGTAATGAGCAATGACGAAGAAGCGGCCGTGTTTGGATTTTTGGAGCCCGGTCCCTGCCTGTTGCTCAAGCGCAAAACCTACACTACTACCGGGCAAATTGTTGAATATGTGGAAGGCACGTTCCGTGGCGACGCCTATACCTACCGCATCACACTCAACATGAACCCACCCAGATGATGTCGGCATCATCTGGGGTACTGCCATTAAGTTAAGGATTTTTCTGAATCATCCAAAAAATCCTGGAGACGGGGCAACATGGGGCTCGCCCCGCCCGGCACAACAAACGAGCTGGGAGATTGAAGGATTAAAATTTACTAGCATCTTGAAGGATTATTATGGTATCTTTTTGGCTAGCCATGAGGCTCTCTTCAGCAAATCATATTTCAAGTAGCATTGATGAAAAAGCAATGAAATTCGATAAGCGGAGTTTTATTTGCAATGCTGTTGAATTAAGCCGCCCGGGCTGTTTGTCGGCATTCACAGATGATTGTGTGTTTTAGACGCCGGGCCTGCTTGAGTATTTATTGATATAGATAAAGCGCATAACACACCGAGCTAATTTTTTTGAACTGACAAAGGAGAATACCAATGCTTTATTACCATAAACCGTTTTTACAAAATTTGTTTATCACTGCTCTATTTTTGCTTCCGATGACCCAGGCAGCATCCGGCGAAGTGCCTGAGCAGGTCAACCAGATGCAAACCGAGTTGATCGAGGCCAATCAAAAAATTGCAAGGTTAGCGTCAGATCACCAGAGAATCAACGGAACGATTAACACCTTGCAAACCGGCTTGAATACAGCCAATCATGAAATCAGTGACTTGAAGAGTAAGCACAATCAATTAGTAACCCAGCGAACGGCAAACGGTCACGGTCGAGGGGGGCGATGAAGGCTCTGGATCATTGCCAATAAGTTAGTGAAATTCATTATTCTGTAGGAGTGGCTTTA
>JAYTLW010000102.1:0-9736 GCA_043729025.1 Methylobacter sp.
TGTGCAAAACGACAAGGTTGGATAAAAAATCTTCGCGCCTAATAAATCGAGGCATCCCTTTTGTAGCGTGGCTTGTGGCTTTTTCGTTCAAACACTAACTAAAAGATTTCGATTTTAGTCCCCCTCTAAAAACGTATTTTTTTTATGTCTTAATCTGTAACCATTTGCTTTAACTATGGTTACAGATTTTGAAATCTATAGGGGATCTCTAAAAATTGCCTATTTATGCTTCGACAGGCTCAGCACAAACGAATAAGCCACTGATTTACAAATAATACCGTTCGCACTGAGCTTGTCGAAGTGCAATTTTTAGAGGTTCCCTATACTCATAAACATCTTTTTAGCCACCCTTTCATCGCAAATATTGGCTTTTATAAAGTTAACCAACTACTTCTACGAGAAGACAGAACATGAAACTCATACGTATCACTTATCTTTCAACCATGCTAGTAATACTGGCCTCCGCCGGGTGCGCAACTACAACCAATAACGATCTCCCAGCTGCGTCCGCTGCCCAACCGGTGATTATCCCCACCCCTACCCTTGCTACCCCTATTGCTGCGCACCGCATAGTCAATATTCACGGTATCGACATTCACTATCGCGAAGCCGGCCCTATCGACGGCCCCGTGGTTCTGTTGTTGCACGGCTTCCCCTCTTCCTCACATATGTTTCGTGAACTTATCCCACAACTGGCCGTTAAGTATCGTGTAATCGCACCTGACTACCCTGGGTTCGGTTTCAGTGGCGAGCCATCGCTGACCAAGTTCGACTACAGTTTTGATGGGCTTGCGACGGTGATGGACGAATTCACTCAGAAGATCGGCGCCAAAAATTACGTAATGTATATGCAGGATTTCGGCGGGCCGGTAGGCTTCCGGCTTGCTGTAAAACATCCTGAACGTGTACAAGGCATGATCATCCAGAATACGACTATCCATGGCGAAGGCTGGAATCCAGACGTCGTCAAGCAGTTTGCGCCATTTTGGAAAAAGCGCAATGCCCAGACCGAGAAGCCAATCCGTGCATTTCTTAAACCGGAAACAACTAAATGGCAATATACTCAAGGGGCTACCCGCATTGAGCAAATTAATCCTGATGCCTGGACGCACGATCAGGCTCGACTTGATCGCCCTGGCAATGATGCTATCCAACTCAAATATCTTTGGAATTATCAAGACAATGTCGCCCAGTATCCTGTCTGGCAGGACTACCTAAAGACAAAGCAGCCACCAATGCTGGTTGTTTGGGGTAAGAACGACCCATTCTTCACCTTAGCCGGTGTTGATGCTATTAAGGCGCTGATGCCAAAAGCTAAAGTCAAGCTATACGATGCCGGCCACTTCGCGCTGGAGACACACGTTAATGAGATCAGCACAGAAATACGTGGTTTTCTCGACGAGATCGCTCACTAATCACATAATACCAGTAAACTTTTCAATAGGAGTCGCTACATGGCCAATACTCACCCTAGTTCAGCAGAAATATGTATCTCTGCTCTCAAAACGGTCAAGAACTTTTATGCAGCGATAGCTCAGGGTGATGTCCCCGGCGTACTCGCAGTGCTTCATCCAGATCTTGCCTGGACTAAGGCTGAAGGTTTTCCTTACTACAGCGGCACTTGGCGGACGCCACAAGAAGTGGTTGATAAACTCCTTATTCCGCTCGCCCGCGATTGGGATAACTTTGCCGCCACACCGAATGATTTTATCGAAGCCGAAGACCGGGTAGTCACGTTCGGTAATTACTCAGGAATCGCCAAGGCAACCGGCAAATCAATGCGCGTGCCTTTTGCACATCTTTGGCGCGTTCGTGATGGCAAGATTGCCAGCTTTGATATGTACACGGATACGCTACTAGTTGCCAAGGCAATGTCATGAACAACGGTAACCGCACTGCGGTCATTACCGGCGCGAGCCGTGGTATCGGTCGTGCGACGGCGATTCGGTTAGCTGAAGACTTCACTAATATTGTTCTTGTCGCCCGTAGTTGGGACGGGCTTGAGGAGGTTGCTACTATTGTGCGTGCAACAGGTAGGGAGGCGTTATCGCTGCCTTTCGATTTACGAGAACCAACGGCCGCCAATGCTGTAGTGACGCGCACACTCGACCGATTCGGGCGTATTGATGCACTCATCAATATAGCGGGTGCAGTGCCACAAGCTGATCTTTTTACCATGACGGATGAAGAATGGGCCGATGGACTGTCACTTAAATTCCACGGTGCCCGGCGTTTAACCATACAGGCATGGCAGGCATTATGCCAAACCAAGGGCTCGGTAGTATTTATGTCCGGCAGCTCGGCAATTACGCCTAAAGCCAGTTTCGCCGCTGTCGGCACGATAAATGCTGCTATCTCGGCACTTGCCAAAACGTTTGCCGAACGCGGTATCGCTGAAGGTGTTCAGGTTAATAGCGTTTTACCCGGGCCAGCCATGACTGGTAGACGGCGCTCGATGTTGGAAAAATATGCAGCTACTCACAACTTGGCATTTGAGCAAGCTGTTGAGCGTTTTGCCCAGGAAACCGGCATCACGCGTTATGGCACACCTGAAGACATTGCGGCCTTAATTGCTTTTATTGTTTCGCCACCTGCCCAATGGATGACGGGTTCCATGCTTAGGATGGATGGCGGTGAAATAAAGGCGTTGTAAAAATTAGACATCGTTAAATCGTAAGCGGCATTTTTATTTGACACCCCAGACTGTGATCTGGTCTTAAAAAACATAAGGAAAAAACTATGATTGATCTCTACGAATTTACGCTATCGGGTAACTGTCACAAGGTGCGTCTCATGCTTGCTTTGCTTGGGCTTAGCTACAACAGCATTGCTGTCAATAGTAGCTTGCGTGAGCATAAGTCCCCTGAATTTCTTAGCATGAATCCGTTTGGACAAACACCGGTACTTAAAGATGGCAACGCAGTGATACGTGATAGCCAAGCTATTCTGGTTTATCTGGCTCATCAATATGGCGGCGAGCAATGGTGGCCAAATGATGCCGTTACCATGGCTCATATTGCGGCCTGGCTGTCTACAGCCGCTAATGAATTGGCACGCGGCCCGAATACATTGCGTCTGCATCACAAGTTTGGGCGCGACATCAATTTGGATGACGCACAGCAAATTACCAACACGCTTTTAAATATCATGAATGAGCGGTTAAGACGTCATGAATGGATTGCAACGGATGTACCCAGCATTGCCGATGTCGCACTTTATCCCTATATCGCGTTAGCACCTGAGGGCAAGGTCGACCTGTCACCTTACCCATCCGTGCTTGCTTGGCTGCAACGAATGCAGGCATTGTCTGGTTATGTCGGCATGCCAGGTATGTAATAAGGGAATCTCTAAGAATTGCTTATTCATGCTTCGACAGGCTCAGCAAGAACGGATAAGTGCCTAATTTAAAAAGATCACCATTCGCACTGAGCTGTGAGCTTCTCGAACAGTCGAAGTGCAATTTTTATAGATTCCCATAATTCATTTAATTAGGAGCATCACCATGAACACCGCCACTGTAGCCCGCCCACCACTGCCGCCATTCACACAAGAAACCGCTGTTCAGAAAGTACGCATGGCAGAAGATGGTTGGAATAGCCGTGACCCACAACGCGTGTCTTTAGTTTATACAGCCGACAGCCAATGGCGAAATCGTGCTGAATTCCCATGCGGCCGTGCACAAATTGTAGAGTTTTTAACCCGTAAATGGGCACAGGAATTGGACTACCGATTGATTAAAGAGCTATGGGCATTTGACGACAATCGCATCGCCGTGCGTTTTGCCTACGAATGGCACAATGAGGAAGGGCATTGGTTTCGCTCGTATGGCAATGAGAATTGGCAGTTTGATGAGAATGGGTTAATGGAATGTCGTTTCGCCAGCATCAACGACTTGCCCATTAAAGAATCTGAACGCAAATTCCACTGGGCTCTTGGTCGTCGCCCTGATGATTATCCAGGTTTAAGTGAGTTAGGGTTGTAAGTAGAATAATTCAAATCTAGGCATCATCGTTGTATCGGTAAATTCACCATGTGAATCATCATACTAATTTTAGGTGAATTTATTTCATCATTTTTCAATTAAGTAAGTAATTTTTAATGACCGCAATTCATACGACACCGCTGGCTTTTCCATCATCACTTTGGGCATCTGCAACCCTACCGCGTGCTCAATCTCCTGTGTTAGTTGGAGAAACCCGTGCAGATGTCGTCGTTATCGGTGGCGGTTATACTGGGCTATCAACTACTTTGCATCTTATTGAACGCGGACGGTCGGTGGTGATTATTGAAGCGGCGGCGATAGGCTGGGGAGCTTCAGGGCGTAATAGTGGCCAGATTATTCCTACTCTAAGTGGCGTTGAGCCTGATGTTATAAGCCGCACTTATGGCGAAACTGGTGAACGTTTTGTTCAGCTGGTATCCGATAGCGCCAATTACTTATTCGACCTTGTCCGCCGAGAAAAAATCGCTTGCGAAGCCGAACAAACGGGTTGGTTTCAACCCGCCCATTCGCCAGGACGCGTTAAGCTTTCTAAAGCCCGCGTCGAAGCTTGGGCTAAACGTGGTGCGGCAGTGAGTTTACTGGATGCGACCGAAACCGCTAATTTGATTGGTTCTAAAAACTGGTACGGCGGTATGCTCAACACTTCAGGCGGCCATATTAATCCGCTGGCACTGACACGAGGTCTCGCTGATGTTGTTGTCGCGAAAGGCGCTCAACTCTATGAATCCACGCCAGCCATAAGCATCAAGCGCATGCCCGTAGGCTGGATGGTCATTACGCCACAAGGCCGTGTATTTGCCGATCAAATTATGCTTGCCTCTAATGCTTATAGCGACTGGTTTAATCCGGCACTCGCACCTGAAGTAGCTAAATCATTAATCCCCGTCATCACTTGGCAAATGGCTACTGAGCCTCAGTCTGAAGACGTTCGCACCAAAATACTGCCAGGTCGTCAAGCAGTATCCGATACCCACGGCGATTTACGGTTTTTCCGTTGGGATGCCCGCCATCGATTGGTAACGGGCGGCGCATTGATATTTCCGCGCAATGGCGCGGAACGTATGCGCCAAATCGTGGGCGAACGAATGGCGAAAATATTTCCGCACATGGGTATACCAAAGTTTGACTTCGTTTGGAATGGACGTATCGGCATGACCGCTGACCACATGCCGCGCTTTCACCAACCAGCGCCAGGGCTGTGGACTTGGACTGCTTGTAATGGCCGTGGTGTTGCTTTGTCAATGTCACTCGGTCGGGTATTTGCCGAAGCCATGACGGGAATCAGTGACCAAGACCTTGCTGTGCCGATTACCCCTGTACGAACCTACCCTTTGCACCGTCTTGCCACGCTCGTAGCTCCAGCCATGCTGGCTTACTACCGCTGGCGTGATGATCGAGAGCCATCATAGTTTTTATGGCAACCCAAAACACGCTTGATAACCCGTTCAACTTTTGACTTAAAGTAATTTTATTTAAATGAAATACGCTAATTTTATAAAAGGAGATTTACATGAATTGTCATCATAATAAGGTCGCTATACTCGCTACCATTATAGTAACCTGCTTGGCTAACCAAGGTATCGCCAATGCTAAAAGTGAGTTAGCGGAGAATTTTCTGTCGCTTGATCTTGCTATGGAAGCAGCTGCCGAAGCCGTGAAGTCTTGCGCTGCACAAGGTTGGCATGTAAGCGCTTCAGTGGTCGATTCAGCAGGTAATGTAAAAGTGCAGGCTAAAGGCGACCACAGCTCACCTCACACTAAAGACACCAGTTTTCGCAAAGCCTACACGCAAGTAAGCATAGGGCCAATATTTGGCTTTGATGCTCTTAGCGTCTGGGTCGAAAAGCTAAAAACCAATCCTAATGCTGCCGCCTATTCCTCGATTCCTAATGTGATCGTTTTGCCAGGCGCTGTTGCAATTAAAATCAAGGGAGAAATTGTTGCAGCTATCGGCGTCGGCGGTGCGCCAGGCGGTGACAAGGATGAAGCTTGTGCAATGAAAGGCTTAGAGAAAATTAAAGACCGATTGCCGCATTAAGCTTAATAGAATGATGCGGGTATATCACCGTCGCCGTGACAACCGCACTGCCAGCAACATTATCATTGCTGCCCTAAATACTGCCTTCAAGACAATACCCATGAAATTTAAAGCAGAGCAAATGATATGAACCTCCCTATCATCGAGCGCCGCCGTATCGAAGCCGAGATACTCAAGCATGTCTATGACACGTTGATTGAAAGCCACGGCAAAGAGGTGGCGATTGCCACATTAGACGCTGCGGTCTCTCAATCGGCATTAGCACAAGGCGCAAAGTATCGCGCCAAGCTTGATCATGATCCAGATCTCAACGACATGGCGACCATTTTATCGGATTGGACTGCCAATGATGCGCTAGTCATAAAAATTATCAATGTGAGTGCCGAACAATTGGATTTCGATGTAAAACAGTGCCGCTATGCTGAGATGTATCGAGAAATGGGCTTGAGCGAAATAGGTCATTTGCTATCGTGCAATCGCGATGGCAAGTTCTGCACTGGCTATAATTCAAACATTAAACTTGAACGAACCCAGACCTTGATGGGCGGGGCGAGCCATTGCGATTTCCGCTATAAAATGAAGCCCAATCAATAATTCATGTTGTCTTGATTAACTACTCACATTTTCCGAAGCCCTTATGACAATATTTACGCCCACACCCACTGACCTTGAGATTGAAGAAGCTATCACTTGGCGGCACACATTGCATCGTATGCCTGAACTCGCCTTTGAAGAACACCTCACCTCAGCTTTCGTAGCCGAACGCCTTTCCAGTTTCGGACTGGAAGTTTCAACGGGTCTTGGTGGCACGGGTGTTGTGGGTACGCTCAGACGCGGCATATCAAAACGCGCCATTGGCCTACGAGCCGATATGGACGCACTGCCGATAACGGAAGCAACTGGCCTTACCTATGCGTCAACCCATCCAGGCAAAATGCACGCCTGTGGTCATGATGGACACACCGCCATGCTGCTTGCTGCGGCACGTCATCTTTCTACCCGCGACGATTTCGACGGCATTATCCATTTCGTATTTCAACCCGCTGAAGAAAACGAAGGTGGTGCAAGGCGCATGGTTGAGGATGGTCTCTTCGAGGTTCATCCGATGGCGGCGATTTTCGGCATTCATAATTGGCCTGCGCTGCCTGTCGGTCAGGTAGGCGTGATTGCGGGGCCGATGATGGCGGCCTTCGGTATTTTCAATATTACTATCAGGGGTAAGGGTTCGCACGCCGCGATGCCGCATCAGGGTGTTGACCCACTCGCCTGCGCGTTCCAAATCGGCTCGGCTTTACAAACCATTGTCGCCCGTAATGTTTCACCGATGTCTCCGGCGGTAGTTTCAGTAACAACAGTGCATGGCGGCGATGCCTGGAACGTTATTCCAGAAAGTTGTAAGTTGACGGGCACGGCACGCTGGTTTGAGCCTGTTGTCGGCGATTTGCTTGAAGCGAACCTGAAACGGGTAGTCACTTCCATTGCCGAAGCACTTGGTTGCACTGTCGACATTGACTATCAACGTCGTTATCCTGCAACCATAAACAATCCAACTGAAGCGCGTTTTGTGCAGAATGTCGTGCGCGGTTCTGACTGCGGTTTGGTGCTTGCAGAAGATATTCAACCCAGCATGGCCGCCGAAGACTTTGCTTTTATGCTGGAAAAATGCCCAGGCACCTACATTTGGTTGGGGGCGGGCTGTGCAGGTGACAACCCTGGACTGCACTCACCACACTACGACTTTAACGACAAAATTTTGCCATTGGGCGTTGCTTTGTGGGTGTCAATCGCGCTTGAACGCCTTCGTGCCTTGTAATGTATTTAGAGTATGCCCCAGTCTTTTCAATTTTATATGCATAAAAAACATGGATTAGTACAGTTGTATTCCCGAGCGAATCGGCATGAGTAGACGCTTACGTTGTGGCTTACAGGTTTGATTTTCTTTCAATTATCGCCCATTCTGATATTTGTAGGCTTAACTATTTCAGGTCGTGTCACCACGCTATTCGCTGCTTCAACTGCAATGATTGCAACACTGGCTGTGGGCTGGTCGTCAGCACCTCAAGCAGACCGATTCGTTGAACTTATCCAATATTTAGCCGCCGGTTTATGGATCGCATTTCCGGCAGTTCTGGTTATTCTCGCCGGTCTTTTTTTTGCCGAATGTATCGGTCGAACAAGGACAGCTGGTGTCGTGGCACAACTGGATCATCGCACCCTTGCCAATACCTGCCTAATCTTCGGCCCCTTTATGGAAACCGCCACTGGCTTCGGTGTCGGCTACGTAATGGTGCTGTCAGGCATGGCGAGGTTAGGTATCAAAGGCGGTGAAGCACTCGCACTTGCTGCTTTCAGTCAATATCTGGTGCCTTGGGGTGCTCTCGGTGTCGGCACGCGGATTAGTACCCAAATTTCCGGCTTTCCGATAGCAGATGTCGGTTGGCGCTGTGCGGTTGTGGTCGCTTTAGCAAGCGGCTTTATGTTGCCTTTATTTTGGCGCATAGCACGTACCGCAGGGCTAGCGCCGTCGACTTGGGATTGCCTCGAGTGGACACTAACGTTAATCGGACTGCTTGCTTTGCTTATTGCGGCAAACCTGATATTTCCAATCGAAGTCGCAGGACTGACAGCCCTCGGACCAGTATTGGTAGTAAGACATCTCATGACACAGGGCGTGAAGAGTGTAACCCCAGCCCTGCTGTTGAAAATCATGCCTTACGTCTCGCTCGTTTTCATTCTGGCATTCACCAGACTTGTGCCATCACTGGGCGGCATTCTGCAATTCATTGTCGTTCAACCTTTACCGGAACTGCCAGGCTTTGCCCCACTCATGTCTCCGGCTGTCCCTCTCATTGTCATCGGCTCGATCGTAGCTGGTCGGCGTGGCGGCTTATTGGCAATAGCGTGGTATGGATTGGCGATACTGAATAAAGGTTGGCGCACTGCAATTATTACTTTCCTGCTCGTTGGTATGGCATCGATAATGTCCCGTTCCGGTATGTCGGGAACGCTAATGACTGGCGCGACCGCCTTCTTCGGCTCCGCTTCTCCAGCGCTATTGCCGATTGCGGGGGCTATCGGCGGTTATCTCACTGGCAGCAACGCAGGTGCAGGAACCCTATCGATGCCTCTGCTAGCGGGACTCGCGCCAACTTTATCACCGTCAAGTATGGTGTGGATTGTTGCCGCCACGATTTTAACCGGCAGCACCATAACCGCCACCAGCCCCGTACGCTTCGCCATGGGTCGGATAGTGATTGGCGCCTCATCTAAACACGCTCAATCCGGCTTGAGAATGCTCGCCCCTTTTGCTCTGTCAAGCATCTTTGTTACAACGTTGGTTGCACTCTCAGTCATTAACGGGCAGTTTTGGATAAGCATCGCACTTAACTGGATTACCGATATATGGGCGTCTCTTATTCTTTTGTTTTCATTTACCTAGACTGGTTTTTCTTAAACAAATGCAAAGTGTCACTCAAGCACCTGTGACCACCAACGGTAGAATATGTGTTCTGTTCGTACCAGCCTAATCCGTAGCCAGGTTCATTTTGCTTACAGCAGGCAAAAAAAAGGCTTATTAAATGATAAGCCTTTATTTTATGGCGTCCCCAAGGGGGTTCGAACCCCTGTTACCGCCGTGAAAGGGCAGTGTCCTAGGCCGCTAGACGATGGGGACTAAAACGGGTTTAGTCTGGCCT
>JAYTLW010000103.1:0-8502 GCA_043729025.1 Methylobacter sp.
CTATTGACGGCCGGAATGCGGGCGTCAAATTCAACAGGATCTACCAGCACATTGACCTCGCCGGATTGGGTGTTCAGGTGAATAATGTCGCCGGTACGCACTTTCGCTAACGGACCGCCCTCTTCACACTCAGGACACATATGGATGGCTGAGGGCACTTTACCGGAAGCGCCGGACATCCGTCCATCCGTGACCAGTCCGACCTTGAAACCTTTGTCTTGCAACACACCCAGAGACGGCGTCAATTTATGCAGTTCGGGCATACCATTGGATTTTGGTCCCTGGTAGCGGAGCACCACAATAACATCATGCTCCATTTCACCGCGTCTGTAGGCAGCAACCACATCGTCCTGGTCGTCAAACACCATCGCAGGTGCCTCAACGATCTGGTGTTTTTCCGCTACGGCAGACACTTTTGAAACCCCGCGCCCCAAATTGCCGTGCATAACATGCAAGCCGCCACTGCTTGCAAAAGGCTTAGCGACGGTGCTGATAACTTTCGGATCCAACGAGGCTTCGGGGCAAGGCGACCAGATTAACTGCCCGTCAACCAGTTTGGGCTCTTGGGTATAACTGTTCATGCCGCGCCCATCGGCGACAGTCAGAATATCTTCATGCAACAGGCCGTTGTTTAGCAGTTCGGCTATCAATACACCCATGCCGCCTGCGGCCTGGAAGTGATTGATGTCTGCATGACCGTTCGGATAAATACGGGTTAAAAACGGCACCACTCTGGACAGCTTATCAAAATCATCCCAGTTGATGATAATGCCCGCAGCCCGCGCAATGGCGACCAGATGGATAGTGTGATTGGTGGAGCCGCCGGTCGCCAATATCCCGACGATGGCGTTTACGATGGCTTTTTCGTCGATCATGTGGCCTATCGGGCGAAAATCATTGCCCAAGGCGGTAAATTTCAAAACCTGCCTGGCGGCGGCCTTGGTCAATTCGTCACGCAATGGCGTGTAAGGATTGATGAATGAACTGCCCGGCAGATGCAGTCCCATAATCTCGACCATCATCTGATTGGTGTTGGCGGTACCGTAAAACGTACAGGTGCCGGCGCTGTGATAGGACGCAGATTCGCACTCCAGCAGTTCTTGACGGCCGATTTTGCCTTCGGCGTAAAGCTGGCGGATACGTACTTTTTCTTTGTTGGGCAGGCCGCTAGGCATGGGCCCGGCCGGCACGAACACGCCAGGCAGATGACCGAAACTCAGCGCGCCGATCAGCAGCCCCGGCACAATCTTGTCGCAGACGCCCAAGTACAGCGCGCCATCGAACATGTTGTGACTTAAGCCGATCGCCGTAGCCATAGCAATCACATCGCGGCTGAACAACGACAGTTCCATGCCGGGGCGACCTTGGGTAACCCCGTCGCACATAGCCGGTACGCCGCCTGCGAACTGGGCCACGCCCCCGGCTTCCCTGATGGCGGCCTTGATCAGCGCAGGCGCGTCTTTATACGGTTCGTGTGCGGACAACATGTCATTATAAGAAGAAATAATGGCGATATTGGCTTTTTGCTGGCCGGTCAAATCGGCCTTTTCACTGGCGCCGCAGGCGGCAAAGGCATGAGCTAGGTTGCCGCAAGCAAGCTCGGCACGATGCGGGCCTGTTTTAACAGCCGCAGCAATCCGTGCCAGATAGGCGGCGCGAGTTTCACGACTGCGCTCAATTACTTCGTTAGTCACTTTTTCTAATACGGGCTGCATAGTTGTACCTTGTCTACGGTTAATCAATCGGGTTTCCGGTTTATTCTTCCCAGGCTCTTTGGTCTCTGGCAATTAATTCGTCAGCGGCCTCAGGCCCCCAGGTACCTGCCGGGTAGGGTTTTGGCGCCGCATCGGTATGCGCCCAGGCATCCTGTATCGAATCAATCCAGATCCAGGCTTGCTCAATTTCCTCGCGGCTCAGAAACAGGGTGGGATTGCCGCGCATGGCTTCGAGCACCAGTTTTTCATAACCGCCGAAAATCTTGCTGTTTTTAAAGGTTTCAGAAAAACTCAAATCCAGCTTGGTTTTTTGCAGCTTAATGTTTTCATCGATCCCCGGCACTTTGTTGAGTATCTGAATTTCTACGCCTTCATTCGGCTGCAAGTGAATGATCAATTTGTTTGAAGGCAGATCGGCATAGCTTTCTTTAAAAATATTATGCGGCAATTGCTTAAAATAGACGACGATTTCGGTACGTTTATAGCTCATCCGTTTGCCGGTGCGCAAGTAAAACGGTACGCCGGCCCAGCGCCAGTTATCAATATCCACCCGCAAGGCGACAAAGCTTTCTGTGGTGCTTTGAGTATTAGCCCCTTCTTCTTCAAGATAGCCCGGCACCGGTTTGCCTTTGAGTTCCCCCGCCGTGTATAGTCCACGCACGGTTTTTCTTTCGACATTGTCTTTGGTAATGGGCCGTAGCGCGGCAAGGACTTTTATTTTTTCATTGTGTATGCTTTGCGCTTCCAGATTGACCGGCGGCTCCATCGCCACAAAAGTCAGAATCTGCAACAAGTGGTTTTGCAGCATGTCACGCAATTGTCCGGTTTTGTCGAAATAATCCCAGCGCCCTTCAATACCGACTTCTTCAGCAACGGTAATCTGAATATGATCAATGGTATTGTGATCCCAGTTGGTGGTAAAAATAGAATTGGCAAAGCGCAACGCTAATAAATTAAGCACCGTTTCTTTACCCAGATAATGATCGATACGGTAAACCTGTTTTTCAGAGAACACTTGGGCTACGGCATCGTTAATAGCTTTTGAGGATTTCAGATCGTGGCCTATGGGTTTTTCCATCACCATCCGCGATTGCTCGTTTAGAATCCCGCATTGGGCTAGACCCTGGCAAATATTGGTAAATAAACTGGGCGAAACGGCAAAATAATTCACCATAACCCTGGACGGCTCATTAATGACGGTATGCAGCAGCCGGTATTGATCCAGATCGGTTAAATCTATTTTTACATAGAAAAATCGCGCCGAAAATTGCGCCCATACCTGTTTATCAACTGTTTCATTTAAAAATTCTTGCAGACTAATACGGACGATGTCGATAAATCCCACAGTATCGGCCTCGCGTTGATCTATACCTATGATGCGGGTATCGGTCTCAATCAAATTGGCTTTTTCAAGTCGATACAGCGAAATAAGCAGCTTGCGACGCGATAAATCGCCCAAAGCGCCGAAGATAACTAGGTCGCAAGGTTTGAATGTTGTGGTTTCGTTCATAGTTGAATGGTGGGAGGGTTGGAGTCGGGCAATTGATAGGCGAAATAGCGTTCATTATCGCAGAATTTTCTTCAGGGTCATAGAATAGGCCGATGACCGCAGAGCGGTTGCCGACGACTGCGCGATTATTATGCCAAAGACTGCCTCTTAACAGGCGCGACCGGCTGGCGATTTACCGGGTTAACGCAAATAATCAGCATAGGCTGTTCATCGGAAAGCACATGCTGATATTATTAACCACCCAACTCGTGCTTATCAGCGTTGCGTATACCTTGATTCGCCAAGTTGCAGGAATAAGCACTTTACGTGCTATTCGAACCTGAATGCTATGGTTTTTCGTCAACTTGAACCTCTAGCGCCAATGCTTACATAAAAATTATTCGAACCAGGAGGAAACCCATGAACCTTAAACGCCTGATTACAGTAATACTGCTTTTTTCAGCTGTGCAGGGCTTAGTTCACGCAGCCGGCGAGCCCGTTAACGAAGATTTATCGTTACTGGTGTCGCTTTCTACAAACATGATAGAACTGGCTAAACAAGGCGATGCCGAAGGTTTCACTCAGGCAGTCAATATAGCCTTGAAACATGCTTCGGAGAACAGGAATAACTCCATTATCTTGCCGCGCGCCAGCGCCAAATTCAGAGCCGCCAAGATCGCGATTCAGGCGGGCAAGTTTGCCGAGGGCATAGAGGCTGTGGAACAAGCCCAAACAATCTTGATGAAGAAAAAAGTGTTGAAATGGGACGGCGGCTCCTAAAAGCGGCGCTATTAAGTTACGCTTGAGTTAATCGGTTTCATTCGGAATTTGGCTTTTAAATTCTTCTGACAGCAGCGTTTGTGCTCCTGTGATAACCAGCGACTCACCCGCATTAATGCCGCTACCGACAAAATAACCGCCGGAAGTCGCTGACAACTGCTCTAGTGTGCGACGGCTAAATTGCTCTGCTGCGGTTTTAATGTACACGAAACTCTGATCCAGATGCCAAATTAAAGCGGACTTAGGAATAATCACGCCGGATCGGGTTACGCCGGGCTCAGGTATCCATGCCGCAATGCGCATACCGGCCCTGATATGACCACCGTCGGCCTGAAAAAAATAACTTTCGCCTTGCGCGGTATTATCGGTATGCACGGCTGCGGAAATCAGCTCGGCTTTAGCGGCCGCGCTGCGATTGCCCGAGGCTTCGACATCAATACTCTGAATAGTATTCGCCAGCTGTTTATTAACCGGCAGGGTAATTTGCAACAAGCTTAGCCGACCGGATAAAAAAGCGCTCAGCGCATCGGCATCCTTAGCCAAGGCCCAATCAGCCAGCTTTTTACCCCAGTTGAGCCGGGCTTCATCAGCGATAGCCTGGCTTTGCACAGTGCTGGCACCAAGCTGGGCTTTATCGGTTTGCCATTGCGCATGCTGGACTTGTAAATTACGTTGCGAGCTCGCACCGTCACGATACAAGTCTTGCTGACGTTTAATGTTTTGCTCGGCCTGTTTGAATCTTGCCATAGCGCCGTCACGCTCGGTTAACGCGAGCAAATACCGATGTCGCAACTCGACCAAAGCTTGTATATTAACGGCTACTCCGTAAGCCATGAATTCGGCATGATGGCTGGCCGGTGTCAGCGTCATGGTCTGCAAGCCCGATACCGACTGGGCTTTAGCGGACAGGAAAACAGTTCCAGGCCCGGTATTGACAACCTTTTTTTCGTCATCATCTGCAAAACTTAAGCTAACATTGAGCAACAAAAAACCGGCGATTAACAAAGCATTCATGTGGACGAGAAAGGAGTGTGTAGATGCATTCATGTTATAAGATTTCCCCGCTTAAATGCATTTTTTTGTTGTTTTTAAAAAATTGCAGGTTATCCTTCAACTGCATTGATGCAGAAGGTACGACTCCACGGATGGAGGAGGTAGAGCAATGCAAGGAGCAATTGCCGAGAGCAATGCATGGAGCAATGCATGGAGCAATTGCCGACGACTGCATGGACGCAGGAGGTAGAGCAACGCAGGGAGCAGTTGCCGAGAAAACAAAAAAACTATCTATCTTGAGAAATTACCATGAGCGACTTACCGGATAACTTAAAATACGCAATGAGCCACGAATGGGCAAAGCTGGAAGACGACAACATCGTCCGCATCGGCATTACCGATTTTGCCCAGGAAGAATTGGGCGATTTGGTTTATATCGAGCTGCCCGAAATAGGACAACGCGTCATCGCCAGTCAGCAATGCGCCGTGGTCGAATCGGTTAAAACAGCATCCGATTTATTCAGTCCGGTTACCGGGGAAGTGGTCGAGGTCAACGAATCCTTGAAAGATGAGCCCGAGCAGGTCAATGATGATGCTTATGGAACATGGCTGTTTTGTGTAAAAGCAAATGACTTGACCGAATTAAATGCCTTGATGGATAAGGATGCCTACCGGCAAATGATTGAGCAATAACCCGGTTTATCCAGCGTTAATAAAACCGACATACATCTGTGTAATAGTTACTTTTTCAATAACCGATAATCACAATCCCACATGGCAAATCCAAATGCAAAAGGTGTAAAACGCCTGATTAATGCGTGTTTTTTCTCTGTCGCCGGTTTTAAAGCCACCTGGACACATGAAGAAGCTTTCAGGCAGGAAGTCGTCCTGTTCGTGCTGACAACCCCGCTGGCCATCTGGCTGGGGGAAACCGCTATCGAAAAACTGTTGCTGATCGGCAGCATGGTTTTAGTGATGTTGGTCGAATTATTAAACTCGGCGGTAGAAGCCGTCGTCGATAGAGTAGGTTTCGAGCATCACGAATTGTCGGGCAGAGCCAAAGACATAGGCTCTGCTGCGGTCATGATGTCTCTGGCCTGGGCCGCGATAACCTGGACATTAATTTTACTTTAGCCGCGACTGCTTTGCGGCAGTCTTGCGGCTACAACATCACTAGCGATAAAGAGGAACGCAATGAGCGCATTAATATGTGGGTCTATGGCTTACGACACCATCATGGTTTTTCATGATAAATTTAAAAACCATATTCTGCCGGAAAAAATCCATATCCTGAATGTATCCTTCCTGGTGCCGGTGATGCGCCGTGAATACGGCGGTTGTGCGGGCAATATTGCCTACAATCTGAAACTGCTTGGCGAAGAGCCGTTAACCATGGCGACCGTTGGCCATGATTTTGAACCGTATGCCCAGTGGATGGCGCAGAACCAGTTGTCCAGCGAGTATATTCAGATTCTGGACAACAGTTATACCGGCCAGGCCTATATCACCACCGATGAAGAAGCCAATCAAATTACCGCATTCCATCCCGGCGCAATGAATTCGTCGCATTTGAATTCAGTCCCTACTGACAGGGAAATCTGCATAGGCATCGTGTCACCCGACGGCAAGGAAGGCATGCAATTGCATGCCGAACAGTTTGTCGAGTTGGATATACCTTTTATTTTTGATCCGGGCCAGGGCATGCCGATGTTTAATGGCGAGGAACTGCTCAAGTTTATCGATCAGGCGACTTGGGTGACCTTGAATGATTATGAATCCGCGCTGATGCAGGAACGCACCGGCTTGTCACTGGAACAAATGGCCGAACGGGTTGAAGCGCTGATCATCACCCTGGGCGCCCAAGGTTCCCAAATTTACACCCAGGGCGAGTGCATCACCATTCCTGCGGCAAAACCCAAGGCGATACTCGATCCCACAGGTTGCGGCGACGCCTATCGCGCCGGGCTTTTATACGGCCTGATGAATGATATGGGCTGGGAAATTACCGGAAGAGTCGCCTCGTTGATGGGCGCCATCAAAATCGAACATAACGGCACCCAGAATCATGCCTTTGATATGGAGAGCTTCAAGCTGCGCTACCGCGAAAATTTCGGATCTTCGTTTTGATTTTTAAATCGTAGCCGTTGGGTTAGCGGTAGAGACTGTGAAAGTATTGTAAAAACTGGCTTAAAAATCTTTTTCTTATTTTTTAAGTTATTGATTTTTAGCTGACTGCTGGAGTACAAACCTAGGTTTGTACTCCAAATTCTTAATACTTTCACAGTCTCGGTAGCGTAACCCAACACATCGACGCGGAAAATGTCGGGTTACGCTACCGCTAACCCAACAATTGATATTCATTCATGCTAAAAAACACCCAAAATTTGCTGGACATCATGGCCCGCCTGCGCCGACCGGAAGACGGCTGCGCCTGGGATCTCAAACAGGATTTTTCCAGTTTGATTCCTTACCTGATAGAAGAAGCCTACGAAGTCGTCGACGCGATCGAGCGTAATGACCTTGATGATCTGCGCGAAGAATTGGGCGACCTGCTGTTGCAGGTGGTGTTCCATTCGCAAATTGCCGAAGAACGCGGGCTGTTCACTTTTGAACAGGTCTCAAAAGGCATTTGCGACAAACTGATCCGCCGCCATCCGCATGTTTTTGCAGATGCTGTTTTTAATAGTGACGAAGAGCGCCATCAAGCCTGGGAACAGGAAAAAGCCCTGGAACGTCGGAAGAAAAATAAAAGCGCTGAACAAGACAGTGTTTTATCGGGTGTGGCGCGTAATCTTCCTGCCTTGATTGAATGTGAAAAAATCCAGGATCGCGCCGCAAATCACGGCTTCGACTGGCCGGATGTGTTGCCGGTTTTCGATAAAGTGTTGGAAGAACTGGATGAAGTCAAGGAAGCCTGGCAATCCGGCGATCAGGCGCATATTCAGGAAGAAATCGGCGATTTATTGCTGGTTGTGGTTAATTTGGCCCGTCATTTAAACGTCAATGCCGAAGTCGCGCTGAAGGAAAGCACTCAAAAATTCTCCCGTCGCTTTCAACACATAGAGCAACACGTTAAAGCGTCCGGCCTGAATCTGAAAGACTGCGAACTGGCTGAATTGGATGCTTTCTGGAATGAAGCGAAAGCGGCGTTAAAAAACAAACAATAGACACACAACAGGGCGGCCCCCTACAATCCCGTGTAGGGGGGCATTTAGCCACCGTGGGCGCAATGCGAATGAACTCTCACCCCCCAACATTAAAACTCTTCCCACTCATCACCAACCCCAGCAAGCGGCGGCTGTAATTTCGGTTTGGCTACTGCCGCTGCCGGACTTTTTCTTGCAGCAATTTTGGCAGATGAAAGCGTTGTTTCTTTTTGTACTGCCGCCGTATAAGAATAGTCATCTGAACTGCTTGAATTACCGCGCAATTTGAAATTCGCTACGGTACCTGACAAGTGTTGCGTTTGTTCTTCCAGCGATTCTGCGGCAGCTGCGGCGTGTTCTACCAGGGCGGCATTTTGCT